>DATAAV010000427.1:0-2247 GCA_036259935.1 Geodermatophilus sp. | reverse complement strand
GCTCGGCGTGCACCGCGCCGGCCACCGCCAGCGTCAACGGCTGCGCCGGGTCGGGCAGGTCGAGGTCGGCGGCCAGCAGTGCAGGGCCCGCGACGAGCAGCTGCTCGGCCACCGGCACCGCGCCGGCCCCCGCGGCCAGCGTGCGGACGACGGCCACCGCGTCAGCCAGCTCGCCGCCCGAGCCGCCGGCCTCCTCGGGCAGCCCCACCCCGGTGAGCCCCGCCTCGGCCAGGTCGGCCCACAACCCGGCGTCCCAGGCGGTGTCCGCGGTGAGCGCGAACGGCTCGTGCCCGCCCAGGACGTCCCGGACGGTCTGGACCACCAGGTCCTGGTCGGACGCCATCAGCGCAGTACCCCCGGCTCGACTCCGGCCTCGTTCCGCTCCTCGGTCGCTGTCCCCCGCAAGCGGGAGGTGTCCCCAGCACGCAGCGATGCTCGCTCGGCCGTCGTCATCGCAGGCCCAGCCCGCGAGCGACGATGCCCCTGAGGATCTCGTTCGTCCCGCCCCGCAGCGTGTAGCCCGGCGCGTGCAGCTGCGCCTCGGCCAGCGCCCGCCCCAGCGGGTCCGGCGAGTCCAGCGACGGGATCACCTCGACCACGCGGCGGACCTCGTCGACCACGTCGGCCTCGAACGTCGTCCCGACGTCCTTGACCAGTGCCGCGGGGATGTCGGGCAGCTCGCCGCGGTCCAGCGCCGCCGCGATCCGCAGCGAGAGCTGGCGCAGCGCCAGCAGCCGCGCGGAGAGGCGGCCCAGTGCGGCCAGCTGCGCGCCGTCGCCGGTGTCGCAGGCCCGCCGGCCGAACTCGGCGAGCAGCGGGTAGGTGGACAGGAACCGCTCGGGCCCGGACCGCTCGAACGCCAGCTCCGCGGTCACCTGGTGCCAGCCGGCGCCCTCCTCCCCGAGCAGCATGTCGCCGGGGACGACCACGTCGTCGAACACGACCTCGTTGAAGTGGTGGCCGCCGTCGAGGATGCGGATCGGGTTGACCGTGATCCCCGGCAGGGACAGGTCGACCAGCAGCTGCGAGAGCCCCGCGTGCCGGTCCGCCGGGTCGGCCGGCGAGGTGCGGACCAGCACGATCCCGTAGTGCGACAGGTGCGCGTTCGACGTCCACACCTTCGCGCCGGTGACCACCCAGTCGCCATCGGCGTCGCGCGTCGCGCGGGTGCGGATGGAGGCGAGGTCGGAGCCGGAGTCGGGCTCGCTCATGCCGATGACGAAGTAGCACTCGCCGGCGGCGATCCGCGGCAGGATCGCCTGCCGCTGCGCCTCGGTGCCGTAGCGCAGCAGGTTGGGCCCGGACTGCCGGTCGGCGATCCAGTGCGCCGCCACCGGCGCGCCGGCGGCCAGCAGCTCCTCGGTCACCGCGTAGCGCTCCATCGCCGAGCGCTCGTGCCCGCCGTAGCGCTTCGGCCACGTCATCCCCAGCCAGCCGCGCTCCCCGAGCTTGCGCGAGAACGCCGGGTCGACGCCGGACAGCCAGGTGTCCACGTGCGTGGTGAAGCTGCCCGCGGCCAACTCCTCGGCCAGGAACTCCCGCACCTGCGCACGGACCTCCTCGGCGGCCTCGGACGGCGGCGCGGGCGCCAGGGTCAGCGGGCTGCTCATGCGGTGCGACTCCCCACGTCGGTGTGGCTGTGCCCCCTCGGTTCTACAGGGCGGTGGCGTGGGCAGCGCGGCGGCCCCCGGTCAGCCCGGGGACGACGACGGCGGGGCGTCGGGCGGGGCGTCGGGGTCCTCGCCCTCGTCCTCCTCGGGGCCGCGGGTGAGCTGGCGCAGCTCGGCGACGACGTCCCCGGCCACGGTCGCCAGCGAGGTCACCGCGCCGGTCACCAACCGCCGCACGCCCGGGCCGTCCAGGCCGAGCAGCGCACCGAAGCCGGCGGCGACGTCCACCCCCGGGAGGGCGCCGGGCGCCCCGACCACGCGCCCCTGCCCGTCGGCCAGCTCCGGCGACCAGCGCATCGCGTCGCCGGACATCGTGATGTCGCCGGTGGCCCCGTCGATCGACTCGGTCACCGGGTTGGGTCGACGCTCCATGGCCGCCTCCCGCGCCGCACGTGCCTGTCCTGATGGTGGCCCGCGAAGGGAGCAGGCGCTAGGGGCGTCGGCCGATCGCCAGCAGCGCCACGTCGTCGGCGCGCACCCCGCCGGCGAGCTCGGCGAGGACCCGGTCGCACAGCTCGTCGGGGTCGGTGGTGCCCGCGGTCCGCGCGGCCTCCATCAACGCGGCGAGGCCGCGGTC
>DATAAV010000426.1:0-5625 GCA_036259935.1 Geodermatophilus sp. | reverse complement strand
CCACGGCTGGTACGACGCGCTCCTGGCCACGGTGAGCGCCGCCGCTCCGTACACCGCCACCGCCGCCCGGGCGGCGTCCCAGGTGCTTGCCGGGCTGCCCGAGACCGGCGTGGCGCACGACGGCTCCGAGGTGTGCGCGGTGCTCCAGCGGCTGGCCGCCGGCCGGCTCACCGCCGGCTGCTGACCGCCTGTCCGGTCGTGCCGCGCCCGGGGATGCCGGGCCGGCCGTGCTTGGATGGACCCCTGGTCAGCCAGGGGAGGTGCCGGTGGCGGTCGAGGAGATCCACGCCGAGATGGTCTCCAGCGTCTGGAAGGTCTTGGTCGCACCGGGCGCCGAGGTGGCCGCCGGCGACACGCTGGTGATCCTCGAGTCGATGAAGATGGAGATCCCGGTGCTCACCGAGCGCGCGGGGACGGTGCAGGAGCTGCACGTCGTGGAGGGGGAGGTCCTCCAGGAGGGCGACCTCATCGCCACCGTCGTCGCCGGCTGAACCTCACAGGTCCCGCGCGTACACCATCAGGTCCACGCCGGGCACCGGTGCCCAGTCCCGCTCCGGCAGCCGGGCGAACCCCAGCCGCTCGTAGAGCCGGTGCGCCGCCGTCATCCGCGGCCCGGTCGACAGCACCATCCGCCGCTTGCCGGCCGCCCGTGCCCGGTCCAGGCAGACGGTCACCAGCAGCTCGCCGATGCCCCGGCCCTGGACGGCGGGGTCGACCACGAGCATCCGGAACGCCGCCTCGTCCTCCGACTCGGTCACCTCGCCGAAGTCGCCCTCCAGGACGAGCGCCACGCTCCCCACGACCCGCCCGTCGGCGTCCCGGGCCACCAGGAGCTGCGCCTGGGAGGCCCGCCCTGTGACGTCGGCGAGCTCGGTGGCGTAGCCGGCCGAGGTCAGGCCGCCGTCGACGTAGACGCGGACGGTCAGCTCGGCGATGCGGGGAAAGTCCTCCGGCCGGGCCTCCTCGACGACCACGGGCCCTGTGGCGAGCGGCGGGGCGGGACGGACCACGCCCGGCAGCCTAGGTGCCGTCCGGACCTACGCTCGGGGGCACCATGAGCACCCTCTCCGAACGCCTCACCCGGGGGGTGGCGTCCAGCCCCGGCCAGGTCGACCACGCCCGGCGGCTGGTCGCCGACTGGCAGCTGCTGGCCGACCTCTCCTTCGCCGACCTCACGCTGTGGGTGCCGCTGCCCGGCGGGGCCTGGTGGTGCGTCGCCCAGGTGCGGCCGCTGACCGCGCCGACCTGCCAGCCGGAGGACCTGGTCGGCTGCGAGGTGTCCGGGCCGGTGGCCGAGCCGTTCGACGTGGCGCACCGGGAGGGCCGGCCGGTCACCGAGGGGGAGCCGGACTGGTCCGGCCCCACCCCGCGCCGCCGGGAGGTCGTGCCGGTGCGGCACGACGGCGTGGTGGTCGCGGTCCTGGCCCGGGACACCAACCTGGCGGTGACCCGGGCGCCGTCCACGCTGGAGCTGACCTACCGCGACCTCGCCGCCGTCCTCTGCCTCATGGTCTCGGCGGGCACGTTCCCCCCGCAGAAGCTCCTCGACGCCGAGATGAGCCCCCGGGTCGGGGACGGCCTGGTGCGGCTGGACGCCGCCGGCCGGGCCGTCTACGCCAGTCCCAACGCGCTGTCGGCCTACCGCCGCATCGGGGTCACCGGCGACGTCGTCGGTGCGGACCTGGCCGCGCTGACCCGCGCCGTGGCGGCCGACCGGGTCGCCGGGGAGGCGGTGGCGGCCGGGATCCGCGCCGCGCTGGCGGGGAGGTTCCCCGATCCCATGGACGTCGAGGGGGCCGCCGCCACGATGCTGGTGCGCGCCCTGCCGCTGCAGGCGCCGGGCGCGGAGGCCGGCGCGCTGGTCCTGGTCCGCGACGTGACCGACGTCCGCCGGCGGGACCGCGCGCTGCTGACCAAGGACGCGACCATCCGGGAGATCCACCACCGGGTGAAGAACAACCTGCAGACGGTGGCGGCCCTGCTGCGGCTGCAGGCGCGGCGGATGACCGAGCCCGCGGCCCGCGCGGCGCTCGAGGAGTCGGTGCGCCGGGTGTCCTCGATCGCCGTGGTGCACGAGACGCTCGCCGGCAGCCGGGAGGACGTCGTGGCGGTCGACGAGGTCCTCGACCAGGTGCTGCCGATGCTGGGCGATCTCACCTCGGTCGGCCCCGCGGCCCGGACCCGGCGCATCGGCGCGTTCGGCGAGCTGCCCGCCGCGGCCGCCACGCCGCTGGTGCTGGCGGTCACCGAGCTGCTGCACAACGCCGCCGAGCACGCCTTCCCCGACGGCGAACCCGGCAGCATCGAGCTGGTGGCCGAGCGGAACGGCGACGATCTCGTCGTCCGGGTGCGCGACGACGGCACCGGGGTGCCGGAGGACTTCGACCCCGAGGCGAGCGACGGGCTCGGGCTGCAGATCGTGCGCACGCTGGTGACCAGCGAGCTGGGCGGCACCCTCACCATCGGGGCGCCCTCCGACGGCAGCCCGGGCACCGAGGTGGTGCTCAGCCTCCCCGGCGCCGGCCGCCCCCGCCGCTGACACGCAGCGAGGCCGGTCCGGGATCCCGGACCGGCCTCGGTGCGTGCGGTGCGGCGGTCACGGGCGCGCGGCCCGGACGCCGGTCGGCAGCCGGTTCAGGCGGTGTGCACCCGGGTGCGGGCCTGGCGCCGCTTGAGCGCGCGCCGCTCGTCCTCGGACAGCCCACCCCAGACGCCCGAGTCCTGGCCCGAGCGCAGTGCCCAGTCCAGGCACGACTGCACGACCGGGCAACGGCGGCACACGGCCTTAGCCTGCTCGATCTGGACCAGGGCCGGGCCGCTCGTCCCGATGGGGAAGAACAGCTCCGGGTCCTCGTCCCGGCAGAGCGCGCGGTGGCGCCAGTCCATGGCTGTGTACTCCTCGTTGTCGTCTACGGTGTGGTGCATCAGTCGCCGGCCTCGGACGCTCCGCAGGCCGACACTGGTGGCCCAGCGCCATGGCTCAGCGACTTCCTGCATTTGTTACCGGCAGGTTGCGTTCCTCTCGCGATGTTTTCACGACGAGGAAGCCTGTCAAGCAGAACGAGGCCATGTGGGGACCCCTGGTGAGCAACCTCACCACGGGCGTGCTAGGCCCGCCACTCGACTGAACGAACACGCCGCGGTCTCCGTTGACAGGAGCCGGTCGGCATGGCAAAGCCGCAGGTCACGCCGCGAATTACGAGAATGGCGGGTTCCGGCGAACGGGGTCAGGCGACGACCCGCAGCGCCGCCGGCACGTTGCTGACCCGGAGGCCGGTCGCCGTCCCCAGGTGGTCGCCGTCGACCTGCCAGCCCTGCGGCCGGGAGGCCTCCAGCGTGAGCTCGTCGAGGTCGTGCAGGCGGTGCACGCCGCGGCCGCGGGCGTCGGGTTCGCGGGCCAGCACCTGGCGCACGGTGTGCAGCATCCGGACCACCCCGATGCGGCCCATGGCGAAGACGTCCAGCCCGGCGTCGAAGGAGGCCTCGGGGCTGGGGTTGACCGGCCGTGAGCCCAGGTAGGTCCACGGGCTGACGTTGGACACCAGGCAGAGGAACAACCCGTCCAGGGGCGGCCCGCCGGGCACGTGCAGCGTCATCGCCGGCCGCCGGCGGTCCCGGCCCAGCAGGAAGGCGCTGGTGGCCTCGCGCACGTAGAGCGCGCCGGTCGAGCGGCGTCCCCGGGCGCGCCGGGCCTCCACCCGGGCGATGACGTCGGCGTCGAAGCCCAGGCCGGCGGCGAAGACGAACCAGCGAGGGTCGGTCCACCCTTGGCTCGTGGCGGCGTCGGCCTCGGCGGCGGCGGAGGCGAGCGCCGGGTCGGGGACGACGACCGGCGCGATGCTGGTGCCGCTGGCCCGCGCGACGCCCAGGGACACCCGGCGGGTGCGCCCGGCGCGCAGCGACTCGAGGATCTCCCACGTGGCGTCCACCGGGTCCCGGGAGCGGCCCAGCGCCCGCGAGAAGACGTTGGTGGACCCGCCCGGCACGACGGCGAGCGTGGGCACGTGCGGGCCCGGCCCGTCGCGCAGCAGGCCGTTGACGACCTCGTTGACGGTGCCGTCCCCGCCCAGGACCACGACGACGTCGACGCCGTCGGCGCAGGCCTGCCGGGCAAGTTCGCGCCCGTGGCCGCGGTGGGCGGTCTGGGCGACGTCGACCTTCAGCTCACTGGCCAGCGCGCCGACCAGCACGTCGCGCATCTTCCCGGTGGTGGTCGTCGCCGCGGGATTGGCCACCACGAGCGCGCGCATGCCGGTCAGGCTAGCGATCGCCGGCGCCCGCGCCGGGGAGGAACGGCCGGACGGCGGGCTCCCGCCGCGTAGCCTCGCCCCGTGACGGAGGAGCGCGGGGCGCGGCAGCCCCGGAGCCGGAGCCTGGGCGAGCGGCTGTTCGGAGCCTCTCTCGAGCCGTCGCCTCCCCGTCACGCCCGGCCGCGGCGGGAGGCCCCGCCGGCGGTGCGCCGGGCGGCCTTGGTGGTCGCCGTGGAGGCGCTCGCCGCCGCGGCGGTCGCCGTCGTCCTGCTGTACCTCACGCTCACCAGCACCGCGCAGAGCGTGGGGCGGGCGCTGGCCGAGGTGGTGCTCGCCGGCCTCGGCGCCGCGGTGCTGGCCGCGGCGGCGGTCGGCCTCTGGCGGGTGTCGCCCTGGTCGCGGGGGCCGGTGGTCGCGCTGCAGCTCTTCCTGGGCCTGATCGGCTACACCACCGCGTTCGAGGCCGAGCGGCCGCTGATCGGCGTCCCGCTGTTGGCCCTGGCAGCCGCCGAGCTGTACCTGCTGGCCACGCCGGAGGCGCGGCTGGCCTTCCTCGAGCGCTGACCGACGGCCCCTTCGGGGGCCCGCCCCGAGCGTGCTAGGGATGGGGAGAAGGGGTCCTCTTTCAGACCAGGTCGACGACGTCGGCGATCGAGTCGAGCACCCGTCCGGGGCGGAACGGAAACCGGGCGACGTCGGCCGCGCGGGTCGAGCCGCTCAACACCAGCACCGTCTCCAGGCCGGCCTCGATCCCGGCGACGACGTCGGTGTCCATGCGGTCGCCGACCATCACCGTGGACTCCGAGTGCGCCTGGATCCGGTTCATCGCGCTGCGGAACATCATCGGGTTGGGCTTGCCGACGAAGTAGGGCTCCGCGCCGGTCGCCTTGGTGATCATCGCCGCGACCGACCCGGTGGCCGGCAGCGGGCCCTCGGGGGAGGGGCCGGTCACGTCGGGGTTGGTGGCGATGAACCGGGCGCCCTGGCCGACCAGCCGGATGGCCCGGGTGATCGCCTCGAACGAGTAGGTGCGGGTCTCGCCGAGCACCACGTTGTCCGGGTCGACGTCGGTGAGGGTGTAGCCGACCTCGTAGAGCGCCGTCGTCAGCCCCGCCTCGCCGATGACGTAGGCCGAGCCGCCGGGCAGCTGGGAGGCGAGGAAGTCGGCGGTCGCGAGGGCGGAGGTCCAGATCGACTCCTCCGGCACGTGCAGGCCGGAGCGGGCCAGGCGGGCCGACAGGTCCCGGGGCGTGAAGATCGAGTTGTTGGTCAGCACGAGGAAGCGGCGCTGCTTCTCGATCAGCCGCTCGAGGAACTCCTGCGCCCCGGGCAGCGCCTTGTCCTCGTGCACGAGCACGCCGTCCATGTCGGTCAG
>DATAAV010000425.1:0-5923 GCA_036259935.1 Geodermatophilus sp. | reverse complement strand
CCGGCGCTGCTCGGGCTGATCTCGGTCTGGTACATCGACTTCTTCGGCGCGCAGACCCAGGCCGTGCTGCCCTACTCCCAGTACCTCGCGCGGTTCCCCGCCTACCTGCAGCAGCTGTGCATGGAGTCCAACGGCAAATCGGTGACGCTGGACGGGACGCCGGTCGACGTGCCGACCGGTGAGATCGTGTGGGGCGAGCCGGGGACGAACGGCCAGCACGCCTTCTACCAGCTCCTGCACCAGGGGACGGTGCTGGTGCCGGCGGACTTCCTCGCCTTCGGGCAGCCCAATCACGACCTGGACGGCATGCACGACCTGTTCATGAGCAACTTCCTGGCCCAGCCGGCCGCGCTCGCCTTCGGTCGCTCCGCCGAGGAGGTCGCCGCGGACGGCACCGCGCCGGCGGTCGTCCCGCACAAGGTCATGGCCGGCAACCACCCCTCCAACGCCATCGTCGCTCCGAAGCTGACACCGAGCGTGCTCGGTCAGCTGGTCGCCGCCTACGAGCACCGCGTGTTCACCCAGGGCGTCGTGTGGGGGATCAACCCCTTCGACCAGTGGGGCGTGGAGCTGGGGAAGGTCATGGCCTCGCAGCTGGCGCCGAAGCTGCAGTCCGGCGGGGCACCGACCTACGACGCCGACTCCTCCACCAACGCGCTCGTCCGCCTGCTGAGGGAGATGCGGGGCCGTCCCGTCTGATCCCTGCGACGGCGCGACCGTCGGCACCCGGGAGTCCATGTCCCCGGCGGCGCCGGGGACCGATAGTGATCGATGCGCAGGAGCGCGCCACGTCCCATCGAGGCGCGACGTCCGATCGAGGGAGGAGCAGGCGGATGGATGCGACCGAGGCCTACCGGGCGAGCCGCGACCAGTTGCTGTCCCTGCGCGGGCAGCACGAGCGGGCGGTGACCGAGTTCCGGTGGCCGGAGCCGGGGGAGCGGTTCAACTGGGCGGTCGACTGGTTCGACGCGATCGCGCGGGACAACGACCGGCCGGCCCTGATCCTGGTGGCCGAGGACGGGTCGTCGACCCAGCGCAGCTTCGCGGAGATGTCCCGCGCCTCGGACCGCCTGGCGGCCTGGCTGGCTGCGCGCGGGGTCGGCCGGGGCGACCCGGTGATCCTCATGCTCGGCAACCAGGTGGAGTTGTGGGAGTCGATGCTCGCGGTGATGAAGCTGGGCGCGGTGATCATGCCCACGACGACCGCGGTCGGTTCCGCCGACCTCGTCGACCGGATCACCCGGGGCGGGGCCCGGCACGTGATCTGCAACGCCGCGGACGTCGGCAAGTTCGACCAGGTCCCCGGGGACTACACGCGGATCAGCGTGGGGGAGGCCGAGGGGTGGGCCGACCTGCGGAGCGCCGCGGATCTGGAGCACGTGCCGGTCGAGCACCCGGGCACGGCACCGGGGGATCCGCTGCTGCTGTACTTCACCTCCGGGACGACGTCACGGCCCAAGCTGGTCGAGCACACCCAGGTCTCCTACCCGGTGGGCCACCTGTCGACGATGTACTGGTTGGGGCTGCAGCCCGGCGACGTGCACCTGAACATCTCCTCGCCGGGGTGGGCCAAGCACGCGTGGTCGTGCTTCTTCGCGCCCTGGATCGCGGAGGCGACGGTGTTCGTCTACAACTACCGCCGCTTCGACGCCGCCGCGCTGCTCACCCAGCTGCGCGAGTGGAAGGTCACCTCGTTCTGCGCGCCCCCGACGGTGTGGCGGATGCTGATCAACGCCGACCTCTCCGGCGGACCCGGATCGCTGCGGGAGGTCATCGCCGCCGGCGAGCCGCTCAACCCCGAGGTGATCGAGCAGGTCCGCCGGGCGTGGGGGCTCACCATCCGGGACGGCTACGGGCAGACCGAGACCACCGCCCAGATCGGCAACACCCCTGGCTCGCCGGTCAAACCCGGCTCGATGGGCCGCCCCCTGCCCGGCGTCCCGGCCGTGCTGGTCGACCCCGTCAGCGGCCGGCCGGTGGAAGGCCCAGGGGAGGGGGAGATCTGCCTGGACCTCTCGGCGCATCCGCTGCCGTTGATGACCGGGTACCAGGGCGACCCCGAGCGCAACGCCGAGGCGATGGCCGGCGGCTACTACCACACCGGGGACGTGGCCAGCCGGGACGCCGACGGCTACATCACCTACATCGGGCGCACCGACGACGTGTTCAAGGCCAGCGACTACAAGATCAGCCCCTTCGAGCTGGAGTCGGTGCTCATCGAGCACCCGGCGGTCGCCGAGGCTGCCGTCGTGCCCGCGCCCGACCCGGTGCGGCTCGCGGTGCCCAAGGCCTACATCGCCCTGGCCCCGGGGCACGAGCCCACCAAGGAGACGGCGTTCTCCATCCTCAAGTACGCCCGCGAGCACCTGAACCCGTACCAGCGGGTCCGGCGGATCGAGTTCCACGAGCTGCCGAAGACCATCTCCGGCAAGATCCGCCGCGTCGAGCTGCGCGAGCGGGAGAACGAGCTGGCAGCGGCCGCAGGCACCACCGCCGAGTGGCGCGAGGACCAGTTCCCCGACCTCAAGGGCTGAGGGACCGGGTCCGGCGGCCGCCGGACCCGCCTGCCGGCGCTCGGTCAGCCGGCCGGGCGGAGGGCCACCATCAATCCGATCTCCCCGTCCTGGACCTCCTCCTCGCGCTGGTTGAGGAGCGTGAAGCGCCGTCGCAGGATGCCCGCGTCCCCCTTGCTGGTCAGCCTCGTGTCGAGGATCTCCACCCGGCACCGCACCGTGTCCCCCAACAGCAGCGGCCGTCGGAACCGCCAGCCGTCGATGCCCAGCAGCGCGATCGAGCAGGACTCGAACACCCCGAGCCGGGACGCCAGTCCCAGGGCCACCGAGAGCCCCAGCATCCCGTGCGCGATCCGCTGACCGAACCGCCCGTTGCGGGCGGATTCGGCGTCGGTGTGCACCGGATTGGTGTCCCAGCTCCAGCCGGCGAAGGACACGACGTCCGCCTCCGTGATGGTGCGCGCCTGGCTCAGGAAGACCTGACCAGGGCGGAAGTCCTCGAAGTAGTGGGTCACCGCGCGCCCTTCCCGTCCATCGCCGCCGGCCGGTGCTCCGCTCATGCTCCACCTCCCCCTGCCTGCGCGCGGCACACAATGGTCGGCGTCGTCAGTGCGTCCCGCTGGGGTGCCGGGGGCGCCACCGCTTCCAGTGGGCCACCGCCGTGGCCCGGGGTTTGTCGGCCCACCGGATCTCGACGGCGGCGGTCATCTCCTCCTCCGCCGCGGCGGGGACCGTGGCGACGAGGTGGAGCGGCTCGGCGAGGGGCGTCGGTCTGAGGAACCGGACGTCCAGGCCGGCGGTGACGTAGGACAGGGCGGCCCCCGGCGCCGTCCATCCCCGCCGGTGCGCCTCGAGGACGACGGCCGCGCCGCCGTGGCAGTCCAGGAGGGTGGAGATGATCCCGCCGTTGAGGAAGCCGAAACCGTTGCCGTGCTCCGGCCGAGGGGTGAAGGTCGCCGTCACGCACCCGTCTCCGGCGTAGCTCCGCAGCCGCAGCCCCGCGGCGTTCGCGGGGCCGCACCCGAAACAGGTGAACTCGGGATAGAGCTGCTCCTGGACGCTCGGGACGTCGTCCGGCACCTCGGGTCCGGAGGCCGTCAGCGGGCGTAAGGGAAGAAGCCGCGGCCGGTCTTGCGGCCCAGCAGCCCCGCGTCGATCATCCGCAGCAGCAGCGGGGGAGGGGCGTAGAGCGGCTCCTTGAACTCCTCGTACATCGACTGCGCGACGGCCGCGGTGGTGTCCAGCCCGATCAGGTCGGCCAGGGCCAGCGGCCCCTGCGGGTGCGCGCAGCCCTGCACCATGCCGGCGTCGATGTCCTCGGCGCTGGCGAAACCGGACTCGAGCATCCGGATGGCCGACAGGATGTACGGGACCAGCAGCGCGTTGACGATGAACCCGGCCCGGTCCTTGGAGCGGATCGTCGTCTTGCCCAGGCGCTTCTCGACGAAGTCGGTCACGGTGAGCAGGGTGTCGGGAGAGGTGAGCAGGCTCTCGACGATCTCCACCAGCGGCAGCACCGGCGCGGGGTTGAAGAAGTGCACGCCCACGACCCGCTCCGGGCGCCCGGTGACGCTGGCCATCTTCACCAGCGGGATGGACGACGTGTTGGACGCCAGGATCGCGTCCGGTCCCAGGACGGCGTCGAGCCGGCGGAACAGGTCCAGCTTGAGCGACTCCACCTCGGGAACCGCCTCGATCACCAGATCGGCCCCCGCCACGGCCTCCAGTTCGGTGGCCACCTCGATGTCCGCGAGCGCCCGCTCGGCCTCGCCGTCGGTGATCCGCCCGGCGCGGACCGCGCGGTGCAGGGAGGACTCGATCCGGCTCCGGCAGCGGTCCACGCCCGAGGGATCGGCCTCCACGACGACGACCTGACTGCCGGCGCGCGCGCAGACCTCGGCGATACCCGCCCCCATGGTCCCGCCACCGATGACCGCGACCCGGTCCATCTCCACCTCACCTTCCGCCCCGAACCCGCCACGGGGTCGGAGATACGTGGACGTCCAACAGATGCCGGGTACGGTACATGGACGTCCAAGTAAGTCGGCGCCGAATCACCGAGGCGCCACCGTTCTGCCAGAGGTCCTGTCCGGACCGGCGCGGCCCCCGAGCGGCCGGCCGCCCGACAGCGCCCCGAGCACCGTCGGAAGGAACAGCAGCATGTCGGGTAACTCGAGGATCGTCGTGCTCGGTGGCGCCCGGACACCGGTGGGCAGTTTCGGTGGGGCGCTCAAGGACGTGCCGGCGCACGAACTGGGCGCCACCGCCGCGCGGGCGGCGCTGGAGCGCACCGCGGTCGCCCCGGACGAGATCGACGAGGTCGTCATGGGCTGCATCGGCCAGGTCGGCCCGGACGCCTACAACGCCCGGCGGGTGGCGCTGTCCGCGGGCCTGCCGACGTCGACCCCGGCGCACACGGTCAACCGGCTGTGCGGGTCGGGGCTGCAGGCGGTCTGGTCGGCGGCGATGCAGATCCGCTGGGGCGCCGCCGACATCGCGCTGGCCGGCGGCGACGAGTCGATGTCGCGGATGCCGTTCTACGACTTCGGCGCGCGCAACGGCTACCGGCTGGGCGACCGCACCCTGGTCGACGGCACGGTGATGATGTTGACCGACCCGTTCCACGGCATCCACATGGGCGTGACCGCCGAGCGGGTGGCCGAGCGGTACGGCGTGTCCCGCGCCGAGCAGGACGCGTTCGCCCTCGAGTCGCAGCGCCGCGCCGCCACCCCGGAGGCCAAGGGCGCCTTCGACGAGGAGATCGTGCCGGTGACCACCGGCGGGCGGAAGCCGACCACGGTGACCGTCGACGAGCACCCCAAGCCCGGCACCACCCTGGAGGCGCTGTCCGCGCTGCGCCCGGCCTTCGTGCCCGAGGGTGGGACGGTCACGGCGGGCAACTCCTCGGGCATCAACGACGGCGGTGCCGCGCTCGTGCTGACCACCGAGGAGGTCGCCCGCGACCGCGGCGCCACCGGGCTGGTGGCCCTGGAGGCGGTGACCACCGCCGCGCTGGAGCCCGAGCTCATGGGCTACGCCCCCGTGCTGGCCCTCAAGTCGCTGTTCGCCAGGACCGGCACCACCCCGGCCGACATCGGCACGGTCGAGGTCAACGAGGCATTCGCCGCCCAGGCGGTCGCCTGCATCCGCGACGCCGGCCTCGACCCCGAGCGCACCAACCCCTACGGCGGCGCCATCGCCCTGGGTCACCCCGTCGGCGCGACCGGCGCGATCCTGACGCTGCGCGTCGTGCAGGACATGGTCCGTCGGGACCTCGAGCTCGGCGTCGTGACCATGTGCATCGGCGGGGGGCAGGCGCTGGCCGCCCTCTTCCGGCGGATCGGCTGACCGTCCCGCTCCCGGGGTCGGACGCCGGTTCGCCACCCGCGCCGATTTAGTTGGACGTCCTA
>DATAAV010000424.1:0-9073 GCA_036259935.1 Geodermatophilus sp. | reverse complement strand
GCTCGGCTCCCCCGCCGTCGCCGCCGTGCTCTACCCGGGCCTGCCCGACCACCCCGGCCACGACATCGCGGCCAAGCAGATGTCCGGCTTCGGCGGGATGCTCTCCTTCCGGCTGGCCGGCGGGGAGGAGGCCGCGCTGCGGGTCTGCGAGCGGGCGCAGGTGTTCACCCTCGCCGAGTCGCTGGGCGGCGTGGAGTCGCTCATCGAGCACCCCGCCCGGATGACGCACGCCAGCGCGGCCGGGTCCCCGCTGGAGGTGCCCGGCGACCTGGTGCGCCTGTCGGTCGGGATCGAGGACGCCGACGAACTGCTGGCCGACCTGGAGCAGGCGCTGGCCTGACGGCCGCACCGACGGCGGGAAGCCGTGACCCTTCCCGGAGGTTGTCCCCGGCGCCGTCCGGGCGTCGCCGGTCGGTCGCGCAGCGAGGAGGATCCGCCCATGAGCACCACGCAGAGCACCCCGGACACCGCCGCCCTGGAGGCCGAGCGGGCCCGCGTCCGGGAGGCACACCTGCGGCCGGCCGGCGAGCGCCCCGCCTCCACCGCCCGCGGGCTGCACCACACCGCGCTGATCAGCAGCGACGTCGAGCGGACGATCCGCTTCTACCAGGACGTCCTCGGCTTTCCGCTCACCGAGCTGATCGAGAACCGCGACTACCCGGGCTCGTCGCACTTCTTCTTCGACATCGGCAACGGGAACCTGCTGGCCTTCTTCGACTTCCCCGGCCTGGAGGTCGGCCCGTACGCCGAGGTGCTGGGCGGGCTGCACCACCTCGCGATCAGCGTCGACCCCGAGCGGTGGGAGAAGCTGGTCGAGCGGCTGACCGAGGCCGGCGTGGAGCACGTCGTGCACAGCGGGGTCTCGGTGTACTTCCGCGATCCCGACGGCGCCCGGATCGAGCTCATCGCCGACCCGCTCGGCGAGATGTACGGCTCCAAGGTCCTCTGACCGGCCGCCGGGGCCGCCCGCCTGCGCCGTGACCCAGCCACCCCGCCCGGGCCCGCCGCTGCGGGTCTCGGTCCCCACCCTGTCGCCGTCCTCGCGGCTCTACATGGGCACCGAGGCCGGCGGATCGGTGCTGCTCCTGCTCGCGACGCTGTGCGCGCTCGGCTGGGCGAACTCCCCCTGGGCGGCCGGTTACGACGCGTTCTGGTCGCTGCCGGCGTCGGTCGGCGTGGGCGATCTGACGATCTCGATGGACCTGCGGCACTGGGTCAACGACGGCGCCATGGCACTGTTCTTCCTCGTCGTCGGGCTCGAGATCACCCGCGAGGTGAGCACCGGCGAGCTACGGGACCGGCGCAACGTGGCGGCGCCGGCGCTGGGCGCACTGGGCGGCCTGGTCACCCCGGCGCTGGTGTACCTGGCCTTCAACCCCTCGGGGGAGGCCACGGCGGGCTGGGGTGTCGTCATGTCGACCGACACCGCGTTCGTGCTCGGCGTGCTGGCCCTGTTCGGGCCGCGCTGCCCCGACCGGCTGCGGCTGTTCCTGCTGACCCTGGCGATCGTCGACGACATCGGCGCGATCGCGGTGATGGCGCTGTTCTACAGCGACGACCTGGTGCTGCCGGCGCTGCTCGTGGCCGCCGCCCTGGTGGCCGTCCTCGTCGGTCTGCGCTGGGCGGGGATCTGGCGGCTGGCGCCCTACCTGCTCACCGGCGGCGCCCTGTGGCTGGCGGTGCACGAGTCCGGGGTGCACGCCACGCTGGCCGGGGTGCTGCTCGGCCTGCTGCTCCCGTCGCGGCCGGCGGGCCAGGCGGAACTGGACCGCAGCCGGGTCTACGGCCGGGCGCTGCGCGAGCAGCCCGACGCCGAGCGGGCGCGGATGGCGGCCCTGGCCGCGGCGGCCACCGTGCCGGCCAACGCCCGCCTGCAGCACGTGCTGCACCGGTGGACCGCCTACGGCGTGGTGCCGGTGTTCGGGCTGGCCAACGCCGGCGTGGCGCTGGACGCGGCCACGCTGCGGGACGCCGCCGCATCCTCGGTCACCCTCGGCGTCGCCTGCGCCCTGGTCGTGGGCAACGCCATCGGCATCACCCTCGCCGCCGGCGTGGCGCTGCGCACCGGCTGGGGCGTGCTGCCCGGCGGCGTGCGCTGGTCACACCTGATGGCGGGGGCCACCCTGGCCGGGATCGGCTTCACCATCTCGCTGTTCATCGCCGACCTGGCCTTCGACGACGACCGACTGCGGGAGCAGGCAACGATCGGCATCCTGGCCGGCTCGCTGGCCGCGGCCCTGCTCGGCGTGCTCCTGCTGCGCGTCCTCGGTGACCGGTTCCCGCTGTGCACGCCCGAGGCGGAGGGGCCACCGGCGCTGCCGCCGCGCCCGTGGCTGGAGCCCCGCGTCCTCACCTGAGTCACCTGTGACCGGCGCCCCGCCACCGGCCAGGGCACGGCGGAGGGCGTCGATCTCCAGCCGGCCGGTGTAGCGACGACCGTCGACGAACAGGGTCGGGGTGCCGGCGACACCGGTGGCCAGCCCGGCGGCGAAGTCAGCCTCGATCTTGTCGCCGAAGGGCTGCGCCGCCTCCCCGATCACCCGGTCGCCGTCCAGGCCCAGCTCCTCGGCGTAGGAGCGCAGCGCGGCGTCGGTCAGCCGGTCCTGACGGGAGAACAGCAGCGCGTGCATCTGCCAGAAGGCGCCCTGCGCCGCGGCCGCCTCGGCGGCCAGGGCCGCGGTGAGCGCGTAGGGATGCCGGTCGGCCAGCGGGAAGTTGCGGAAGACCAGCCGCACCCGGCCGCCGGACTCGGCGACCAACTGCCGGAGCACCGGAGCGACCGCGGCGCAGTACGGGCACTCGTAGTCGCCGTACTCCAGCACCGTGACCGGCGCCTCCGGATTCCCCAGGACGTGGTCGTCCGGGGTCGGCACGACGCCGACGGCTGCCTCGGGAACGCCGGTCACCGGTCGGACTGGTCCACCAGTTCGCGGTACTCCGGGTGGCGCTCGATCCAGCCCCCGACGAACGGGCAGATCGGCACGACCCGCAGCCCCTGCGCGCGGACGTCGTCGAGCGCGCTCCGGACCAGGGTCCCGCCCAGCCCGGGGACGCCCGCGTCCGAGTCGACCTCGGTGTGCAGGAACACCACCCGTTCGCCGTCCCGGCGGTAGGCGGCCACACCGAGAACCCGGTCGCCGTCGCGGATCTCGTATCGGTTCTGCTCCGGGGCGTTCCGGACCGTGGGCTCCATGGCCACGCCAACGGCGACGGTGGCCGCGCTGTTCCGCCCGGCGGCCCGTGCAACGACGGAGGGCCCGGTCACCGTGGTGACCGGGCCCTCCGGAGTGGTAGCGGGGACAGGATTCGAACCTGTGACCTCTGGGTTATGAGCCCAGCGAGCTACCGAGCTGCTCCACCCCGCGTCGGTGACTCCACCGTACACGTCGCTGCGGCCCTCTCGCCGCGGCGCCCCGACGCAACCCGCGCCTCACGCTCTGTACTTGCGTGGACGCTTACAGTCGCGACGTGGCAGTGGACGAGGCGACGACCAGGTTTCTCCGCGAGCCGCAGCCGGCGGAGGTCTTCCACTCCGGCGTCTGGCACCCGGGCACCCTGCTCGGATGGCGGCACGACACCGAGGGGCGGTGCTGGGTACGGGTCCGGTGCGTCGTCGGCGGCCTGCGGCACACCGCGTGGACCGATCTGGCCTCGGTGCGGCTGCCCGAGACGGCGGCCGAGGACGCAGGGGCCGCCGCGGTGCCCGCACGGCGGCCGGACGACGCAGCTCGGGCCGGGCACGCGCGGCAGGCGGCTCCGGCCGAGCAGGGGGTGCCGTGGCCGCGCGGGGCCGAGCCGGTCGGGCTGGTCAGCAGCGTCTGAGCGACCGCCCCGCGACCCGGCCCGCCGCGCCCACGACCCCGAACAGCACGGAACCCCGGCCCTCTGATGAGGACCGGAGTTCCGTCGGTGGTAGCGGGGGGACCGGCCGAACCACCGCTCTGGCTGTTGGTGGCCGCCCGTTCATGCAGGTCGCAGCCTCGTGCACAGGCACCTGCACACGCCTATCCGGTTCGTCTCCCGACCTGCCACCTCGACGAATCGGGATTCGCGCCAATCTTGACAGGCTTCTCGGACGGACCGATCTCCAGCACGATCTCTCGAGGCTTCGAGGCGTTTCTGGTCCGTCGAGGAGGCTGGCCGGCTGGCCGCCGAGGGGCCCGCGACTCCTTGTCGGGAAGAACAGAGCCCGCCCAGCCGACCGGAGTAGCGTGAGGCGTGACTGGGCCGGTGCAGTCACCTCAGCGAGTTGGCGCTGACCATCTCCACCGGCCACGGCAGACGAGGCAGTCGTCCGCCGGTTCCTCGTCCCGGCCCGCGCTCGCGCCCGCTGGTGACGCCACTCCGTGGGCTGTCGCGAGGTGCGACCCGCAGTCCATGCCGGATCCCCAGCGGATCGAGGCAGTCATGGACCCCGTCGACATCGGGCTCACCGGTCGGTCACCCGATCCCCGCGCGGCGTTCGCCGAGCTGAGCAGGATCATGCTTGGTGCCCAGCCGCTGTCCGAGATGCTCACCCGGGTCGCCGAGCTGGCCAAGCAGACGATCCCCGGCGCGGCGGACGTCTCGGTCACCCTGCACCTACCCCGACTTCGGCCAGGCCGTCCACAGACACGGCATGACCCACACCATGTCCATAGGGCTCCCCGTCGAGCAGCGCACCATCGGCGCGCTCAACGACTACGGCGACGACGGTCCCCCTTCGACGAGAGGACCGCGGAGCTTGCGACGGCGTTCGCCTCGCATACGGCCGTCGCGCGCCAACGCCGGCGTGTACGCCAGCACCGTCACCCTGGCCGGCGACCGGCAGAAGGCCCTGGACTCACGCGCGGTCATCGACCAGGCGAAGGGCATCCTCATGCGGGAGCACCACTGCTCGGCCGACGCCGCCTTCGACCGGCTCGTTCGGCAGTCCAACGCCAGCAACCGCAAGCTCCGCGAGGTCGCCCAGGAGATCGTCGAAGAGGTACAACGCGCCCCCGAGGCCGAGGACCCACGTTAGCTGCGCGTGGCCCGGGTATCCGTCGATGTACCGCCGAGCCCGGACAGCCGCCCCGCACGAGCCGGCCATCTGCCGGGGCTCCGGGGGCCCGGATCCCGGTTGGCCCGGTCCCTCGGCGCCGAACACGACGGCGCCGGAGCGCCAGAGAGAGGTACCGGTGAGCATCCAGCAGAAGTTCGGGGCCGCGCTGGCCGGCGAGTGGACCCGCGACGGGGACGAGCCGGAGTTGTTGCCGGTGCAGCTGGCCCGGGCGGCCGCCGCGTCGCTGGGCGTCGACGGGGTCGGCCTCAGCGTGCACGACACGGCCGGGCACAGCACACCCCTGGGGGCCAGCGACGAGGCCGCCACCACCGCCGAGCGGCTTCAGTTCACCGCCGGCGCCGGCCCGTGCATGGACAGCGCGCGCTCCGGCTGGCCGGTGTTTGCCCCCGAGAACCAGCTGCGGGCCCGCTGGCCGGCGTTCCACGACCTACTCGTCACCCACACGCCGTTCCACAGCGTCGTGGCCCTCGCCCTGCCCGGCCAGCTCCGCGGCCACGGCGGACTCGACCTGTACCTGACCCATCCGGTCGGCGTGGTGGCCTTCGACGCGATGGAGGCCCTCTGCGTCGCCGAGTTGATCTCCGACGAGCTCGGTCACGCCGCCACCTGGACGCAGTGGACCGAGGTCGAGGGTCCACCGTGGACCAACACCGAACCCGCCCGGCAGCGGGCGCGGGTGTGGATGGCGACCGGCATGGTCAGCCTGGCGCTGCGGCTGGAGACCGCCGATGCGCTGGCCGTGCTACGCAGCTACGCCTACGCCTCCGATTGCACCGTCGACGCCCTCGCCGATGACCTCGTCGCCGGCCGGCTCACCGCCGCACAGCTGGGCGCCGACGCCGCCAGCGACCGCTGAGCAGACGCCGCACGGTGGGCGGGTCGCCCTCCGATGTCCGTCCAACGGTCACGGAATGTCCCAGGTGGACCGTGTGGGTGAGCGGTGAGCAAGCGCTGGCATCGCGAGCCACGTCCGAGTCCGAAGGAGTTCTGAGAGTTTCGGGGTCGGCCGCTCAGGACCCGAGGCCCTGCGCGAGGAAGAACCTGATCATCTCGGCGGACGCGTCGGGGCCCATCGGGTCCGTATAAGACCCGATGGGGCTCCCGCCGTACCAGGCGTGGCCGCCGCCGTGCACCGTCCACAACTCGACGAGAACCGCACCGTGCCCGTCGGTGTGCACGGTCCTCGTGCAGGCGTGGCGGGTTCCTCCGTCCAGGTGTGTCGTCTCCGCCACGGAGACCTCAGCCGTGGCCAGCCGGGCGGCGACGAGATTCTTGGCGTTCACCGGGGCCACGATCCCGTCCTGATCGCCGTGGAACACGATCAACGGAATCCTGGCGCCCGACGCAGGCGAGCCGCCCGTCCGCATGGCTACCAACGCCGAGGCGACGTCGTGGGCTGCGCCGTAGGCAATGCCGGAGTGAACCCCGACTGCGGCGTAGAGGTCTGGATGGGTTGCGGCCATCACGGCGGCCATCGCGCCGCCCGCGGAGAGCCCCGCCACGTAGACCCGTCGCGGGTCGACCGCGAGGTCGGCCATCACCCGTCTGGTGATGCCGGCGATGATCGACGGCTCCCCCGTGTCGGCCTGCTGGTCGGCCGGTGAGAACCAGTCCCAGCAGCCGCCCCGGTTGGCCGAATCGGACTGCTCGGGGTAGGCGACGAGGAAGGTGTGCCGCTCGGCAAGGTCGTTCATCCGGGTGCCGGCGGCGAAGTCGACGGCGTCCTGGTTGCCGCCGTGCAACATGACCACCAGCGGCGCCGGCGTGCCGGAGTAGCCGGTGGGGATGTACAGGTCGTACGTCCGCGTCCCGGCGGGCTCGGTGTGACTGAGGTGCCGGATCTCGCCGCCTGGCGCGGCGGCCGCCGCGGCAGCGTCAGGAGGCGCCGTCTCCCGCCCGGCGATGGGCAGACGGCCCAGCAGGTCCGCGAGCGCTCTGGCCAGCCCTGCGCCCTTCGCTTCCGGTGGCGCCGCGCGGAACCTGTCGAACACGGGGCCGGCGTTCGACACCCCCCGATGTCCCGAGAGCAGCAACCCGGAGAGCCCTGAGCGGGTGCCCTCCGGCTCGGAGGCCCGGACGACGGGCGCGGCACCGAGGGTTTGCTGCAGGACGGCGACCGCCTCGTTCAGCTGGCCCGCACGGGTGAGCCGCAGTGCTTCGGACATGCCAAGACCACGATCATCGGGCATAGGAGAGCCCCTTCGGGGTGTGGGATGTCGACGCCGACCGGTCGGCCGGTGCCGTGCGACGCCTGCAACTCCGCCCGTCGGCGGGCGCAGCACGTTCAGGTGATGCGGTGGTTCACGTGGTGCGGGGCGCAAGGGCGGTCTTGACCACCCTGGGGGCACGGAAGGCGCCGAGGACCTCGACGGAGGTGATCGTCGCCAGGGCGAGTTCGGGGGTGACGTCCTCAGCGATGGTCGCGAGCCCCAGGACCCGGAGTTCGATGGTCCGGCCCGCCTCCCGGAGTGCTTCGAGATCGCGCCGGCCGAGGTGCAGGGCGCCCAGCGTCAACGTCCGGCGCGCGACCGTGTCGTCAACCGCGGCGGCTCGGCTCTCGAGCTGGCGCCGGATCGCCGTGCGGATGAAGTCGGTGCGGTTGGCGTAGAAGCCCTCGTCGACGAGCAGGTCGATCTGGCCGAGGTCCACGAGCCCGACGTTGATCGTGATCTTCTCGCTCTTGTCGACCTCGGCCACGTGTCCTCCTTCACCCGCCCCACCATCCTGTCACCATCCAGCGGGATGGCACAAGGTGGCAATGCAGGGACTGGCCCCTCCGCGGCGGCGACGCTCGTCTTCCGAAGTCACCGGAATCACACTGTTGTTTTCACGCAGGTCAGCGGCTCGTCGAGCGTGTGCGGGCCGGAGCGCGGACGGCGCGGTGCCGTAGCCTTCGAAAACGAAGGCCGGGGTCGGACGGCGTCCTCAACCCGGCCGTTCAGTCCCGTGCCCCCGTCCTTGCGGACCTCAACCGACGGAGCTCATGACCGCCTCGAAGACCTCTCCCGACGACCGAGCCGACAAAGCGGAACCGTCCGAGAAGCGCTCCATCCTCAGCGCCGTCCAGATCGCCGCCGGCGCCCTCGCCGCCGTGTCCGCCGCCGTGGTGGCGTCGTTCTTCGGGGTGGCCGGCACCCTCATCGGCGCGGCGCTGGCCAGCGTGATCTCCACCGTGAGCGCCACCCTCTACGGCGAGTCCCTGCGCCGGACGAACGAGCGGCTGCGGCAGGTCCGCAGCCGGCTGACCGGGCAGGCGGGAGCTCCGGCGCGGGAGCCCGACGCCACCCGGGTGCTGCCGACGCAGCTGGACCCGCGGCGCGCTCCGGTGAAGTGGCGGCCGCGGTGGCCGAGGCTCGCGGCCGGCGCCGTCGCCGTCTTCGCGCTGGCGATGGGGATCGTGACCGGGGTCGAGCTGATAGGGCAGCAGCCGGTGTCGGCGCTCGTCGGCGGCTCGTCCGCGTCGGGGACGACGACGATCGGCGCGCTGACCAACGTGGCCTCGCACCGCGACCGGACGCCGTCGACGCCCGACTCCCCGACCACGCCGGCGCCCGCGACGTCCTCCGCCGAGAGCACGCCCACGGACGCTCCCTCGGAGACGGCGCCGGAGACGGCGACCGGTGAGCCGGACCCCGCCGACCCGAGCGCGACCGAGACGTCGGAGTCGGCACCGGGGAGTTCGGCGAGCCGCTCCGCCGGGCCCACCGACCGCTCGGAGGAGTCGTCCGAGGAGACCCCGGCACCCGACGGGGACCAGTCCACCGTCCCCTGAGTCGGTGCGCCGCCGGCAGGTCGCCGCGGCGGCGCGGCGTTCGAGCCCCTCAACGGCTCGGCGAGGTGGCGGGCTCGTCGGCGAACCGGACCGCTCGACGGGGCGGCTGCTGCCCGGTCGCCTCATCCACCGGCCCTTCGCGACCGGCGCCGACGAGGGCTTCTCCGGCGCTCCCGCCGTTAGCGTGCGATCGTGGTGACCCGCGCGCGGGTGAGGGCAGCCCTTGAGCGGCGCCCACTGCTGTAAAGCACATCGGC
>DATAAV010000423.1:0-1786 GCA_036259935.1 Geodermatophilus sp. | reverse complement strand
CGTGACTTCGCGCGCGCCAACCCGCTGCTCGTCGTCAAGGGCGGCGTGGTCGAGGGCCGCACGGTCGGCGCCGCCGAGGTCACCGCCCTCGCCGACGTCGAGCCGCGCGAGGTCCTGCTGGCCAAGCTGGCCGGCGCGATGCTGGGCAACCTCAGCAAGGCCGCGGGTCTGTTCCAGGCCCCGCTCTCGCAGGTCGCCCGGCTGGCCGCCGCGCTGCAGGAGAAGAAGCCCGCCGAGGGCGCCGACTCCGCCGCGGGCGACACCGCTGCTGCTGACACCACCACCGACACCGCTGCCGCCGCGGACGCCGCGGCCAGCACCGACTGACCCGAGAAGGAGAGATCATGGCCAAGCTGTCCACCGCGGAGCTGCTCGACGCGTTCAAGGAGATGACGCTGCTCGAGCTGTCCGACTTCGTGAAGCAGTTCGAGGAGACCTTCGAGGTCACCGCTGCTGCCCCGGTCGCCGTCGCGGCCGCCGCCCCGGCCGGTGGTGGCGACGGCGGTGCCCCCGCCGCCGAGGAGCAGGACGAGTTCGACGTCATCCTCGAGAGCGCCGGTGACAAGAAGATCCAGGTCATCAAGGAGGTGCGCGGCCTGACCTCGCTCGGCCTCAAGGAGGCCAAGGACCTGGTCGACGGCGCGCCGAAGCCGGTCCTGGAGAAGGTCGACAAGGACGCCGCCGAGAAGGCCAAGGCCGCTCTCGAGGGCGCCGGCGCCACCGTCACCGTCAAGTGACCCCCTGCCCGGCGGTCTCGACCGCCGGGTACGTCACCGTCAGGTGACCCGCCACCCGGCGCTCGCCGGGTGGTGCACCACCTCGCACGACCCGCAGGGGCCGTCCTCCACCGAGAGGGCGGCCCCTGCGTCGTCCGCGCGTCCCTCGTCCGGGTGGACCCGGGAGCACACGGTCCCCGCGGTCCGGCACGCACGCGGTGCGGTCGTGCTGCCCGGACGTCGCCGGGACCTGGGAGTCCAGCGGGCCGAGGCTGCTCACGACCAGCTGATCGGCCCGCTGCGGCCGTCTCGAAGACCCGACGCGCACGGCGTGGTGGCCCCACGACCGCCTCCGGACTGGCATCATGGGCGGGCCGTCCTCGACGGCCCGACCCGGCCCCGCCGGCCGGCTGCCCTTCCCGGGTGTGGTCCTCCTCGCGTGCGGACCCCCGACGTGGACAGCCCGCTGTCGCAGGGGTAGGGTTCTCTGTTGCGCTGCCCCCTGACTGCTTGCCCGCCGAGACGGGTCGCCTGGGGTGCCCGGGGGGACCTTTCTCCGGACGCCCGCCGACCGTCCGGGCAGGACGAACGCGGACAGCCCCGCCATTACCGACGACGACCCAGGACGAACCAGCACCCACCGCCCGCACGTCGTGAGGTCCTTGGAAGGACGCATCTTGGCAGGCTCTCGCCCCACCAGCATCAACCCCCGCACGACCGACTCCGGGCCCTACGGCCAGCAGTCGCAGGCCCCCCAGACCGGCCCCCGCACCGGTGAGGCCAACCAGCAGAAGATCCCGGGCGCGCCGCTGCGCGTCTCGTTCGCCAAGATCTCCGAGCCGCTCGAGGTGCCGGACCTCCTGGCCCTGCAGACCGCCTCGTTCGACTGGCTCATCGGCAGCCCCGAGTGGCGGGCCACCCTCTCCCCGGAGGAGCAGGCCGACGCCGTCGGCGGCCTGGCCGAGATCCTCGAGGAGATCTCGCCGATCGAGGACTTCAGCGGCTCGATGTCGCTGTCCTTCTCCAACCCGCGCTTCGAGGACGTCAAGGCGTCCCTCGAGGAGTGCAAG
>DATAAV010000422.1:0-4842 GCA_036259935.1 Geodermatophilus sp. | reverse complement strand
ACAGGTAGATGCCGAAGCCCATCGCCCCCGGCGTGGCGCCGCCGTACCGCGCGGCCGCGGCGTGCCCGAACTCGTGGAATCCTGCCGACAGCACGGTCACGGCGACCACCGTGAGGAAGAGCGCCGGGTTGCCGAAGGCCTGCGCGGTCGCGGCCGCCAGCCCCTCGGAGAACAGCACCCAGCCCGCCACCGCCCCGAAGCCCAGCACCACGGGCACGACCAGCCACGGGCTGAACAGGACGGCGAACGGTGCGGTCACCCGCCGGGTGACCGCCGGGTCGGTGACCACCCGCCGGAACCGGAGCGCCAGCAGCGGATCGGAGCGGCGGACCTCCGGCTCGCTGCCGTCCGCCCGGCGCAGCAGGCCCATGGGCCGCAGTGAGGCGTCCACGAGCCGGCGCACGTCGTCGGGCCGCACCAGCCGTCCGGTCGCCGCGCTGACCTGCTCGGCGACCTCGGCCACGGTCCGCCGTCCGTCGACGGCCAGCAGCACCTGGTGCAGCAGCGGCGTCAGCGTGAAGGTCTGCCCGTCCCCCCGGCGGGCGAGGGCGGGCGGCCGGCGGTAGCCCGAGCCCGGCAGCTCGCCGAGCAGCTGCACACCGGCCGCCCGGGCCGGCACCTCGCCGTCGGTCCCGGGTGCACCTCCCGACGACCCGCGCGCGGCCGCACCCGTCGTCATGCGCGGGCGGTCACTGCGTGACGTCGGCCTGCTGGTCGGCCGTCGCCTCCGCGTTCGCGTCGATGTCCTGGGTGATGATCGCGTCCTGCTGGGCGACGGCCGTGGCCTCCGACCCGACCGACGCGACGTTCGCGGCGACGGCGGCGTCGATCGGCGCGGCGACGTTGGCGTTGGCCGCCACCGCACCCGCGATCGGCGCGGCGAGGTCGACGTCGGCGGCGAGGTCCACGTCGACGTCCAGCAGCGGCCCCTCCAGCGGACCGGTGGTGCCGGCGTCGGGAGCCGGCTCGGTCACCGGGGCCGTCGTCCCGTCGCCGACCGTGTCGTCGGACTGGTCGATCGTGCTGTCCTGCGGAGCGGTGGCCACCGCCTCACCGGTGATCCCCTGGTCGATGATCACGCCCTGGTCGGCCAGCGCCTGCGCGGTGGAGCCGCTGGAGAGCACGTTCGCGCCCACGGCCGCGTCGATGGGCGCGGCGACGTTGGCGTTGGCGGCCACGGCGAGGTCGATGGGCGCGGCCGCGTCGAGGGCGATGTCCAGGTCGGCGTTGAGGTCGAGCAGCGAGACGACCTCCTTGTCCGGCAGCGGCGCGGCGGTCTCGGCGGCGAGTTCCTCGGGCGAGAGCGGGCGCGGGTCCTCCGCGGTCACGGGTCAACCTCCTCCGGGGACGGGCCGTCCGTCCCGTGCCAGCGGAGGCTAGAAGTGCCTGGTCGGACCTGCCATCCGAGGCCAGCCGACCGGGTGTCCCCCGGAGGAGGTGCGTCAGGGGCGCAGCAGCACGACGACGCCGACGCAGGCCGCCGCCCACAGCGCGCTGGCGAGGGTGCCGATGATGAAGCGCTCGGCCGCCGCGGGCGCCTTCAGCTCCGCGTAGCGGCCCAGGCCCTTGACCGCCAGGACCACCGCCAGCCCCTCCGGCCAGCCGCCGAGCAGGGTCGCCGCGACGGCGGCGCGCTCGAACACCCCGATCCACGTGCCGCCCCGCAGCACCTCCGGATCCCCCGGGCCGCCGGCGGCCGCGGCCGCGGTCGGGTCGGCCGCCCGGAGCACCGCGGTGGCCACCGGCCCCCCGCCGGCGACGGCGGCCAGCACCCCGGCCACCGCGACCACCTGCCACGGCAGCCGGTCGGGCTCCTCCCCCAGCCAGGCCAGCACCCCGGCGGCGGCCAGCAGCAGCACCAGGACGCCGCCGGCCCACGCCGGTCGCACCCGCTCGCGGACGAAGGCCAGTCCCAGGCCGCCGAGCGCTGCGACCAGGAGCAGCACGAGGATCGCGCCGGTCATCCCGCCGCCCGGGTGAGCAGCCGTGCGGCCGTGGGCCGCAGCTCGCGTTCCAGCTCCCACAGCCCGGCGGTCAGCCGCTGGCCGACCGCCTGCCGGGAGACACCGAGCGCCGCGGCCGCCTCGGCCTGGGTGCGCCCCTCCTCCACCAGCGCGATCGCCTCCCACGCCTGGTCGCTGCGCCGCTGGACGACGACGGCCAGCGCGCCCAGCACGGCCTGGGCATCCCCGGCGTCGGCCGGGACGGCACCGCGCACGGCCAGCCGGGACAGCCGCTTCTTCGCCGCGTCGACCGCCCGGCGGGCGCAGAGGAACGCCGGGCCGGAGCCGGCGCGGGTGCTGTCGGGCAGCGGCGTGGACACCGGGCCGGCACCGACCCCGATGCTCCACCCGCCGAGCCGCACCAGTTCCAGGACCGCGGTCACGGCGTCGGCCGCCTCGGCCAGGACGCCCTGGAACTCGTCGCCCGCCGTCCGCTCGAAGGGCAGCAACGTGGGAACGGCCTTCTGCAGCCGGCGGAGAGCCTCCTCGACCCGGTCCGGGGACCGGCGGCTGCCCTGCTGGTCGACGGTGAGCACGTACGGCATCCCGCAAGCCTGGCAGCTTTCCTGCGCCGATGCAAGGCTCAGAGCTTGTCAGCGACCGCGGCCGGGAAACCGCCCGTCGCCACCGGGCCCCAGCGCTCGATCGCGATGCGCAGCAGCGACTTGCCCTGCCGCGCCATGGCGGCGCGGTACTCGTCCCAGTCGGGGTGCTCGCCGCTGATCGAGCGGTAGTAGTCGACCAGAGGCTCCAGCGCGTCGGGCAGGTCCAGCACCTCGGCGCCCCCGTCGACCTGCACCCACGGGCCGTCCCAGTCGTCGGAGAGAACGCACAGGGACACGGCCGGATCGCGCCGCGCGTTGACCACCTTCGCCCGGGAGGGATAGGTGGAGACGACCACCCGCCCCTGCCCGTCCACGCCGCAGGTCACCGGCGACAACTGGGGTCCACCGTCGCCGCGCCGGGTGAGCAGGACGGCCCGGTGCCGTGGGCGCAGGAAGTCGAGCAGCTCCTCGCGGGTCACCCGGTCGGCGGACGCGATCCTCGGCATGCCGCCACGGTAGCGGCGCGCGGCCGGCCCGCCGGGCCCGGACGCGGCGGCGGACCCGTCCCGGCGGTCGTGACGCGACGCCCCGCCGGGACACGGACGCACGGTGTCACCGGCACCGATGTGCTGGGATCGACGGCATGAAGCTCCGTCTACCGGGTCGTTCGGCCGGGCAGCCGTCGACCGCCGGCGCCGACCGGAGCGACGACGACCGTTCCCGCTCGGACTCCGCCGTGGCACCGGCCGTCACCGCCGCCCCCGCACCGGCCGCCGGGCGCGGGCCCCGTCTGCGCTCGGCGACCCGGACGCTGGCCATCGTCTCCGCCGAGATGCTGCTGATCGTCGCCGGCCTCGTCGTCGTGGGGTACGTGCTGGGCCGGCTGTGGGTGATCCTGCTGCCGATCGTGCTCGGCCTGCTGATCACCACGGTGCTGTGGCCGCCGACCCGGTTCCTGCGCGCGCACGGCTGGCCGCCGGCGCTGGCCGCGACCGCCGTGCTGCTGGGGTTTCTCACCCTGTTCAGCGGGATCATCGCGGTGATCGCCCCGCAGGTCGTCGACCAGGTCGGCGAGCTCGCCGACGCCGCCGGCGAGGGGCTGCAGGAGGTGCAGCAGTGGCTGGCCGGGCCGCCGTTCAACCTCGGTGAGGACCAGATCGGCCAGGCCGTCGACAACGCGATCAACTCCCTGCAGGACAACGCCCAGAACATCGCCGGGTACGCGCTCACCGGCGCGTCGGCCATCGGCAACGGCCTGATCAACCTGGTCCTGGCCCTGCTGCTGTGCTTCTTCTTCCTCAAGGACGGCCCGCGCTGGGTGCCGTGGCTGTCGGCGCAGACCGGGCCGCGGGCCGCGCCGCACGTCGCCGCCCTGTCGCAGAAGACGTGGTCGACCCTGTCGGAGTTCATCCGCCAGCAGGCCCTCGTGGGCTTCATCGACGCCCTGTTCATCGGCATCGGGCTGTGGCTCCTCGACGTGCCGCTGGTGCTGCCGCTGGCCGTGCTCACGTTCTTCGGCGCGTTCATCCCGATCATCGGTGCGTTCGTCGCCGGCGCCTTCGCCGTCCTGGTCGCGCTGGTGGACGAGGGCCTGACCACCGCGCTGATCGTGCTGGGGATCGTGGTCCTGGTGCAGCAGATCGAGGGCAACGTGCTTCAGCCGATCATCCAGGGGCGCGGGTTCAACCTGCACGCGGCCGTGGTGATCCTCGCCGTGACCGCCGGCGGCAGCCTGGCCGGCATCACCGGGGCGTTCCTCGGCGTGCCGGTGGCCGCGCTGATCGCCGTCGTCTACCGGTACGTGCGTGACGAGCTCGACGACCGCTCGCCCGAGGTGGCCGACGACGGCACGCGGGCCAGGCTGACCGGCGACGCCTCCGGTACCGAGCTCACCCGGGAGCGCGTCGCGGCCCCGGGGTTCGACGACGGCGCCGCCGAACCCGAGGAGGACGCCGGGCGCTGACCTGCGGCACGGGGTGATCATGGGAATGTCCCCGCCGTGCGGAGGGCTGGACGTCGTGACGTCCCCGTGAACAACGTCGGTGAACAGGAGGCCGGACCGTGGCGCAGCGACCGGAGGAGCTCGTCGAGCTGCTCCCCGAGGCGGAGCCCTTCCTCGCCCGCGAGGCGCAGGTCTCCGCCGCCTCCGAGCGCCGCGGGCTGGTGCTGGTGCACGACCTCGCCGGCGAGTTCGACGCCGCGCACTCCGGGGCGCTGGCCGGCGCGCACCTGCTCGCCAGCCTGCCGCACCAGGTGATCGCCCGGTTCGACGCCGACAGCCTCGTCGACTACCG
>DATAAV010000421.1:0-4759 GCA_036259935.1 Geodermatophilus sp. | reverse complement strand
CCGGCAGACTGGCCGCATGCGGCTCGGGGTGCTGGACGTCGGATCGAACACCGTGCACCTGCTCGTGGTGGACGCGCACCGGGGCGCGCACCCCACCCCGATGCACGACGACCGGTCGGTCCTGCGGCTGGCCGAGCACGTCGGCCCGGACAACCTGCTGTCCGCGGCGGGGGAGAAGGCCCTGGTGCGGGCGGTCCGCCGGGCGTGCGTGCAGGCCGAGGAGCAGCGCTGCGAGCAGCTGATGGCGATGGTCACCTCGGCGATCCGGGAGGCCGACAACGGCCTGGAGGTCCTCGCCCGGGTGCGGGAGCAGACCGGGGTCGAGCTCCAGGTGCTCACCGGCGAGGAGGAGGCCCGGCTGACCTTCCTCGCCGCCCGCCGGTGGTTCGGGTGGAGCGCCGGCCGGCTGCTGGTCCTCGACATCGGCGGCGGCTCGCTGGAGCTGGCCAGCGGCATCGACGAGAACCCCGAGGTCGCCCTCTCCCTGCCCCTGGGTGCCGGCCGCATGACCCGCCGCTTCCTCCCGCGCGTGCACAAGGGCGGCCGGCCCGACCTCGATGCGCTGGAGGAATTGGAGAAGCACGCCACGAAGCTGCTGCGCCCCGCCGCGAAGAAGCTGCAAGCGGGCGGGCCGCCGGACCTGGTCGCGGCGACCAGCAAGACCTTCCGCACCCTCGCCCGGCTCACCGGCGCCGCGCCGTACTCCGCGGGGCTGCGGGTGCCCCGCCAGCTGACGCTGGAGGGGCTGGGGCAGCTGATCGGCTTCGTGGCGCGGATCGAGTCGGAGGCGCTGGCCGAGCTGGGCGGCGTGTCGCCCGACCGCGCCCACCAGGTCCCGGCCGGTGCCGTCGTGGCGCAGGCGACGATGCGGGCCCTCGACGTACCGTGCGTCCGGATCTGTCCGTGGGCACTGCGGGAGGGGGTCATCCTCCGGCGACTGGACTGGTGGGGGGAGCCGTGATGTCGGAGGGCCGGAGGGATCCGGAGACCGGCGGGCGATCGCTGGCCGACATCCTGCGCGAGGCCGGGGTGGAGTCCCCGACGCGGTCGGGACGGCGGCGCCGCTGGGACGACACCGACGACACCGGCGTCCGGCAGCGCGGATCCGGCGGTGACCGCGACTCCGACACCGGCCGGGTCGGCAGCCGGCCGGACTTCGGCCGGCGGGCGACGGACGTGGAGCCCGCGGCCGGGGAGCCAGCCGCGGCCGACGAGCGCCGCCGCGCCACTGACGAGCGCCCGCGCAGGGTCGAGGACCGCTCCCGGAAGACCGAGGACCGCTCCCGGAAGGCCGAGGACCGTGTCCGCAAGGCGGAGGACCGCTCCCGGAAGGTCGAGGACCGTGTCCGCAAGGCCGACGAACGGCCGCGCAAGGCCGAGGAGCCCGCACCGAAGGCCGACGAGCCCTCCACCGCAGCGATCCCCGGCCTGCGGCCCTCCCGCAAGCCGGGCGTGCCCGGCGCGGCCGGACGCGGCCGCGGGGGCGAGCGAGGCCCCTCGACCGGGCCGATCCCGGCGGTCCGCGACGGGGACGCCGACGTGGCGGAGGAGCCGCTCGGCCCCCGCGAGGGGGCCCTGGCCTGGCTGCGCTTCGGCGGCGAGCTGGTCGTGGCGCTCGCCGCCGGGGTCGGCATCTACTTCCTGTTCACCGTGCTCTGGGAGCTGCTGCCGCACCTGGCCGTGGTGCTCGCGCCGCTGGCGGTGACGGCGCTCGTGGGCGGGGTGGGTGCGTGGCGGCAGCGCGGCGGCCGGGAGCCGGCCGGCCTGCGGTTGATCGCGGTGCTCGTCTTCGCCGGGACGCTGCTCACCATCGCCCCGGCCGCCGGGCTGCTCGCCGCCGCCTGAGCGGCCGGCCTCAGGCGGTCACCTCCTCCGGCTCCTCGGCGAACGCCTCCACCATCGCGGCGCAGAAGGCGTCGAGGTCGTCGGGCCGGCGGCTGGTGACCAGGTTGCCGTCGACGACGACCTCGTCGTCCACCCACTCGGCGCCGGCGTTGCGCAGGTCGGTCTGCAGCGACGGCCACGACGTCATCCTGCGGCCGCGGACCGCACCGGCCTCGATGAGCACCCAGGGAGCGTGGCAGATCGCCGCGACCGGCTTGCCGGCCTCGAAGAACGCCGCGACGAAGGCGACCGCGTCGGCGTCGGCGCGCAGGAAGTCGCCGTTGATGACGCCACCGGGCAGGACCAGGGCGGCGTACTCGTCGGGGTCGGCGGAGCTGACGACGGCGTCCACCGTCTTCTGGTCACCCTTGTCGATGTGCTGGTAGGCGGTGATCGCGCCGCCGCCGAGGGACACCAGTTCGGGTTCCGCGCCGGCCTCCTCGAGCGCCTGCCACGGCCGGTCGAGCTCCACCTGCTCGACGCCGTCGGTCGCGAGGACGGCGACCTTCTTCCCGTTCAGTTCTCCTGCCATGCGCCGCGGCTACCCCGGCCCCCGAGGCGGCACACGCTCCGAGCACTACGGTGCCGTCGTGCCCTGGCGAACCTCCCCGGCGGTGCGCCGCCTACTCGACCGGCGCCTTCCCGCCCTCCGCGGAGCGGGTCCGCGCGTCGAGGACGCCGTCGCGACCGCGGCCGACCTGGCCACGGCCGGGTACCGGGTCGCGTTCGACCACGTCCCGCCCTCCGACGCCGCGGATCCCGCCGGAGAGCTGCGCGAACTGATCGACCGGGTCCACGACGCCGGTCTCGCGGCCCGCTCGGAACTCACCGTTCCGGTCGAGCTGCTGGGCGCGCCGGCGGCGGAGCAGCTCGTCGTCGCGGCGCAGGAGGCCGAGGTGGGCGTGGCGCTGGCCGGCCCGCCGGAGCTGGTGCTGCCGCTCGCCGGCCGCTTTCCCGAGGCCGGCGTCGTCGTCCCGGCCGCCCGGCCGGAGGCGGAGGACCACTGCCGCGCGCTGGCCGGCGGCCGGGTCCGCCTGGTCGGCGGGCGGGGTGCCGCGGTCGACCTCGCCTTCGTGCGTTGCCTGAACGTCCTGATGGCCGGGAGCGGGCACCCCGGCATCGGCACGACCGATCCGCGGCTGGTCGCCATCGCCGGCGAGCGGGCCGCGTGGAACGACCGGAGCCCCGACAGCTGGGAGTACGTCATGACCTGGAGAGTCCGCACCGAACAGCAGCAGCGGCTGCTCGCCGGCGGGTACGCCGTGCGGGTCGCGCTGCCGTCCGGTGCCGGCGCCGTCCGTCCGGTCCTGGAGCGTCTGGCGGGCCGCCGGTGAACGCCGGGCGCCAGGGGCTGGCGATCATCGGCGGCGGCAAGATCGGCGAGGCGCTGCTGTCCGGGCTCGTCCGGCGCAGCGGGCCGGACGCCATCGTGGTGTGCGAGCGCAGCCAGGAGCGGGCCGCGGAGCTTTCCGAGCGCTACGGGGTGCCCGCCGTCGGGCTGGCCGAGGCCGCCGAGCGTGCCCGCGTGCTGCTGATCGCGGTCAAGCCGCAGGACATCGGGGCCCTGCTGTCCCGGATGGGCGAGCACGTCGACACGGGTCACCTGGTGGTCTCCGTGGCGGCCGGCGTCCCGACGGCGCGGATCGAGGCCGCCCTGGCCCAGGGCGTCCCGGTCGTGCGGGTCATGCCGAACACGCCGGCACTGGTCGACGAGGGCATGAGCGTGCTCTCCGCCGGTGCGCACGCCGACGAGTCGCACCTCGACGAGGCGGAGACGCTGCTGGCCGCCGTGGGACGGGTGCGCCGGGTGCCCGAGAGCCAGCAGGACGCCGTCACCGCCCTGTCAGGGAGCGGGCCGGCGTACTTCTTCTACCTGGTCGAGGCGATGGTCGACGCCGGCATCCTGCTGGGCCTGCCGCGCACCCTGGCGGTGGACCTCATCGTCCAGACCGCCCTCGGCTCGGCGGTCATGCTGCGGGACTCGGGGGAGCACCCGGTGCAGTTGCGGGAGGCGGTGACCAGTCCGGGCGGCACGACGATCGCGGCCATCCGGGAGCTGGAGCGGCATGGCGTCCGGGCGGCGCTCATCGCGGCGATCGAGGCGGCGCACGCCCGCTCGGTGGAGCTCGGCCGGCTCGAGATGGGCCGGGAGAGCTCCTGACCGTACCGCCGGGCCGGGCGGACATGTCGACAATCCGTGTCCGAGATCTGACGTGTCGCCGACGACGCGCCAGAAGACATGTCGACGTAGTTGCATAGGTGTAGTTCTGCCCAGGACGGACCGTTCCCCCTGTTCGTTTCTTCCATCGCTTCAGTCACGCCAGTCCCCCTACGCTCTGTATCAGCACGTGCGTGTCCCGTAGCCGGTGGGGAAGCCGGCACCCGACTCGTGCTAGGTCCGGAGACGAAAATGACCATGCCTCAGCGCACCGCCACAGCAGCCGCCCTCGCCCGTCCGGGCGTCGCCGGCCCGCGGCCCGTCGGCCGTCCTCTCACGGCGGCCTCGATGGCCCGCCCCGTCGGCCCGGCCCACCCGGCCGCCATGCCCGTCGGCCGTCCGGCCGTGCCGGCCCCCCGCTCCACGGTCACCTTCCTGACCGTCGCCGAGGTCGCGAGCATGATGCGCGTCTCCAAGATGACCGTGTACCGCCTGGTCCACGCCGGCGAGCTCTCCGCTGTCCGCGTCGGCCGGTCCTTCCGCGTCCCGGAGCGGGCCGTCCAGGACTACCTGCGCGACGCCTACACCGACATCGCCTGAGCTCGCGAAGGCGACCGAGTGATCGCCTGAGCTCGCGACGGCGACGGAGTGATCGCCTGAGCTCGCGACGGTGACCGAGTGATCGCCTGAGCTCGCGAAGCTCCAGCAGAACCGATC
>DATAAV010000420.1:0-2844 GCA_036259935.1 Geodermatophilus sp. | reverse complement strand
GGAGATGCCGTACTCCCCGTCGACCCAGGCGCACACCGGCATGACCGCGCCGGAGTCCTCCATGACCGCACGCGCCATGCGGGCGGCGGCCGCGGACGGGGCGTAGTAGGCCGAGCCGGTCTTGAGCAGCGCCACGACCTCGGCGCCGCCGTTGCGGGTCCGGTCGACGAGGTGCTCGATGCGGTCGGCCGCGAGGAGGTCGGTCAGCGGCTTGCCGTCCACGGTGCAGCGCGAGGGCACCGGCACCATCGTGTCGCCGTGCGAGCCGAGGGTCAGGGTGCGCACCGAGCCCACCGGGACGCCGAGCTCCTCGGCGACGTTGTTGGTGAACCGCGCGGTGTCGAGCATGCCGGCCTGGCCCATCACCCGGTTCCTGGGGAAGCCGGTGGCCAGCTGGGCCAGCGCGGTCATCTCGTCCAGCGGGTTGGAGACCACGATGACGACGGCGTCCGGTGAGGTCTGCGCGATGTTCTCGGCGACCTGCCGGACGATCTTGGCGTTGGTCTCGATCAGGTCCATCCGGCTCATGCCGGGCTTGCGCGGCAGCCCCGCGGTGACGACGACGACGTCGGAGCCCTCGGTGCCCTCGTAGGACCCCCCGCCGACCCCGACGACCTTCGTCTCGAAGCCCTCGATGGGCCGGGACTGGTTCATGTCGAGGGCCAGGCCCTCGGGCTTGCCCTCGACGATGTCGGTGAGCACGACGGTCTCGAACACGTCGTACTCCGCGAGTCGGAGGGCGGTGGTCGAGCCGTAGAACCCGGCACCGACGACGGTCACCTTGCCGTTCCTGGGCTGCTCTGCCATGGCGGCCAACCTATCGCTGGGCGGGTCCGCGCGCCCGATCGGGGTGCGGCCTCCTTGCAGGGGCCCGCCGCGAGCCGGCGAGTGGCGGGGGGCGAGGGGGCCTCCCTCACGCACCCGGGATCGCCAGCGCGAACGCGGTCAGCGTGACCCCGACGCCGACCAGCAGGACGACGTCCACCGGACGGCTGCGGACGGCGAGGAAGCCCAGCCGGCGCAGCGGGAGCAGCAGCCGCAGCAGGCCGGCGCCGACCAGCGCCAGCCCGACGACCACCAGGCCCCGCCGCCAGTGCTCGAAGGTGACCATGAGCAGCCCGACGCCGACCGCGAGCAGCACCACCAGCAGCGGCAGCTGCCGCAGCAGGCCGGCCAGGAACGGCCGGCGGGTGTACAGCGGCGGACGTGTCATCAGGCTGAGAGGACCTCGGTCGCGGCGGCCTGCTCGGCGGCCAGGACGACGTTCTGCAGCAGCATCGCCCGGGTCATCGGCCCCACCCCGCCGGGGTTCGGGGCGACGAAGCCGGCGACGTCGACCACGTCGCGCGCGACGTCCCCGGCGATCTTCCCGTCGACCCGGCTGACCCCCACGTCCAGGACGGCGGCACCGGGCTTCACGACGTCCCTGGTGACCAGGCCGGGGACGCCGGCGGCGGCGACCACGATGTCGGCGCGGCGCAGGTGGGCGGCCAGGTCCCGGGTGCCGGTGTGGCACAGGGTCACGGTGGCGTTCTCGGAGCGGCGGGTGAGCAGCAGGCCCAGCGGCCGGCCGACGGTGATGCCCCGGCCGACGACGACGACCTCGGCGCCGGCGATCGGGACGTCGTACCGGCGCAGCAGCTCGACGATGCCGACCGGCGTGCACGGCAGCGGGCCCGGCACGTTGAGCACCAGCCGGCCGAGGTTGACCGGGTGCAGGCCGTCGGCGTCCTTGGCCGGGTCCATCGCCTCGAGGACGGTGCTCTCCTCGATGCCCCCCGGCAGCGGCAACTGGACGATGTAGCCGGTGCAGGCCGGGTCGGCGTTGAGCTCGTCGACCACGGCGAGGACGTCGGTCCGGGTCGCGGTCGCGGGCAGCTCGCGCTGGATGCTGGCGATGCCGACCTGGGCGCAGTCCTTGTGCTTCGCGTCGACGTACCAGCGGCTGCCGGGGTCGTCGCCGACCAGCAGCGTGCCCAGGCCGGGCCGGTGTCCGGCGGCGGTGAGGGCGGCGACCCGCTCGGTCAGCTCCTCGCGGATGGCTGCTGCGGTGGCCTTGCCGTCGACAGTCGTCGCCTGCACGGCCTCCAGTCTGCCGGAGGGGGCTCCGGGGCGGGCCACCCCGCCCTAGGCTCGCAGGTGCGGGCGCCTCCCCCGCCCGCGAGTGCGCGAGGAGTGCAGATGAGCGAGCGCGAGCAGTTCCCGTCCGCCGGAACGCGGGGCACCGACGACTGGCGGGAACAGACGATCCCCGGCATCCAGCCGATCTCCGCCCCGGTGGCCGGCGGTGGCCCCGGCTACGCGCCCGGCCCTCCTCCGCTCCCGCCCGGCTACGCCCCACGCCCGGCGCCCGAGTCCTCGACGACGCTGGTGCGGGTGCGGCGTGCGGACAGCCTGGCCAGCCTGCTGCTGCTGCTCGCCGGCATCGCCGCGGGCGTCAGCCTGCTGCTGCGCTGGCTGCCCGGCAGCGATCTGACCGGCTGGGACCTGGTCGACCGCGGGTTCGACGACTTCAGCGGCGGCGGCGCGGAGGCGCTGTTCGACAGCGGGTCCTGGCAGCCGATGGCCGTCGTCCTGGGCGGCGGGGTGCTGTTCGTGCTTGGCCTGCTCGCCGTCCTCCCGGCACGCTCGCACCGCCTGATCGGGGTGCTGGCGCTGCTGGTCGGCCTGGTGGCCGGGGCCGGGGTCCTGGTGCCGCTGGCCGCGCTCGACTGGGACCCCGACGCGATCGACACCGGCTTCTGGTTCGCCGTCGCCGTCCCCGCGCTGGGCCTGCTCGGCGCGCTGAAGGCCCTGTTCACCGGTCCCCGGTGGAGGTGATCAGTCGACGACGAGGGCACCCTG
>DATAAV010000419.1:0-9329 GCA_036259935.1 Geodermatophilus sp. | reverse complement strand
GCGGCGCCGGCGGGTGGGGGTCTCGGTGCTTTCGGTGGGGGCGCCGGTGACCGGGCCACCGTTGCCGCCGCCGCTGACCGGCGCCTCGAGCGGCGTGGCAGACGCCGCGACGCCCCGGGCGGTGTCGGCGCCGGCCGGGCCGGCAGCCGCTTCCCCGCCGCCTACCTGGCGGGCGGAGATGGCGGCGACCAGGTCGCCCTTGCGCATCCGGCCGGTGCCGGAGATGCCCAGCTCGGCCGCCAGTCGCTGCAACTCGGGCAGCAGCATCCCGGACAGCCCGCTGCCGCGGCGACGGGATCGGCCCGCCGTCCCAGAAGCGGCAGGTGCCTCGCCGGTCCCTGCGCTCTCCGGCGCGGCGACGAGGTCGGTGGTCTCGCTCACGTACAGGTCCTTCCCTGCGGTGACCTGCGCCTACCAGCGCAGGGGGTGACCCGGTCCTCTCGCACCGGCCCGGAGGCGGGACGTCGTGAAGACGGGGTCGAAATGGGTGCGAGGCGGATTCTGCGGCGACGGACAATCAATCGTCTGCAACGCCCCGCGCGAGGCTCGCCCGAAAGGGCGGCTACGCCATGAGCCTACGACGCGGCTCACGGACACGACAACACCCGTCGGTGCAGGTGTGTTCCTCGTTACCGAGAAGATACCTGAGGCGGTTCAGGAACCCGTCACCGGGTGGGCGGTGGCGCCGTCGCCGTCCACGTCCAGCGGCAGGCACCGCCAGCCCTCCGGCGTCGCCGCGCGCAAGGGCGCCACGACGGCGGCGGTCGCCGGGTCCTCCCCCGGCTCGCGCGCGGCCAGGACGAGCACGCTCGGGCCGGCGCCGGAGACGACGGCGGCGTGGCCGTCGGCGCGCAGCCGCTGCAGCAGGTCCGCCGAAGACGGCATGGCGGCGGCGCGCTGGCGCTGGTGCAGCCGGTCCTCGGTCGCCTCGAACAGCAGCGCGGGGTCGGCGGTCAGGGCGTGCACCAGCAGCGCGCTGCGCCCGGCGGCGTGCGCGGCGTCGGCGTGCGGGACGATGTCGGGCAGCAGGCCGCGCGCCTCCGACGTCGACAGCGTGGCCGGCGGGACGAACAGCACGGGGGTGATCCGCGGGTCGACGTCGAGCCGCGCGGCGCGGGCGCCCGCCGGCGTGCCCCACGACAGCGTGGCCCCGCCGAGCAGGCAGGCGGCGACGTTGTCCGGATGCCCCTCCAGGCGGTCGGCCAGCCGCAGCACCGCGGCAGCGTCGACCTCGACGTCGGGGCACAGCGCCCACGCGCCGAGCACGCCGGCGACCACGGCGGCCGCCGAGGAGCCCAGCCCCCGGCCCTGCGGGATCCCGTTGACCGCGGTCACCCGCAGCCCCGGCGGCGTCCAGCCCAGCTCGGCGCAGGCGGCGCGGAAGGCGCGCACCACGAGGTGGGACTCGTCGGTCGGCAGCTCGCCGGCGCCGACCCCGGAGACCTCGACGGTCAGCCCGCCGCCGGTGACGGCGAACTCCAGCTCGTCCGCGCAGGTCAGCGCCAGGCCGGCGCAGTCGAACGCCGGGCCGAGGTTGGCGCTGGTCGCGGGCACGCGGACCCGCACCGCGGTGGGCGCCACGCGGCTACAGCCCCAGTTGCGCGGCGGCCGCGGCGGCGTCGACCGGAACGGTCACCGGCGCGGGCGCCCCGGAGATCGCCCACTCGGGGTCCTTGAGGCCGTTGCCGGTGACGGTGCAGACCACCCGGGAGCCCGCCGGGAGCTCCCCCGCCTCGGCGACCTGCAGCAACCCGGCCACGGACGCCGCCGACGCCGGCTCGACGAAGACCGCCTCGCTGCGGGCCAGCAGCCGGTAGGCGGCCAGGATCGCGCGGTCGGTGACCGCGTCGATGCGCCCGCCGGACTCGTCGCGGGCGGCCAGCGCCTTGGTCCAGGAAGCGGGGTTGCCGATCCGAATGGCGGTGGCGATCGTGCTGGGGTTCTCGACGACGCGCCCGGTGACGATCGGCGCGGCACCGGCGGCCTGGAAGCCCCACATGCGCGGCGTGCGGGTCGCCGTCCCGTCGACGGCGTACTCGCGGTAGCCCTGCCAGTACGCGGTGATGTTCCCGGCGTTGCCCACCGGCAGGCAGTGGATGTCCGGGGCGTCGCCGAGGACGTCGACGACCTCGAAGGCGGCGGTCTTCTGGCCCTCGATGCGGTACTGGTTGACGCTGTTGACCAGGCTGACCGGGTAGTCGATCGACAGCTTGCTGGCCAGCGCCAGACAGTCGTCGAAGTTGCCGTCGACCTGCAGCAGCTTGGCGCCGTGCACGAGCGCCTGGGCCAGCTTGCCCAGCGCGATCTTGCCCTGCGGCACGAGGACGGCGCAGACCAGCCCGGCGCGGGCGGCGTAGGCCGCGGCGCTGGCGCTGGTGTTGCCGGTGGAGGCGCAGATGACCGCCTGGGAGCCCTCCTCCAGCGCCTTGGTGATGGCCATGGTCATGCCGCGGTCCTTGAACGACCCGGTCGGGTTGGCGCCCTCGACCTTGAGGTAGACCTCGCAGCCGGTGCGGCGGGACAGCTCGAGGGCCGGCACCAGCGGCGTCGCGCCCTCCTGCAGGGTTACCACCGGCGTGCTCGCGCTGACCGGCAGCCGGGAGCGGTAGGCCTCGATCAGCCCCGGCCACGCCGGGGAGAAGGCCGGGGAGACGGCGCCGGGCACAGGGGTCGTACCGGTCATCGGGCAGCCTTCCTCGGGCTCACTGCAGCCCCTCCACACGCAGGACACTGGTCACGCCGCGGACGGCGGGCATCTCCCGCAGGCCGGCCACCGTCGCCGACAGCGCCGCGTCCGGGGCGCTGTGGGTCACGATGACCAGCGTGGCGGCGTCACCGTGCCCGTCCTGGCGGACGGTGGCGATGCTGACGTCGTGCCGCGCGAACTCCTGCGCGACCATGGCCAGCACGCCGGGCCGGTCGGCGACGTCGAGGCTGACGTGGTAGCGGGTCGGCGTCTCGGCGATGGGCCGGGCGGGCAGTCCGGCGTAGCCGGTGACCGCCGGTCCCGCGGCGCCGGTCAGCCTGTTGCGCGCGACGGCGACCAGGTCGCCGAGGACGGCGCTGGCGGTCGGCTCGCCGCCGGCGCCCTGGCCGTAGAACATCAGCTGCCCCGCGGCCTCGGCCTCCACGAAGACGGCGTTGAACGCGCCGCCGACGGAGGCCAGCGGGTGGCTGACCGGGATCATCGCCGGGTGTACCCGGACGGCGACCGAGTCGCCCTCGCCGTCGCCGTCCGGCACCCGCTCGCAGATGGCCAGCAGCTTCACCGTGCAGCCGATCTCGGCGGCCCGGGCGACGTCGGTGGCGGTGACCGCGGAGATGCCCTCGCGGTAGACGTCGGCGGCGGTGACCGGGGTGTGGAAGGCCAGCGAGGCGAGGATCGCCGCCTTGGCCGCGGCGTCGAAGCCGTCGACGTCGGCGGTCGGGTCGGCCTCGGCGTAGCCCAGCTCGGTGGCCTCGGCCAGCGCCTCGGTGAAGCCGGCCCCGGTCTCGGCCATGCGGGACAGGATGTAGTTCGTCGTCCCGTTGACGATGCCGACCACCCGGCGCAGCTGGTCACCGGCCAGCGACTCGCGCAGCGGGCGCAGCAGCGGGATCGCCCCGGCCACCGAGGCCTCGTAGTACAGGTCCACGCCGGCCTTGGCGGCCGCGGCGTGCAGCGCCACCCCGTCGTCGGCCAGCAGCGCCTTGTTGGCGGTGACCACCGACTTGCCGGTCTCGAACGCGGCCATCAGCAGCGAGCGCGCCGGCTCGATCCCGCCGATCACCTCGACGACGAGGTCGACGTCCTCGCGGGTGACCAGGGCCTCGGCGTCGGTGGTGAGCAGGTGCGCCGGCACTTCAGGGTGGTGGTCGGGACGGCGGACGGCGACGCCGGCGACCTCCACCGGCCGGCCGATGCGGGCGGCGAGGTCGTCGGCCTGCTCCGACATGAGCCGCAGGACCGCGCCGCCGACGGTGCCGCACCCCAGGAGGGCGACCTTCAGGGCCTTGCTCACGACCGCACCTCCGCCTCGACCCGGGAGCCCGTCGAACGCGTGCCCGCGGGATGCTCGGGCGCCGGTTGGTCGATGGCCGGGGAGGGCGCTGGCACGGAGGCGAGAACGGCGTCGAGGGCGAACACGTCCGCCAGTGTCTGACGCCGGACGATCTCGGTGGCGGCCCCGTCCCGCACGGCGACCACCGGCGGCTTGAGCAGGTAGTTGTAATTGCTCGCCATCGACCAGCAGTAGGCGCCGGTGGCGGCGACCGCCAGCAGGTCGCCGGGTTGCACGTCGGCGGGCAGCCACAGGTCGCGGACCAGGATGTCGCCGCTCTCGCAGTGCTTGCCGACCACGCGGCACAGCGCCGGCGGGGCCGTGGAGGTGCGGTTGGCCAGCACGCAGGTGTAGGCGGCGTCGTAGAGGGCGGTGCGGATGTTGTCGCTCATCCCGCCGTCGACGGAGACGTAGTTGCGCACGTGCGGCGTGCCGGGCTGCCCGCTGGCGCCGAGCTGGACGGGCTTGATGGTGCCGATCTCGTACAGGGTGACCGTCCCCGGGCCGGCGATGGCCCGGCCTGGCTCGACGGCCAGCCGCGGCACCGGCAGGTCCAGCTCGGCGCACTCGCGCGCGACCACGGCGCGCAGCTTCTCGGCGACGTCGTGCGGGCTCACCGGGTCGTCCTCGGTCAGGTAGGCGATGCCGAACCCGCCGCCGAGGTTGAGCTCGGCGAGCACCTGGCCGGTGGCGTCCCGGACCGCGCCGAGCAGGCCGACGACGCGGTGGGCGGCGGCCTCGAACCCGGCGGTGTCGAAGATCTGCGAGCCGATGTGGCTGTGCAGCCCGGTCAGGTGCAGCGCCGGCTCGGCGAGGACTCGGCGGGCGGCCTCGAGCGCGTCGCCGGTGGCCAGCGAGAAGCCGAACTTCTGGTCCTCGTGGGCGGTGGCGATGAACTCGTGGGTGTGCGCCTCGATGCCGACGGTGGCGCGGATGAGCACCGGCACCGGCGGGCCGCCCGCGGCCACCCGGGCGGCCGCCAGCGGCACCAGCCGGTCGATCTCGTCGAGCGAGTCGAGCACCAGGTGGCCGATGCCGGCGTCGACGGCCAGCTGCAGCTCCACGAGGCTCTTGTTGTTGCCGTGCAGCGCGATCCGCTCGGCGGGGAACCCTGCGGCCAGGGCGATCGCCAGCTCGTTGCCGCTGCAGGCGTCCAGGTGCAGCCCGTCCTCGGCGATCCAGCGGGCCACCTGGCCGCAGAGGAAGGCCTTGGAGGCGTAGTGCACGTCGGCGCCGTCGAACGCGCCGGCGAAGTCGGCGGCGCGGCCGCGGAAGTCCTCCTCGTCGAGGACGAACAGCGGCGTGCCGTGGACGCGGGCCAGCTCGGTGACCGGCCGGCCGCCCACGTGCAGCACGCCGTCGACCCGCCGGGCCGAGCGCGGCCACACGTGGGGGTCGAGCGCGCCGAGGTCGGCCGGCGGAGCACCGGCCGCCGGGGGCGGGGCGATGTTGCCGTGCAGGGGACCGGCGGGGTGGGCTCTCACAGCGCACCCCCGTCACCAGCGCGGTCACGGTTCGCCGGGAGCGGACCGGCGGGGTGGGCTCTCACAGCGCACCCCCGTCACCAGCGCGGTCACGGTTCGCCGGGAGCGGGCCCGCGGGGTGCGCTCTCACATCCGCTCCGGGGCGGAGACGCCCAGGACACCGAGCCCGTTGCGCAGCACGACGCGGGTGGCCGCGCACAGCCAGAGCCGGGCGAGGTTCAGCGGCGTCGCCTCCTCGTCGCCGCGGGGCAGCACCCGGCAGGTGTCGTAGAAGCGGTGGTAGGTGCCCGCCAGCTCCTCCAGGTAGCGGGCGACCCGGTGCGGGGCACGCATCTCGGCGGCCGTGGACACCACCCGCGGGAACTCGCCGATGGCGCGCAGCAGGTCGTTCTCGCGCTCGTGGGTCAGCTGCGCGGCGTCCACGTCGGCCGCCTCGCCCAGGGCCAGGCCCAGGTCGGCGGCGTTGCGCAGCACGGAGGAGATCCGGGCGTGCGCGTACTGGACGTAGAAGACCGGGTTGTCGTTGGTCTTCCGGCTCCACAGCTCGGCGTCGATGTCGATCTGCTGGTCGACCGAGGCGCGGGCCAGCGCGTACCGGGCGGCGTCGACGCCGACGGCCTCGACGAGGTCGGTGAGCAGCACGAAGTTGCCCTTGCGCTTGCTCATCCGGACCGGCTCGCCGTTGCGCACCAGGTTGACCAGCTGGCCGATGAGGATCTCGAGGTGCTCCTCGGGGTCGTCGCCGGCCGCGGCCACCAGCGCCTTGTACCGACCGACGTAGCCGGAGTGGTCGGCGCCCAGCATGATCACGACGCGGTCGAAGCCCCGGGACCGCTTGTCGAGGTAGTAGGCGCAGTCGGCGGCGAAGTAGGTCGGCTCGCCGTCGGCCTTGACCAGCACGCGGTCCTTGTCGTCGCCGAAGGTCGTCGTCCGCAGCCACACCGCGCCGTCGGCCTCAAAGACGTGCCCCTGCTCGCGCAACCGGGCCACCGCCTTCTCCAGGGCGCCGGACTCGTGCAGCGTGCGCTCGGAGAAGAAGGTGTCGTAGTGCACGCCGAAGCCCTCGAGCGTGGCGCGGATGTCGGCGACCATCGCCTCCACCCCGCGCTCGGCGAAGACCGCCACCTGCTCGTCCTCGGGCCGGTCCAGCAGCCCGGGGACCGCGTCGAGCACTTGCCGGGCAACGGTCTCGACGTAGTCGCCCTGGTAGCCGTCCTCGGGGACCGGCCGGCCCAGCGCCGCCGCCTGCAGGCTGCGGGCGAACCGCTCGATCTGCGCGCCGGCGTCGTTGACGTAGTACTCGCGGCTGACCTGGGCCCCGCTCGACTCCAGCAGCCGGGCCATCGCGTCGCCGACGGCGGCCCAGCGCGTCGAGCCCAGCGTGACCGGGCCGGTCGGGTTGGCCGAGACGAACTCCAGGTTGAGCCGCTGGCCGGCGAGGGTCTCGGTGCGGCCGTAGGCCTCCCCCGCGGTCACCGCCGCGACGGCGATCCGCCCGAGCGCCCCCTGGGCGAGGACGATGTTGAGGAAGCCGGGGCCGGCGATGTCGACCGACGCGATGCCGGGGTGGGCGCGCAGATCCTCGGCGAGGGCCTCGGCGACCGCCCGCGGGGGCTTGCCGGCGGGCTTGGCCAGGCGCAGGGCCACGTTGGTCGCGTAGTCGCCGTGGTCGGGGTTCTTCGGCCGCTCGACGACCACCTCGTCGGGGACGGCGAGGGCGAGCGTGCCGCGGTCGACGGCCGTGGCCACAGCGGTCCGGACGACGTCGCGCAACTGCTCCGGTGTCACTGCGCGATCGTACGCAGCGGGCCGGTGCCCCTCCCCGGCCCGTCCCCGTGCCCGCCGCGCCGGGTGAGCGCGCTCACGGAGGGCGCCCCAGGTGGCCGACCTAGACTCGTTTCCCGGGGAGGGGCAGCAGGCTCCTTCGCGGGCCCGGCGCACGGCGCGGGCCCCACCCGGGACCGGCGCACGGCGCGGTCCGCTCCGGACGAGCACGAGGAGAGGCCTTGGCCAAGGACCGCAAGCCCGAGAACGGCCGCGCCGCAGGGGGCGGCTCCGGCCGATCCGGCGCCGGCGCGCGGGGCGGGTCGGGCAAGGGCGGGCGGACCCGGCCGGCGACGGCGAACGTCGTGTCCCCGCAGCGGCCCTGGGGGCTGATCGCCGCGGCGATCGCCGTCGTGGTGTTCGCCGCCGCGGTCATCACCTACGCCGTCGTGCAGGTGAACGAGGCCGACGCGGCCCGGATCGACTCGATCGACGAGATCGAGGGCGTGCAGAGCTTGGAGTACGCCGCGGGCCAGGAGCACGTGACCACGGCCGTGCAGTACACGGAGTCCCCGCCGGTGGGTGGCCCGCACGACCCCAGCTGGGCCGACTGCACCGGCACGGTCTACGACGTCGACATCCGGCACGAGAACGCGGTGCACAGCCTCGAGCACGGGGCGGTGTGGATCACCTACGACCCCGAGCGGGTCTCCGGGGACCAGGTGGCGGTGCTCGCCGAACTGGTCGAGGGCGAGTCCGGCCGAATGCTGTCGCCGTACGCGGGGCTGGACTCCCCGGTCAGCGTGCAGTCGTGGAACCACCAGCTGAAGGTGGACTCGGTCGACGACCCGCGCATCAAGCAGTTCGCGGACTTCCTCACCTACAACACCGAGTTCTTCCCGGAGCCCGGCGCCAGCTGCGAGAACGCCGCGTTCGCCGCGTCCCCGCTGGTCGCCGGCGCCGAGAGCGCGCCGGTCGGGCCGACCGACATGCCCACGACCACCTCCCCCGAGGCCGGCGGCGAGGGCGTCACCACCGCGCCGGCCACTCCCTGAGCGGCGCGCCAGACCCGTGACGACGTCGAGCGAGCCCCGGCCGCGGCGCGGCGCGCTGCGGTCGGTGCTGATGGCGGTCATCGCCGTCGGGCTGGCGCTGCTGGGCGGCGGGCTGGCGGTGGCCCTGGGCATCGGCCGGGACGAGCCGCCGGCGGCCGACTCGGTCGACGCCGGGTTCTCGCGCGACATGTCCCGTCACCACCTGCAGGCGGTGGAGATGGCCAACCTCGCCCTGCAGCGCACCACGGACCCCGAGATGTGGCAGCTGGCCTTCGACATCTCCGCCACGCAGACCAACCAGGCCGGCCGGATGCAGGGCTGGCTGTCGCTGTGGGGGCTGCCGCCCACCGGGGGCGAGACGATGGCCTGGATGGCCGCCGACGGCGACGGCGGGCACACCGGCCACGGCACCGGCGCCGGCGGGCCGATGCCGGGCATGGCCACCGAGGCCGAGCTCGCGGCGCTGCGGGACCTGACGGGGACGGCGTTCGACGTGGAGTTCCTGCGGCTGATGATCCGCCACCACCAGGGCGGCCTGGACATGGCCCAGTACGCCGCCGCGCACGCCGAGGAGCCCGCCGTCCGCACCCTGGCCGCGACGATCGCCGAGACCCAGACGGCCGAGACCACGACGATGGCGCGGATGCTCTCCGCCCGCGGCGGAACCCCGTTGCCCGCTCCGTGAGAGCCGCCGTCGGGCAGGGCCCGGAAGCCTGGTAGCTTCTTCCTCGCCCCACCGCAGAGCCCCCGTAGCTCAGGGGATAGAGCACCGCCCTCCGGAGGCGGGTGCGCAGGTTCGAATCCTGCCGGGGGCACCCTCAGGTGCTGACCGTTGGTCCGGATTGGGGCTGACCGATGGTCACCGGTTGCATGATCACGAGGACCAGTCAGCCGTGCGGGGGCAGGGGTCCTGGGGCGAACCCGCCGGCGCACCGGCCGTGGGCGTGATCAGGTCAGGCCAGGCTCGTGCTCCCGCCCGCGGGCGG
>DATAAV010000418.1:0-2467 GCA_036259935.1 Geodermatophilus sp. | reverse complement strand
CGGCTGCGCCCAGCGCACCGACTACCGGCGCGGTCGGGTCACCCGCCGGCTGGCCGCGGAGGACCCGGCGGTCAACGAGGAGTGGAACTGCGACAAGGGCCGCTTCGCGTTCCGGTACGCGACGGCCACCGACCGGCTGATGACGCCGCTGGTCCGCCGGGACGGCGTGCTGGAACCGGCGTCGTGGCCGGAGGCGTGGGCCGCGGCGGCCGAGGGGCTGCGGGCCGCGCGGGACGCCGGCGGGGTCGGGGTGCTGCCCGGCGGCCGGCTGACCGTCGAGGACGCCTACGCCTACGCCAAGTTCGCCCGGGTGGCGCTGGGCACCAACGACGTCGACGCGCGCGCCCGCGCGCACTCGGCCGAGGAGCTGGACTTCCTCGCCGCGCACGTCGCCGGAACCGGCCCGTACAACGGCGGGGTCACCTACGACGACCTCGCCTCGGCACCCGCCGTGCTGCTGGCCGGGCTGGAGCCGGAGGAGGAGTCGCCGATCCTCTTCCTGCGGCTGCGCCGGGCGGTGCGGACCCGCAAGCTGCCGGTCTTCGACCTCGCCCCGTTCGCCACCCGCGCCGCGGAGAAGCTGCAGGCCACGGTGCTGACCACGCTGCCCGGGGCGGAGGCCCGGTCGCTGGAGGCGCTGGCCGCCGGCACCTGGGGCGCCCCCGCGGCCGAGGCGCTGCGCAAGCCGGGGGCCGTCGTGCTCGCCGGCGAGCGGCTCGCCGAACTGCCCGGCGCCCTCACCGCGGTGGCCGCGCTCGCCCGCGCCACCGGCGCCCGGCTGGCGTGGGTGCCGCGGCGGGCCGGCGAGCGCGGCGCGGTCGAGGCCGGCGCGCTGCCGAACCTGCTGCCCGGTGGCCGCCCGGTGGCCGACCCCGTCGCGCGGGCCGAGGCCGCCGCGTTGTGGGGCGTGGATCCCGAGGCCCTGCCCGCCACCCCGGGCCGGGACGCGATGGGCATCCTGACCGCCGTCTGCCACGGCCGCCTCTCCGGCCTGCTGATCGGCGGCGTCGACCCGGCCGACCTGCCCGACCCCTGGCTGGCCGAGGCGGCGCTGGACAAGGCCGACTTCGTCGTCAGCCTCGAGATGCTGCCCAGCGCGGTGACCGAACGCGCCGACGTCGTCCTGCCGGTCGCGGCCGCGCCGGAGAAGGCCGGCAGCTACCTGGACTGGGAGGGCCGGCTGCGGCCCTTCGAGGCCACGCTGCACGGCACCGGGCAGCTGCCCGACGGCCGGGTGCTGCACGGCCTGGCCGACGAGATGGACGTCGACCTGCGCCTCCCCGCGCCCGAGGCCGCCCGCGCGGAGCTCGCCGCCCTCGGCGCCGCGCCCGGCCGGGCCGCCGGAGCCGACCCCGACGTCCGCCCGCACCCGCATCCGGAGCTGGCCGAGGACGAGGCCCTGCTGGCCTCCTGGCGGCAGCTGCTCGACGTGGGGACGCTGCAGCGCGACGAGCCGGAGCTGGCCGGCACCGCCCGCCCGCCGCTGGTGCGGCTGGGCAAGGAGCTCGCCGCCCGCCTGGGCCTGGCCGACGGCGACAGGGTCACCGTCACCGGCGCCACCGGGGCGGTCACCCTGCCGCTGCAGGTCACCGAGATGCCCGACCAGGTGGTCTGGCTGCCCATGCGGTCACCGGGCAGCGAGATCAGGTCCCAGCTGGGCACCGGGCCGGGCGGCGTCGTCCGGATCACCGCCCCCGGAGGTGCCGCATGACCGTGATCGCCGCGGAGAACCAGCCGACGCTGCAGGACTTCGGCACCGACGTCTGGTGGATCGTCCTCATCAAGATCGTCGGTGTGTTCGCCGTCCTCGTGCTGATGACGCTGTTCGCGATCGTCTTCGAGCGCAAGGTCGTCGCCCGCATGCAGCAGCGGATCGGCCCCAACCGGGTCGGCCCCCGCGGCTACCTGCAGAGCCTCGCCGACGGGCTGAAGCTGGCGTTCAAGGAAGACATCATGCCGGCGCTGGCCGACAAGCCGGTCTACTTCCTGGCGCCGGTCATCGCCACCATCCCGGCGTTCCTGGCCTTCTCGGTCATCCCGATGGGCCCGATGGTGAGCATCTTCGGCCAGCGCACGCCGCTGCAGCTCACCGACGCCCCCATCGGCGTGCTCGTCGTCCTGGCCTGCTCGGCGATGGGCGTCTACGGCATCGTGCTGGCCGGATGGGCGTCGGGCTCGACCTATCCGCTGCTGGGCGGGCTGCGCAGCGCCGCGCAGATGGTCAGCTACGAGATCGCGATGGGCCTGTCGATCGTCGCGGTGTTCCTCTACGCCGGGACGATGTCGACCTCGGAGATCGTCGCCGCGCAGGCCGACGGCAACCAGGTGTCCTTCTTCGGGCTGGAGTTCACCGGGCTGAGCTGGTTCGCCGTCCTGCTGCCGGTCAGCTTCGTCATCTACGTCGTCGCCGTGGTGGGGGAGACCAACCGCGCGCCGTTCGACCTGCCCGAGGCCGAGAGCGAGCTGG
>DATAAV010000417.1:0-4604 GCA_036259935.1 Geodermatophilus sp. | reverse complement strand
GTCCATGGAGCCGCCGAAGTTCTCGACCGGGAAGGCCCCCAGCTCGACCTCGGTGGGCTCGAGCGGAATCACGACGCCCGTGGCGGCGCCCGCGGCGGGCGCGATCCCGACGAGGAGGACGGCGGAGCCGATACCGGTCAGGGCCAGGCGCTGCACCTGCCGCCGACGGGACGGGGTGGGGGCCTGCCACGGGCTCAGCGCCAGCCGGCCGGTGTCGGCCTCCACCGCAGGACGATCGCGGCGCCCTCCGCGGTGAGTTCCTCGCCCGCCAGCCAGCCGCGGGTGCCAGCTGCGCTGCGGCGGCGCCCCACGCTGTGTCGTCCCACCTGCGGGCGCGCATCAGCCACTGCGGCGCCGTCCGCCGGCCGCGGCGGCGCCAGCACGTGCGCCTACACCGGGGCGTCCACCGCCGCGGCGGAGGTCAGCCACCCCTCCCCCAGCGCCCCCGGCGCGAAGTACTTCGCGCCGTTCTTGGCCAGCGAGCCCCGCCGATCATGCCCGCCGGACTGATCCGCTGTCGGGCACAGCCGGCGAGGCCGAACAGATCCGAGACCGGGCACGGATGACCGAAGGCCATGAGGGTGGCGTGGATACGGTTCTTCCACCCGGGGCGGTGCCGCACCAGGTGCAGCCGCCACCGGGCCGCTCCCGCTCGCCGCGCACCCCCGGCGTGCGCAACCGGATCGCCGGGATGGCGCGGCGCACCAAGGGGGCAACCTCGTCCTCGAGCCCTGTCCTGGTTTCCTGCTGGAGCCGCCCGCCTGGTCCGCACTCAGTCCGCACGACGTCCAAGCGAGCCCCACGACGACCGTCGGAGGCATACGGCATAACTGCAGGTCAACCGCGATATCAGTCAACGACCAACGACTGCCGATCACCCATAGAACGCATTCCTAAACCGTGTGTCGCAGGTTCGAATCCTGCCGGGGGCACAGCCCGGGGCCGACCGTTGATCGCGAGTCGGCGGCAGAACGACCCGCCGTCAGACGTCGCGGCGGCTGAGGACCAGCGCGGTCAGCCCCCACACCATGGCCACCCACACCGCCGCCCACAGCAGGTAGGCCACCGCGAGCGGGGCCTTGCTGAGAAACGGGAAGCCCTCGGCCGCGACGTCGAACGTGGTGAGCACGGACGGGTCCTGGAAGGCGTGCATGGCCCCGCGCCACAGCCCGTCGGTGGGCAGCAGCACCCGCGACACCGTGCCGACGCGGGTCACGCCCTCGTTGCCGAGGGCTTCCCCGACGCCGCCGACCACGCCGGCCACCCACGTCGCACCGAACAGCCCGACCGCGACCACGCCCGACGCCATCGGCGAGATGACGCTCGACAGCAGCAGCGCGAGGGTGAGCAGCACGACCGTCTGCCCGGCCAGGAGCACCAGCCCCGCCGCGGGGTCCGGCGGCCAGTAGCCCACCGCCCACCGGACGACGAGGAACTGCGCGAGCCCGGCCACCGCCACGTACCCGGAGCCGAAGGCGACCAGGCCGAGCCACTTGCCCAGCAGCACCGTCGAGCGCCGCACCGGCCGGGCCAGCACCGACAGGGCCATCCCGGACTCGATCTCCCCGGCGAGGGTCGGCCCGGCCAGGAACGCGGTGCCCAGCGCGGCGATCAGGCTCAGCCCGAACATCACCAGGTTGAGCAGCTGGGAAGCGATCATCCGGGCCTGGCCGGTGGTGAGTTCCCCGAACTCCGTGTCCATGCCGGCCAGCCGGGAGAATCCCCAGCCGCTGAGCGTCAGCAGCGCGACGGTGAGGACGGCGAGCGCCCAGACGACCCGCCGGCGCACGGCCTCGCGCAGGGTGAGCCCCGCGACGGTCAGCACGGTCACGGCTCACCGTCCCCGGACCGGCCGCGGAGGATGCCCAGCAGCCGCTCCTCCAGGCTGATCCGCGCCGGCTCGACGGCGTGCACAGAGACGCCGAGCGCGACCAGGTCGGCGACGAGGCCGGGCACGGCGCCGCCGTCGTCGTCGTCCGCCGGCAGCACGACGGTGAACCGGTCCCCGCCGCCGGTGACCGTCCCGGCCGCCCGCAGTCGCGCCTCGGCGCGGCCGTCCACCCCGGTGAGGTGCAGCCGGACCTCGCGCCGGCCGAGCAGTTCGGCCAGCGTGCCGGACGCCGCCACCTGTCCCTGGTCCAGGATGACCACCCGGTCGCAGACCCGCTCCACCTCGCCGATCAGGTGCGAGTTGAGCAGCACCGCCACGCCCCGCGCCTTGAGCGACAGCACCAGGTCGCGGACGTCGACCCGGCCGATCGGGTCCAGCGCGCTGGTCGGCTCGTCGAGGACCACCAGCTCGGGCCGGCCGACCAGCGCGACGGCGAGGCCGAGCCGCTGCTGCATGCCCTTGGAGAACCCGCCCACCCGGTCGCCGGCCCGCCCGTCGAGGCCGACCGCGGCCAGCCGGTCGCGCCCCTCGGCCCCGGCCATCGGCACCCGTGCCAGGCGGGCGTGCAGGGCCAGCACCTCGGCGGCGGTGAGCCACGGCTGGTAGCGGAACAGCTCGGGGAGGTAGCCGACCCGCGACCGGGACAGCGGGTCGCGGCCCGGGCGGCCGAGCAGCATCACCTCCCCGGCGTCGGGGCGGACGAGGCCGAGGAGCATCTTGATGACGCTGGTCTTGCCCGCCCCGTTGGGGCCCAGCAGGCCGAGCACCTCACCGCGCCCGACGGTGAACGAGACACCGTCGACCGCCGTCCGCCGCCCGTACCGCTTGCGCAGCCCGGAGCACCACACCGCCGGGGAAGCGGGCAGCTCGGCGACGAGCTGGGCCGCGGTGCGCGTGTCCTGGGCGGTCACGGTCACTGCAGGCCGCGCGCCACGGCGAGCACCTCGTCGGTGCTCACGGCCCCGGCGACCCCGGTGACGACGCCGTCCTCCACCCACACCACGCCGGCCATGGTGCCGTCCCGGGCGGCGAGCACGGTCGCCGGCTGCCCGGCCACCTCGGCCGTGGTGGTGGTCACCATGTCGGCCGGCACCGGCAGCGGCAGCGTCGTCGGGTCGGCGGAGAAGTCGCGCAGCTGGGCCGCGACCTCGGGAGGCAGACCGGGCAGGGACAGCAGGTAGTCGCGCACCGTCTCGAAGGGGACGCCGTCGGAGAACGCAGTGGGCGCGACCGCCCGCCCGACCGCCAGGACCGGCAGGCCGGACGGCTGCGTCCACACCGCGACGGCGCCCGGCCCGGCCTGCAGCCGCACCCGGCTGCCGTCCAGCCCGGGCGGCGGGGGCGGCAGGGCCTCCCCGGTCGCGGCCGCGGTCTGCGCCGCCTTCTCGGCCGAGAAGGTGAAGACGGCGCTCACCTGGTCCACCACCTGGTAGGTGGGCTCGCCGGTCACGCCGGTCGGCAGTTCGCCGACTTCGGGGACGGTCAGGCCGGTGCGCTCCTCCGCGGCGGCGGCGTCCGGGACGACGGACGGGCGGGGCTCGCCGGCGACCTCCAGGTCCCCGAACGCGGAGAGGTCGGGCAGCGCGACCAGGTCGGTCTCGGTGACGGCGACCGGCGCGACCTGCTCGGTGCGGAAGATCGGCAGCCAGTCGTTGGCCGCGGCCACGCCGGCGCCCGACAGGACGACGACGACCCCGAGCGCCGCGACCGCCGGCCGGCGCAGCGCGGTCGCCCACCGGCCGCGGCCGGCCGGCGCAGCCGCCCGTCCGGCGGGGCGGGCGGAGGTCAGGCGGGCCCACGCGGTCTCGACGTCGACCCCGGCCGGTGCCGCGCTCCCGAGCGCGGAGCCCACCGTGCGGGCGTCGGCGCGGACCGCTTCCACGCGGGCCAGGCAGGACGGGCACGCCGCGACGTGCGCGCGGTCGGCGTCGGCGACCCCCACCGGCTCGTCGAGCAGCCGGCGCAGCACGCCCTCAGTCGGATGACGCATCTGGGATCAGCTCCTTGCGCAGGGCGGACTCGGCGCGCCGCAGGGTGGTGCCGACGCTGCCGACGGACATGTCGAGGGCGGCCGCCACGTCGGCGTAGCTCAGGCCGCTGTGCCGCAGTACGAGGACCACCGCCTGTTTCCGCGGCAGCCGGGCGAGCGCGGCCCGCACCCGGCTGTGCTCCTCGCGGGAGATCACCGCGTCGGCGACGTCGGGGACGACGGTGGGCTCCCCGCCGACGGCCTCCTCGCGGGCGGTGCGGCGCCGGCCGGATCGCAGCAGGTTGAGCGCGGTGTGGGCGGCGGCCACGGTCAGCCAGCCACCGGCCTCCCGCGCCGGCACCGAGGAGCGGCCGAAGGCGAGGAACACTTCCTGGGCGACGTCCTCGGCCTGGTCGCGCGACCCGAGCACCCGGGCGGCCACCCCGACCACCCGCGGGTAGTCGGCCCGGAAGACCTGCTCGAGGTCCTCCCGTACCTCGCCTGCCCGGTGCGCCCGCTCGGCCGGGCCGCGCCGCGCCACGGGCGCGCGCGCGGCCAGGGCGGGCTCCGTCCATCGCTCCTGCCGCACCAGGTCCACGTCGGTAGAGCACCGCCGGGGCTGAGGATGTGACACCCGCCGAGAATGCCTCGGGAAGTCGGTCGGGGGGCGCGGTCAGCGGCCCGGCGCGGCGCGCCCGCCCCGCGGTGTGCCCGCGCGGCCGGCCCCAGCCCGCCGCTCCGCCC
>DATAAV010000416.1:0-2048 GCA_036259935.1 Geodermatophilus sp. | reverse complement strand
GACCTGGCCCAGCTGCGGACGCTGGTCGCGGTGATCGACGAAGGCACCCTGGAGGCGGCCGCACGACGGCTTCACGTCACGCCGTCCGCGGTCTCCCAGCGCCTGCGCGCCCTCGAGGTGGCCACCGGCCGGGTGCTGGTGCAGCGCGGGCGGCCGGCGACCGTCACCGCCGCCGGCGAGCCGATGTTGCGGCTGGCCCGCCAGGTCGGTCTGCTCGTCGCCGACACCAGCCGGCACCTGGACGCGGCCGAGCCCGGCCGCGCGCCGGTCGTGCCGATCGCGGTCAACGCCGACTCGCTGGCCACCTGGGCCCTGCCGGCGCTCGCTCCGCTCGCCGAGGAGCTCCGCTTCGACCTGCACAGCTCCGACCAGACGCACACCAGCGCGCTGCTGCGGGCCGGCACCGTGATGGGCGCGGTCACCTCCGACGCGGAGCCGGTGGCCGGCTGCCGCGTGACGCCGCTCGGGCGCATGAGCTACCTGCCCTGTGCCGCGCCAGGGTTCGCCGACCGCTGGTTTCCTCGGGGGCCCGACGCCGCGGCCCTGCAACGGGCACCGGTGGTGGTGTTCGACCGCCGCGACGACCTCCAGCACGTCTACCTGCGCCGACATCTCCCGACGACGACGGACGTGCCGATCCACTACGTCCCCTCGTCGGCGGACTTCCTCAGCGCCGTGGCCCTCGGCTTCGGTTGGGGCATGCTGCCGGAACTCCAACTGGAACCCACGCGCCTGCCCCAGGCGGCCGGGCACCGCGCGATCACGACCTTCGACCCGGCCGGCGCCGTCGACGTCCTCCTGTACTGGCAGCAGTGGCGACTCGAGTCCGACCCGCTCGACCGGGTCGCCGACGCGCTGATCCAGGCCGGGCGTGCACAGCTCCGGGGCTGGACCTGATCATCCCGCATGACAGCGGGCGGAGGGCGCCGATGTGCGACACGACCCGTGACCGCGGCGAGCGTCAGACCGGCAGGGCAGGAGGTGGCCGACACCGCCGCGACGCTCGCTGCAAAAAACCACCCATCTTTCCGGTCAGACGTACTCCCGGCCCGCCGACGGCGACCGCCAGCGAGCGGCGCGTCGAGCGAAACCTGCGTGACGCAGGTGCCTGGAGGTGACCGGGCCGACCATCAGCGGCCGACGATCTTCGCCTGACTGCCTTCCGCCCATGTCACAGACGGCCGGGCTGTCTCGTCTCAGGTCTCGGAGACAGGCTCTGGAGTCAGGAAGGTGATGGTTGTGCGGGTCTTCGTGGCAGGCGGGACCGGGGTCATCGGCCGTCGTCTGGTGCCGCAGCTGGTGGCCCGTGGCCACCAGGTGACCGCGACGACGACGAGCGCGGGCAAGTTGGGGCTGCTGGAGCAGTTGGGCGCCGAGGGCGTCGTGATGGACGGGCTGGACGCGGTGTCGGTGGGCGAGGCGGTAGCCGCGGCCCGGCCGGACGCGATCGTGAATCAGATGACGGGCCTTTCCGTGGCGCACGCCGGCAAGCCCAACTTGAGGAAGGCCGACCGCTTCTTCGCTACCACCAATGCGCTCCGCAGCGAGGGGACCGACCACCTGCTGGCCGCGGCCGAGGCGACCGGCGTCTCCCACGTCGTCGCGCAGGGCCACGCCAGCATGAACGGAATGCGCGAGGGCGGATGGGTCAAGACCGAGGAGGACCCGCTGGAGGTGATGGAAGGGACGAAGGCGATCAACCACCTCGAGGACGTGGTGGTCAGGGCCGGCGGCGCGGTCCTGCGCTATGGCGGGTTCTACGGGCCGGGCGCCACCGACGATCAGGTCGAGCTCGTGCGGAAGCGGATGTTCCCGCTCGTCGGGGGTGGCACCGGATACTTCTCGTGGGTTCATGTCGACGACGCGGCGAGCGCCACCGTCCTGGCGCTGGAGCAGAAGGCGCAGGGCGTATTCAACATCGTCGATGACGAGCCGGCCCCGGTCAGCGAGTGGCTGCCCTATCTCGCGGAGTGCGCCGGGGCCAAACCGCCGCGGCGGGTCCCCGCGTGGCTGGCCCGGCTGCTGGCCGGCGAGATGGTGGTGGGCAT
>DATAAV010000415.1:0-1854 GCA_036259935.1 Geodermatophilus sp. | reverse complement strand
GGCGGCGCGCCGCCGCGCCGTCGCCGAGACCGACAGCGAACGGCGTCGCATCGAGCGGGACCTGCACGACGGCGCCCAGCACCACCTGGTCTCCCTGAGCCTGGCCCTCGGGCTGGTCGAGCACGAGCTCGCCACCGGCCGGCTCGAGCACGCGCGCACGGGGCTGGAGCGGATCGGCCAGCAGATCGACACCGTCGAGGAGCTGCTGGCCCGGACCGCGACGGGGGTGACCTCCCCGGTCCTGGCCGAGCGCGGGTTGGTGGCGGCGCTGCACGAGGAGTTCGACAGCGGCGACCCCACCCTCGCCCTCGACACCTCCGGCGCCGAGGGCGTGCGGTTCCCCGCCGAGGTGGAGGCCGCCCTCTACTTCTGCTGCCTCGAGGCGGTGAACAACGCCCGCAAGCACGCGGCCGGCGCCGCCGTCCGGCTGCGGTTGGCGGTCGACGGCGACCGGTTGCGCTTCGCGGTGCACGACGACGGCCCGGGCGGGGCGCCCTCCTCCGCGTCCGCCTCGCTGGGACGGGGCATGCAGAACGTGTCCGCCCGGATCGCCGCGGTCGGCGGGCAGGTCGACGTCCGCTCCGCCCCGGGCGCCGGCACCACCGTCGAGGGCTCGGTCCCGTTGCCCGACGCCGCTCCCGGCCGGCCGGCGACCGGCCCCCGGCCCGCACCCGGGCTGCTCGATCAGGTGCGGATCGCGGTGCGGGCCGCCCGGGATCTCTACCACGGCACCCCGCAGGCCGAGCCGCTGCGCGCACTCGCCCGCTGCCTCGACGAGCCGCTGCGGGTCGCCGTCACCGGGCCGTCCCCGGCGGCCACGGAGGCGCTGGTCGAGGCCCTGTCCGTGGGGCCGCCCGAGGCGCCGTCGTCGACGTGCCCCGTGCGGTACCTGTGCACCGGCGGACCGGGGGACGACGGGCAAATGGTGCCGGCACCGGACGCCTACGTCGTGCTCCTGGAGTGCTCCGGGCGCGACGACGACGACTTCTACGCCGGCCTGCTGGGGATCCTGCGCCCCGCGCAGACGATCGGTGTGCTCCTCGACGCGGGAGGCAGCCGCGACGACGACGGACCGGGGTCGGCGGTACGGCGGCTCTGCCAGGCCGTGGTTCCCGCTCCGGCCGCCGCCGCATCCCCTCCGCATGCCGGCAGGTCCGCCGGGGCCATGCCGCACGAGGGCGCGGCGGCCCGCGTGCGCGAACTCGTCGACGCCCGGCTCGTCGCCCGCGTCGAGGCGCTCAAGGCACGCACCGCCCTGGCCGCCCTCGACACGCTCCTCCGGGCGGCTCCGCCCGGGGGGAACTCCCGGCGACTGCTCTACCAGCTCGACGAGATCCGGTCCGGCGCGCACCAGCTGGCCGAGCTCGACCTGCTCGACGCGCTGTGCTCCGGGGAGCTCCGGGTCCCCGACGACGAGCGTCTCGCCGCCGAGCGTCTTCTCGGCATGGTCGGCATGCAGGCCGCGGCCCGCCTCGGATGCAGTCCCGACGCCGGAGCGGCCGTCCTGGCCGACACCGCCAGGGAGCAGCTGGCGCGCTGGCAGCGTGCCGCCGCTCACCCGGCATCGACGGCGGCCACCCGCACCCTGGCGCACCTGATGGTGCGCACCTGTGAGCGGCTGCTGGCCGACGTGGCCGCGTCCGGGTAGGCACGTCGTCCCGGCGGGTCTGCCCCGGTGGGGCGGGGGGTGTTCCCCAGCCGGAAACGGGGGGTGGTGCCGGGCGGATGCGGGGGCTGGCTCGATGGTCGGGCGGGGCGCCGGCCGCGATGGTTCTTCCAGGCACCGAACACGGGAGAACGCTTCCCGGGCCGCTTGGAGAGAAGGCCCCGATGTTCCAGCACCCCGGCCACCGC
>DATAAV010000414.1:0-2835 GCA_036259935.1 Geodermatophilus sp. | reverse complement strand
GGCCGCCGTCGGCGCCCCGCCCATGTCGGTGCCGCACCTGGACCTGCGGCTCATCGACGGCGACCACTCGCTGCTGTTCGGGCCCTACGCCGGCTTCTCCCCGAAGTTCCTCAAGGCCGGGTCCGTGTTCGACCTGCCGTTGAGCGTCAAGCCGAACAACCTGGCCTCGATGCTCGGCGTCGCCCGCACCGAGCTGGCGCTGACCCGCTACCTGATCGGCGAGCTGCTCCAGTCGCGCGGCGCCCGGCACCAGACGCTCACCGCGTTCGTGCCGCTGGCCGAGCAGCAGGACTGGGACATGATCACCGCCGGCCAGCGGGTGCAGGTCATCAAGCGCGACCCCGCGACCGGCCGCGGCGTCCTGCAGTTCGGCACCGAGCTCGTCGTCGGCGGCGAGGGGACGATCGCCGGCCTGCTCGGCGCCTCCCCCGGCGCCTCGACCGCCGTCTCGGCGATGCTCACCGTGCTGGAGCGCTGCTTCCCCGACCGGATCGCCACGTGGCGCCCGAAGCTGCAGGAGGTCATCCCCTCCTACGGCCGCCGGCTCAACGAGGACCGGGCGCTGCTGGACCAGGTCCGCGCCGAGACGATGCAGACCCTGGAGCTCAACGGCTGAGCCGGCCGAACACCCGTCTCGCGTGTGTGCGCCGCACCGACTCCGGGTGCGTGCGGCCTGATCCGCTGCCGGGGGCGCACGTCGGGGGAGGTCGTGGCCCGGGCAGCGGGCAGGAACAGGGGGTCCTCCCCTCAGTCGGCTCCGGAGGCGGCGCCGGTCTCGCCGCGCCAGCTGGCCAGCCGGCCGGCTCGGCTGACCGCGCGCAGCCGCCGCTCGGCCTCCGCCCGCGACCCGCGCGCGGACACCAGCAGCGCCTGGTCGCCGCGCCTGAGGCGGGTCGTGGGGCCGGGCACGAACGACCGGCCGTCGCGCACGATGAGGACCACCGCCGCGTCCTCGGGCAGCCGCAGCTCCGGCAGGTAGACGCCGTGCAGCCGGGACCCGTCCGGGACGGTCAGCTGCATCAGCTCCGCGTCCAACTCCTCCAGCGGCGCGGACTCGACCTGGACGTCGCGCGGCGTGACGGGGGTGGCGATCCCCAGCCGCCGGGCGAGCCACGGCAGCGACCACCCCTGCACGATCGTGAAGACGACGACCAGCACGAACACCGTGTCGAAGACGGTCGCCGCCCCCGGGACCTGCTCGGTCAACGGGATGATGGCCGCGACGATCGGCACCGCCCCGCGCAGGCCCGCCCAGGAGATGAACACCTGCTGGGCCCACGGGAAGCGGAACCACAGCAGGCTGGCCACCACCGACAGCGGCCGGGCCAGCAGCAGCAGCGCGCCGCCTACGACGAGCGCCGGGCCCACGGCGTCGGAGAGCCGGCCCGGCGACACGAGGAGACCGAGCAGCACGAACAGGCCGATCTGCGCGAGTGAGGCCATGCCCTCGGCGAACCCGATGCTCGCCGCCCGGTGCGGCAGCGCGGCGTTGCCGAGCACCAGGCCGCAGAGGTAGACCGCGACGAAGCCGGACGTGTGCGCGAGGGACGCCGACGAGTACGCGAGCACGCAGAGTGCCAGGGTCGCCAGGGGGTAGAACCCGGCCACGGGGAGCGCCACCCGGCGCAGCAGCGCGGCGCCCCCGAAGCCGATGCCGACCCCGATGACGGCGCCCCCGGCCAGCTCGGCGGCCACCACCAGGCCGATCAGCCACCACGGCTGGGTCGCCTCACCGGTGAGCAACTCGGCCAGCGCGGTGACGAGCAGGATGACCGGGGCGTCGTTGAGGCCGCTCTCGGCCTCCAGGGAGGCGGCCAGCCGCCGCGGCAGGGGCAGCCGGCGCAGGGTCGCGAAGACGGCGGCGGCGTCGGTCGAGCTGATGACCGCGGCCAGCAGGAGCGCGAAGCCCCAGTCGTAGCCGAGGACCAGGACGCCGACGGCCCCGGTCACCACCACGCTGACCACGACGCCGACGGTGGACAGCGCGACCCCGGGCCCGATCGCCCGACGGACGTCGCCCCACCGGGTCGTGAGCCCGCCCTCCGCCAGGATGACGACGAGGGCGGCGTACGCCAGCGTGTGGGTGAGGCGGTAGTCCTCGAACTGGACGCCGAGGCCGCTCTCCCCGATGGCCACCCCGAGGGCCAGGTAGAGCAGCAGGCTGGGCAGGCCCAGGCGATCGGCCAGGCGGAGCGCCACGGCCGCCACGAGGACGACGACCGCGCCCGCGGCGAGCGCGACGGTGACCGTCGTGTTCACCGCGCGCCCCTGCCCACCTCCGCAGTCTCCCGTACCCCGAGGCCAGCACCCCCGTGCGACCCAGGGGTGCTCCGGCGGCGGCCCGGGGAACCGGGTCGCGCGGGGTGGGAGAATCGGCCCGTGAGCTCACCCGGCCCCTTCCGCGCGCTGCCCCCTCAGGTCGACCTGCCCGCCCTGGAGCAGGAGGTCCTGGGCCGCTGGGAGGCCGACAAGGTCTTCGCCCGCACGCTCGAGGCCACCGCCGGCCGGCCGCAGTGGAACGTCTACGAGGGCCCGCCGACCGCGAACGGCCGCCCCGGCACGCACCACATCGAGGCCCGCGCGTTCAAGGACGTCTTCCCGCGGTTCAAGACCATGCAGGGCTGGCACGTGCCCCGCCGCGCCGGCTGGGACTGCCACGGCCTCCCCGTGGAGATCGCCGTCGAGCAGGAGCTGGGCTTCGCCGGCAAGCCCGACATCGAGCGCTACGGCATCGCCGAGTTCAACGCCCGCTGCCGCGAGTCGGTCATGCGGCACGTCGACGCCTTCAGCGACCTGACCCGCCGGATGGGCTACTGGGTCGACATGTCCACCGCC
>DATAAV010000413.1:0-5159 GCA_036259935.1 Geodermatophilus sp. | reverse complement strand
CATGCACGGGTCCAACCGGCTCGGCGGCAACTCCCTGTCGGACCTGCTCGTCTTCGGACGGCGGGCCGGCCGGGCCGCCGCCGAGCACGCCGAGAAGCGCGCCGGCGCGGTGGAGCTGGCCGAGGAGGCACTGACCGACGCGGCCCGGGCGGCGCTGGCGCCGTTCGAGCGGGAGGGCGGCGAGAACCCCTACACCGTGCAGCACGACCTGCAGCAGACGATGCACGACCTCGTCGGCATCATCCGCACCGCGCCGGAGATGGAGCAGGCGCTCGACCGCATCGCCGCGCTCGAGCAGCGGGTGGCCACCCTCTCGGTCGAGGGGCACCGGCAGTACAACCCCGGCTGGCACCTCGCCCTCGACCTGCCGCACATGCTCATCGTCAGCGAGTGCATCGCCCGGGCCGCCCTCGAGCGGCAGGAGAGCCGGGGCGGGCACACCCGCGACGACTTCCCGGCCAGCGACGCGGAGTGGGCGAAGACCAACCTCGTCTGCACCCGCACGGCCGACGGGGGGGTCACGGTGACCCGCCAGGTGCTGCCGCAGATGCCACCGGAGCTCGCCGAGATCTTCCAGGAGATCTCATGACCTACGACGCGACGTTCCGGGTCTGGCGCGGGGACGCCTCCGGCGGCGACCTGCAGACCTTCACGGTGGCGGTCAACGAGGGCGAGGTGGTGCTCGACGTCATCCACCGGCTGCAGGCCACCCAGGCCGGCGACCTCGCCGTCCGGTGGAACTGCAAGGCCGGCAAGTGCGGCTCGTGCAGCGCGGAGATCAACGGGCGTCCGCGGCTGATGTGCCTCACGCGGATGAACACCTTCGCCGAGAACGAGACCGTGACGGTGACCCCCCTGCGGGCGTTCCCGGTGATCCGCGACCTGGTCACCGACGTCTCCTACAACTACGAGAAGGCGGCGCAGATCCCCGCGTTCACGCCCCGGCTCCGGGAGGCCGACGGCAACCACCGGATGCAGCAGGTCGACGTCGAGCGGCCCCAGGAGTTCCGCAAGTGCATCGAGTGCTGGCTGTGCCAGGACACCTGCCACGTCATCCGTGACCACGAGGAGAACAAGCGGGCCTTCGCCGGGCCCCGCTTCCTCATCCGGCTGGCCGAACTGGACATGCACCCGCTCGACGTGGTGGACCGGCGGGACGCGGCGCAGGACGTCTTCGGCCTCGGCTACTGCAACATCACCAAGTGCTGTTCCGAGGTGTGCCCGGAGGGCATCCACCTCACCGACAACGGCATCATCCCGCTGAAGGAGCGGGTGGTGGACCGCAGGTTCGACCCGCTCACCTGGCTGGGATCGAAGATCCGGCGGCGCCCGCGGGAGTGACGGGCGAGCCGGTCCTCACTCGTCCGGCTGCGCGGCTCGTCGCTCCGCGCCGGTCTCCTCCGCGTAGCCGACGTCCTGACCGGCCACCCGCCCGACGAACGTCTCCGACTCGCCGGTGCCGGTGGTGCCGGCGGCGTCGGGTGCGTCGCTCGGGCCGCCACCGGTCGCGCGCGACAGCGCCTCGGCGTCGTCGCGGTCGACGTCGTCCTCTCCCGGCCGGGGGTCAGGGTTCATGCTCGTCCTCGCAAGGCCGTGCCGCGGGTGCGGTCCCGCACGCGTGTGTAGCCGCCGCGCGGCGCTCTAACCGTCGCGCCGGTTCGGTGCCGTCAGCAGACGCCACCGTGGAGAGTAGTTGAAAGCTCAAGAAAACTGCTCTACAGTGAGCTCCGTCGACGCTTCAACCACAGGGAGAGCCGATGTCCCGTCCGCCGCACGAGGCGCCACCCGGCCTCGCCTCCCGGGCCGACGTCCGCACGGACGCGCCGGCCCGGTACGCCAAGCAGCTCGTCTCGCACCTGGGGCGCAAGGTTCCCTTCACCGTCGACGGCACGACCTCCACGGCGACGATCGGGGGCGCGACCGCGCGGATCGTCGTCGGCGACGGCGTCCTCACCCTGGTGGCCGAGGGCGGTGACGAGGAGAGCGTCGCGCTGGTCGAGCACGTTCTCGGCAGTCATCTCGAGCGGTTCGGCGAGCGCGCCGGGCTGACCGTCACCTGGGCCCGCACGCCCCTCCCCCGCAGCACCGAGGAGAACGCATGACCCCGCATCCCGGCCGGAGCACGACCGCGGCCGCCGACGCCCGCATCCCGGCGCAGCACCCGTTCGCCGCGCACCTGCGCCGGCACGCCGAGGCCGAGCGCGTGAACCCGCACCGCCTCTGGACACCCGCGGACGGGCCGCTGCCGAGCCTGTACCTCAGCCACGGCGCACCGATGCTGTTCGAGATGACCGGCTGGATGACCCAGCTGCACGACTGGGCCCGGGCGTTGCCCAAGCCGAAGGCGATCCTCATCGTCTCCGCGCACTGGGAGTCCGCGCCGCTGTCGATCAGCAGCACCCGGCCGACCGAGCTGGTCTACGACTTCGGCGGCTTCGCCCCGCTGTACTACACGATGCGCTACGACACCCCCGACGCCGGCGCGCTGGCCCGGCAGGTGGGCGCGCTGATGCCGGACGGCGAGCCGGTGCACGAGCACGGCAGCCGCGGCCTGGACCACGGCGCCTGGGTGCCGCTGAAGATCATGTACCCCGACGCCGACGTCCCGGTACTGCAGCTGAGCATGCCCACCCACGACAGCACCCGGCTGCTGGCCCTCGGGGAACGGCTGCGCACCCTGCGCGAGCAGGGCGTGCTGGTGATCGGCTCGGGCTACATGACCCACGGCCTGCCGTTCATCGACTGGCACAACCTCGACCGGGTGCCCGGCTGGTCCTCGGAGTTCGACGCCTGGGCCGCCGACGCGCTGGCCCGCGGCGACGTCGAAGAGCTCGCCCGCTTCCGCACCGGCGCGCCCGGCATGCCCTACGCCCACCCCACGGTGGAGCACTTCACCCCGCTGTTCGTCACCCTCGGCGCGGCCACCGATCCCACCGCCCCGGTGACCACCACCATCGACGGCTACGCGCTCGGCCTGGCCAAGCGGTCCTTCCAGGCGGCATGACCCCCGGTCGGGCCGCCGGCGTCAGCGCCCGTCCGCCGTGGCCGCGCGGACGGTGACCGCGCCGAGGCCGTCGACCTCCGCCTGCACCACCGCGCCGGGCGTCAGGGCGACCGCGGCCGTCGCGGCGCCGGCGAGCACCACCTGGCCGGCGCGCAGCGCCATCCCCTGACGGCGAGCCACCTCGGCCAGCGCGGGCAGGGCGCGCAGCGGATGGCCGAGGATCGCGTCGGTGGAGCCGTTCTGCGCGGTCTGCCCGTCGACGGTCAGGGCCACCGCGCGCCCGCCGAGCTCGCCGGCGGCCTCGATCGCCGTCCACGATCCGATGACGAACGCAGCGGCCGAGGTGTTATCGGCGATCACGTCGGCCAGGGTGAATCGGAAGTCCTGGTAGCGGGAGTCGATGATCTCCAGGGCCGGGGCGACGGCGTCGACCGCGGAGAGGGCCTCCTCGGCCGGCGCCGCGGGGTCGACGTCGCGCGCCAGCCGGTAGGCGATCTCGAGTTCCACGCGAGGATGGATGAACCGGCCCAGGTCGACGGCTCCGCCGTCGCGGACCTCCATGCCGGAGGTCAGCCGCCCGACGATGACGTCGGACACGCCCATCTGGGCCATCTTGGCCAGGCTGGTGAAGCCGAGCTTCCAGCCGACCAGGCTCTCGCCCCGCTGCAGCCGGCGGGCCACCAGCGCTTCCTGCACCGCGTAGGCCGCCGGGACGTCGGTGGCGCCGGCGTTGGTCACCGCCCGGACGCCGGTGGTGGCGTCGTCGAGCGTCTGCACGAGCGCGTGGTCCACGCGCGGGTCGTCGTTCACAGCTCTCCGCACCCGTTCGTCGGCTCCGTGGCAAGGGACGGACGGCGCCCTACGCCGGCCCGGTCCGATGGTCGCACCTCGCTCCTGCGCAGCCGGCACCGGCGAGCAGCACCGGGGCGGCAACGCCATCGCCGGATGGGGAGCCGGCCGAGAGAATCCGACACCATGACGACGCGAGCCTGGATGGCCGAGGCGACCTCGCTCTTCCTCGCCACCTTGGACAAGACCTCCGACGACGAACTGGACGCGCCCAGCCTGCTGCCGCGGTGGAGCCGCCGGCACGTGGTCGCGCACGTGCACTTCAACGCTCGGGCGCTGGGCCGGCTGGTCAGCTGGGCGGCCACCGGCACGGAGAGCCGGATGTACGCGTCGGCCGAGCGGCGCAACGCCGAGATCGAGGAGGGCGCCCGGCTGCCGGCAGGCGAGTTGCGGCGCCTCGTGCGCTCCTCCGCCGACGAACTGGCCGCGGCCCTCGACGCGCTCTCCCCGGAGGCCTGGCAGGCCACGGTGCTCACCGCCCAGGGGCGTCCCGTCCAGGCCACCGAGATCCCGTGGATGCGGACCCGCGAGGTGGCCGTACACGCCGTCGACCTGGGCACGGGGGTGACCTTCGCCGACCTCCCGCCTGACCTGGTCACCGCGCTGGTGGTCGACGTGGCCGGCAAGCGGGCCGCCGGCGGCGAGGGCCCCGCCCTGGCCGCGTGGCTCACCGGTCGCGATCCGGAGGCGCCCCGGCTGGGCCCCTGGCTCTGACCCGCCCCGGGGCGGCCGCCCTACCGCGTGGTGCGGGTCTCCTCCTCGTCCCCGCGGGAGCCGGTGATCGCCTCCACGAAGTGCTGCACCTTCTCCGTCGGCCCGCGCAGCTTCCGCTTGACCACGGTCTTGGCCGCGGCCTCGATCCCCTGGTGGGCCAGCCCCGGCAGGCCGACGGGCTGCTGCGGCTGGAGGTCGAGCCGGTTGACCGCCTCGGCGAAGCGCAGGTACGTGTCCACGCTCGCGATCACCACCCGCGCGTCCACGGTGAGCAGCTCGATGCCGAGCAGCGCGACCCGGACGTAGGCGTCGATCACGATGCCCTTGTCCAGCACGACGTCGAGGACGTCGGCCAGGCTGCTCGGACGGGGAGCACGGTTGACGGCGGACATGGTCATGGATTTCTCCTCGTCGGTTCTGGGGTCAACTGAATCGGGTCTCGTACGGCGGAGTCGGTACGCAGCACGGCACCGAGGTCGATCGGCAGGTAGACGTCGTTGGGCTCGACGCCGAAGCGGTCGATGAGCTCGTCGAAGGTCGCCTCGAGGTCCATCAGTGCCTGGCCGAGCCGCTCGACGTCGGCGTCGCTGAG
>DATAAV010000412.1:0-2756 GCA_036259935.1 Geodermatophilus sp. | reverse complement strand
CGACACGATGGCCGGCGTCGCCCGCGACACGGGCCGGACGCTGGCCGCACCGTTCGCCGCGGAGGCCGCCGGCCCGGGAGCGGGACCGCGCTGCCAGACCCTCACCGAGTGCGGCCGGTCGCTCACCTTGTTCCAGCAGCTCGGCGACCGCGACCTGCAGGGCGTGGTCTGGGACAGCCTCGGATACGCCCACCACAACCTCGGACATCATGACGACGCCGTCGCCTGCTACCGGAACGCCCTCGACCTCTTCCGGGAGCAGGGCGACCGGTACTTCGAGGCCGAGACGCTGATCCGGCTGGGTGACACCTACCAGGCGATGGGGAACAGCACCGCCGCACGCACCTGGTGGCAACTCGGCCTGGAGAGGTGTGCGGACGTGGGACACCCCGACATCGAGCAGGTCCGGGCCAAGCTCGGCGAGTCGCGGGTCTGAGGGGTCGCCGCTCCTCGTCGGTGAAGAAGGGACGCCGGACCTCCCGGTACCGTCTGACCTCGATGCGCATCGATCCGGCCGGGTGGCCCTTCATCGCCGGTCCCCTCGCTCCCGCCGCCGCCCTCGCCTCGGCCGGCCGCGCGACGCGTCGGCGCGGCCTCCGGCTCGCCGCCTGGCCGTTCGTGGTGCTCGCGGCCTACATGGCGGTGTTCTTCCGCGACCCCGACCGGCGCTGCGACGTCGAGCCGCCCGACCCCGACGACGTGCTCTCCCCCGCCGACGGCGTCGTGATGATCGCCGGCGAGCCGCAGGAGGGCGTCGCACCGGAGGGCGACTGGCAGCAGGTCAGCGTCTTCCTCTCGGTCGTGGACGTGCACGTCAACCGCTCCCCGTACCACGGGGAGGTCGTCGAGAGCTCCTACCGGAAGGGCAGCTTCCTGGCCGCCTACCGCAAGGAGTCGGCGCACCGGAACGAGCGCAGCGAGATCTGGCTGCGCGACGGCGACCGCACCGTCGTCTTCCGGCAGATCGTGGGGGTGCTCGCCCGCCGGATCGTCACCCGCACCGGGCCGGGCCAGCACCTCGCCACCGGCCAGCGGATGGGGCTGATGAAGTTCGGCTCGCGGATGGACGTCTTCGTTCCCCGCGAGTGCACGATCACCGTTCGCACGGGGCAGCGTGTGCGCGGCGGCGAGACCGTCATCGCCCGCTGGACCCGGTCCGGCTGAGGAGTTCCGCCATGCCCAGCTCCGCGTCCGGCGCCCGGCCTCCGCAGACACGGCGGACGGCCACGGTCGAGTTCGTCCGCGGCTCGGTCCGGGGCACCCGCCGGCGGGCGCTGGCCACCCTGCCCAGCCTCTTCACCCTCGCCAACATGATGTGCGGCTTCGTCGCCATCCTGGTGTCGATCCGCGGGCAGTACACGCTGGCCGCCGTCCTCGTGGGACTGTCGGTGGTCTTCGACATCACCGACGGTGCGGTCGCCCGGCTGGTCGGCGCGGTGACGCCGTTCGGCCTGCAGTTCGACTCGCTGGCCGACCTGGTCTCCTTCGGCCTCGCACCGGCCCTGCTGGCGTTCACGCTGTTCTCCGAGGGCCGCGACGAGCTGGACCCGCTGGGCTGGATCGCCTGCGGCCTGTGGGTGGCGTGCGCCGCGATCCGGCTGGCCCGCTTCAACGTGACCATCGACCCCACCGCGGACAAGCGGTACTTCGTCGGCATGCCCAGCCCCGGCGCGGCGGGCGTCGTGCTCGCCTCGGTGTTCGCCTTCGGCGAGGAGATGCAGGGCCGCGACCGGCTGTGGGTCCTGCTGGTCGTCGCGGTGCCGGCGCTGCTGATGATCAGCAAGGTGCGGTTCCGGTCGTTCCGGTCGCTGGTCAGCCCGAAGAGCGGCCGCCCGTACGGGCTGATCGTCGCCGCGATCGCCGTCGTCGTCGGCTTCGCGTTCGTCCCGGTGGTCACCGGCTGCGTGCTCGCCTACGGCTACCTGCTCGCCCCGGTGCTGGTGCCGGTGCTGTCCCCTCTGGGCCGCCTGGTGCCCGCCCGTCTGAAGGAGACCCTCTCGTGAGCGTCCGGCCCATCCGTCCCGACGACGTCCCCGCGGTGGTCGGGCTGGTCCGGGAGCTCGCGGAGTACGAACGGGCCGCGCACGAGGTGCGGCTGACCGAGGACCAGCTCACCGCGGCCCTGTTCGGGAAGTCGCCCAAGCTGTTCGGCCACGTCGCCGAACTCGACGGGGACGTCGTCGGCATGGCGCTGTGGTTCCTCAACTTCTCCACCTGGCGGGGCACGCACGGCATCTACCTCGAGGACCTCTACGTGCAGCCGCAGCACCGCGGCAGCGGGCTGGGCCGGGAGCTGCTGCGCACCCTGGCCGAGCTGTGCGTGGAACGCGGCTACAGCCGGCTGGAGTGGTGGGTGCTGGACTGGAACACCCCGTCGATCGAGTTCTACAAGGCAGCCGGCGCCGTGCCGATGGACGAGTGGACGGTCTTCCGGCTCACCGACGACGCGCTGACCGACTTCGCCGCCGATCGGCGCGATCGGTGAGCGAGCTCGCGGACGTGCCCACCGGCGCCCCCGACGAGCGCCGGCAAGGAGTGCGGGTGAGGGGCGATCGGGGCCCGGCCGAGTGCTGGCTGACCGACATGGACGGCGTGCTGGTCCACGAGGGCCAGGCGCTGCCGGGAGCCGCCGAGTTCCTGAACCGGCTGGTCGAGCGGCGCCGCCGGTTCCTCGTGCTCACCAACAACTCGATCTTCACCCCGCGCGACCTCGCCGCCCGGCTGGCCCGCTCCGGCCTGCAGGTGCCCGAGGAGTC
>DATAAV010000411.1:0-2462 GCA_036259935.1 Geodermatophilus sp. | reverse complement strand
CCCCCCCCCCCCCCCCCCCCCCCCCCCCCCCCCCCCCGCACGGGGGAGGGGGCGGTCATGTCCGTGATCAGCGGGGGAGCGTGACCGTGAAGGTCGTGCCCCGCCCCTCGGCGCTGACCAGGTCGAGCGTGCCGCCGTGGGCGGTGGTGATCGCCTTGGTGATGGTCAGGCCCAGGCCCACGCCCGGTACGGCGTTGCGCCGGGCGGTGGAGGCCCGGAAGAACCGGGTGAACAGCTCCCCCTGCTCGCCGGCGGGGATGCCCATCCCGGTGTCGCTGACCGCCAGCTGCGCGACGCGGACCGCACCGGGCCGCTCCTCGGGGAGCACCTCGCCGTCCGCGGTTCGCCAGGCCTCCCGGAGGGAGAGGGTGACCCGGCCGCCGCGCGGGGTGAACTTCACCGCGTTGGAGACCAGGTTGTCGCAGGCCTGCCCCAGCCGGACGGCGTCCCCGCGCACGACCAGGCCGCCGGCCGGCACCTCGACGGTCACCTCGACGCCGGCGGCGGCCGCGGCGACCCGGGCCGTCTCCTCCGCGGCACGCACCACGGCGGCCAGGTCGACGTCCTCCGGCTGCAGGGTGAAGCGGCCGGCGTCGACCTGCGCGGTGAACAGCAGGTCGCCGACCAGGCGCAGCAGCCGCTGCGCGTTGCGCTCGACGGTGGTCAGGTACTGCCGCTGCTCGTCGGTCAGCGGCTGGTCCGGGTCGTCGAGGACGAGCTCCAGGTAGCCGAGGATCGAGCTCAGCGGTGTGCGCAGCTCGTGGCTGATCAGGCTGACGAACTGGTCCTTGAGGCGCTCGGTGGCCCGGGCCTCGGTCATGTCGGTGGCCACGAAGTTCCAGCCGGCGTGCACCCCGCGGTCATCGGTGCGGGGGGTGACCGCCACGGAGACGGTCAGCTCCTCGCCGTCCGCGGTGAGGTAGGTCCAGTCGCGCACGTCGCTGCCCCGCTCCTGGGCGGTCCGCACCAGGGCGGCCAGCCCGCCACCGGCCTCGGCGAGCTCCTCGGGCAGGTGGAAATCGGTGATCGACCGCCGCCGGACGACGTCGCAGCGGGGCAGGCCGAGCATCTTCTCGGCGCCGGGGTTCCACACGCGGATGACGCCGTCGCAGTCGGTGCCGATGATCGACTGCTCGGTGACCGCGTCGATCACGCTGGTCATCGTCCGCGCCCGGGCCTGCAGCATCCGGGCGGCCACCTCGAGCTCCTCGTCCCGGTGCTGCATCTGCGCCAGCACGCGGTCCCGGTCGGCCTGCAGCGCACGGACCTCGGCGACCGGGACCCAGCCCATCCGGCGGAACAGCCGCCCCACCGGGGTGCGGGCGATCGGGACGACGGCGGTCACCGCCGACCTCCGGCGGTCAGCTCCCGCACCCGCGCCACCAGGCCCGCCACGGAGAACGGCTTTGCGAGGTAGGCGTCGGCGCCGGCGGCCAGGCCGCGGGCGACGTCGTCAGGGGAGGCGCCGGCCGACAGCAGCAGGATGCGGACGCCCGCGGTGGCGGGCTCGGCCCGGAGCGCGGCGCAGACCTCCAGCCCGTCGGCCCCGGGCATGGACACGTCGAGGACGGCCAGGTCGGGCGGCCGGGTCCGGGCCGCGGCGAGGGCCTGCGCGCCGTCGGCGACGGCGGCGGTGACCGTGCCCCCGGCCCGGCCGACGGCCAGGCACACCAGCGCCCGGATGTCGTCCTCGTCGTCGGCGACGAGCACGGCGGGCGGTGCTGAGGGCACGGCTCGGCTCCCTGGGGTCGGCGACTCGTCGGGGCAGACAACGACACGCCGCCCACGGGACTGCAGGGACGACGTCCGGCCGTCACCCCTTCAGGTGACCCCTCCCGGCCCGAGTGGGCAGTTGGTGCCGTCCGAACCGGCGTGGCCGCGCGTGTCGGCGGCCACAAGTGCGCACTCGGCGGTCCGCGCCCCCCGGACAGCACTGCGCCCCGCCGGGGAACCCGGCGGGGCGCAGTGAGGGAGCGGTCAGGTCAGCTGCGGACCTGGCTCTGCACCGTGTCCCGGGACTGCTGGGCCTGGCCCTGCACGTCCTGGGCGGCCGTCTTGCCCTCCTCGGCCACGGTCGAGGCGGCGTCCTGCGCGGTGGACCTGACCTCCTGGACGGCCTGCTGCGCGGCCGGCTTGAGCTGGTCGCCGACCTCCTGAGCGGCCTGCTTGGCCGGCTCGATCAGGGCATCCTTGTGCTCGCGCACCGCGGACTCGGCCTGCTGGGCCAGCTGCCGCTCCTTCTCGGAGGCCGGCATCAGGCTGCCGACCAGCCAGCCCACCCCGAAGGCGATCAGCCCGGCGGCCAGGGGGTTGCCCTGGGTCTGGCGCACGATCGTGTCGGGCGCCTGCTGGACTGCGGTCGCCGCCGAGGAGGCCGCGTCCTGCACGGTTCCGGCGGCGCTGGAGGCCGCGTTCTGCACGGTGCCCGCGGCGCTGGAGGCGGCGTTCTGCACCGATCCGGC
>DATAAV010000410.1:0-7409 GCA_036259935.1 Geodermatophilus sp. | reverse complement strand
GCGGTCGTCGCAGTCGAGGTTGACGTTGTTCTTCTCGTAGAGGATGTCGCCGTCCTCGGCCCTAACGTCGGCCTCGACGTCCTCGCCGTCGTCCTCGCACCTGTACTCGAACGTGACCGCGAGCAGGTCGTCGCCGTTTCTGAGCTCGGCCTCGTCCTCGATCTCGAGAACCTCGGCCGAGGCGTCGTCGCCGTTGTCGTGGTTTCCGGCGACGTTCGCGGAGGCGGGCGCCAGGCCGGTGAAGACCAACGCCGTCGCAGCAGGGACGGCGAGCAGCAGACGTGTGCGGTGCATGAGACCCCCTTGGGATCGGCCGCCGCCCCCCGAGCGGTAGTGGAACAATGACGGGCGGAACCCTCGTATCGATGTGGCGCAGGTCACAACCCCAGTTCTGGGGGGCGCTCGCAGGCTCAGACGCGCGGCGTGACCCGCAGTAGCTGATCGGCATTGCCGCCGTTGTCGGTGGTCACGTAGAGGTTGCCGTCGTCGCCCTGCTGCACCGTGCGGATGCGGCCGTACCGGCCCTCGAACTCCGGCAGCCGGAACTGCTCGAGCAGCGTCCCGTCCGGGGCGATCCGCAGCGCCAGCACCCCGCGGCCCTTGAGGACGCCGAGCAGCAGCAGGCCCTCGTAGGCACCCCACTGCTCCCCGTCCAGGAACGTGGCCCCGCAGCTGGCGATCGTCGGCGCGCCCGAGGCCCAGGTCGGCGAGACGACGCCGGGCAGCGAGGGGTCGGTCATTGGCGCGCTCTCGAGGTAGCCCCCGTCGGCGGCCGGGTTGTAGCCGCCGTTGGCGCCCGGCCGGAGCAGGGTGACCTCGTCGTCGCGCTGGGTGCCCTGCTCGGCCGCGAACACCTGTCCGGTGCCGGGGCGGATGGCCACGCCCTGCACGTTGCGGTGGCCGTAGGTCCAGATGTAGGCCGCGGCCGGTTCCGGGCGGTCGGCGAACGGGTTGCCGGGGAAGGGTCGACCGGTGGCCGCGTCGATCCGCAGCACCTTGCCGCCCAGGGAGCCGAGGTCCTGCGGATTGGTGCCGACGAGGCTGTCCCCCGTGCCGATCAGGAGTGCCCCGTCCGGGCCGAAGCGCATCCGGCAGCCGCCGTGCCGGCCGGACCGCTCGTTGGCCGGGAGGCCGCCCAGCAGCGGGTCGGCCACCCGGGTGGCGCTGCGCCAGTTCCGGGCGATGGTCCACGCGATGACGGCGATCGACGGGTCGGGTCCCTGCACGCCCTGGCAGGTGTAGAACCGCCGGTTCCGCTCGAACCCCGGGTCGAGGACCAGCCCCATGAGCCCGGTCTCCCCCCGGGCGTAGAGGTCCCCGAAGTCGGCCTCTACCGGGACCACCTCCCCGCCGGGCAGCACCGCGGTCAGGCCACCGGGCCGCTCGTCGACCAGCAGCGTGCCGTCAGGGGCCTGAGCGACGTCCCAGGGGTGGTCGAGGCCGTCGGCCACGACGGTGATCTCCAGGGTCGGGACCGGCGGCGGCGTGGGGGGAGACGCGGAGGCCGACGTGCCGGGCTCCGGGCTCGTCGTCGTCCCGGCCGCCGGCCCCTCCGGCGTCCCGGTGCAGGCGCCCAGCAGCAGCGTCCCGATGACCAGGCAGGTCAGACGTCGGCGCACGGGCACAGCATGCGCCGGAAGGTCAGCTGGTGCGCGTCACCACGTAGTCGCAGAGCGCCGAGAGGGCCTCACGGACCGGGCCCTCCGGGACGGCCTCCAGGCGTGCCCGCGCGCCGTCGGCGTACTCGCGCAGCACCTCGGTGGCGCGGGCCAGCGACGCGGAGGCCCGCAGCAGCTCCAGGGCCTCGGCGTGCTCGGCGTCGTCGGTGATCGGGCGGGCGACCAGCTCGCGCAGCCGGGCCTCCGCGGGGTCGTCCCCGGCGAGGGCGAACAGCGCCGGCAGGGTGGCGATGCCCTCGCGCAGGTCGGTGCCGGGCGATTTCCCCGAGGTGCCGTCCTGGCTGACGATGTCGAGCAGGTCGTCGGAGAGCTGGAAGGCGACCCCGACCTCCTCACCGAAGGCGGTCAGCGCCGCCACGAGCTCCTCGTCCACCCCGGCGAACGACGCGCCGAAGCGGGCCGAGGTGGCCACCAGCGAGCCGGTCTTGTCCGCCAGCACGCTCAGGTAGTGGGCCACCGGGTCCTCGCCCGGAGCGGCGCCCACGGTCTCCCGGATCTGGCCGGTGACCAGCCGCTCGAAGGTGCGGGCCTGGATCCGCACCGCCTCCGGGCCGAGGTCGGCCAGCAGGTCGGAGGCGCGGGCGAAGAGGAAGTCTCCGGTGAGGATGGCGACGCTGTTGGTCCACCGGCTGTTGGCGCTGGGCGCCCCCCGCCGCACCGAGGCCTCGTCCATGACGTCGTCGTGGTACAGCGTGGCCAGGTGGGTCAGCTCGCAGACGACGGCGGCCCGGGTGACCTCGGGTGCCGACGGGTCGCCGAGCTGGGCCGCGAGCAGGGCGAGCATCGGCCGGAACCGCTTGCCGCCGGCCGCCACCAGGTGTCCGGCGGTCTGGGAGACGAACGGGTGCTCGCTGCCCACGGCCTCCTGCAGCGCCGCCTCGACCCGGGCCAGGCCCGCGGCCAGCGCGGCCCCCAGCTCGCCGTCGGGCAGCCACGGCCCCACCGTGGACGCCGGGGTCGAGATCCGATGCCAGACGTCGACCGGGGTGGTCCCGTCGACGGCGGCGCTGGCTCCGGTCATCAACCGACGAAGATAGCCGCCTGCTCGGCCAGGTCGAGCACCGACCCGGGAACGACGCCCAGCACGACGGTGGCCGCCGCGGTCACGGCCAGCACGACGGTGGTGGGCAGCCCGGGCACGCCGACGGTGGGCCCGTCGGCGGCGGGCTCGGAGAAGTACATGAGCACGATGACCCGCAGGTAGAAGAAGGCGGCGACCGCGCTGGCGAGCAGGGCGATGACGGCCAGCGGCCAGGCGCCGTCCTCGATCGCCGCCCGGAAGACGGCGAATTTGCCGGTGAAGCCGCTGGTGAGCGGGATCCCGGCCAGGGCGAGGAGGAACAGGCTCATCACCGCTGCGGTCAGCGGTGAGCGCTGCCCCAGCCCGGCCCACTGGGACAGGTGGCCCGCCTCCCCGTCGCCGTCGCGCACCAGGGTGAGCAGGGCGAAGGCGCCCAGCGTGGTGAGCCCGTAGACCAGCAGGTAGAACATCGTCGCCGCCAGGCCGGAGCCTCCGCCGGCCTCCCCGCCGCCGGCGCTGAACCCGATGACCCCGGTGAGCAGGAAGCCGGCGTGCGCGATCGAGGAGTAGGCCAGCATCCGCTTGAGATCGGTCTGGGTGAGCCCCATGACCGCACCGACGATCATCGAGACGATCGCGATGCCGTAGACGATCGGCCGCCAGGTCCACTCGCTGGTGCCGAAGGCGACGTAGAGCAGCCGCAGGGTCGCGCCGAAGGCCGCCACCTTGGTGCAGGCGGCCATGAAGGCGGTGACCGGGGTGGGCGCCCCCTGGTAGACGTCCGGTGTCCAGGTGTGGAACGGGGCGACGCTGCCCTTGAACATCAGGCCCACGATCAGCAGCGCCAGGCCGAGCACCAGCAGGACGTCGGTGCCCTCCGCGCCCACGGCCGAGCGGATCTCGGCGAGCCGGATGCTGCCGGTGGCGCCGTACACCAGCGCCAGGCCGTAGAGGAAGAAGGCGGAGGCGAACGAGCCGAGCAGGAAGTACTTGACCGCCGCCTCCTGCGACAGCAGCCGCCGCCGGCGGGCCAGACCGCTGATCAGGTACAGGGGCAGGCTGAGGACCTCGAGCGCCACGAACATGATCAGCAGGTCGTTGGACGCGACGAACAGCATCATGCCGCCGATCGCGAACAGCGCCAGCGGGTAGACCTCGGTCTGCACCCGCGGGGCGGTCATGAGCTCCCGGTCGCGGGCGCTGCCGGCCGGCACGGCCGCGGCGGCGACGAACGACGAGCGGGCCGGGTCCAGCGAGCGCTCGGCGAACAGCAGGACCGCCAGCGCCCCCAGCCCGGCGATCGTGGCCTGCAGGAAGAGCGCGGCCCCGTCGACGGCGAGCGCAGCGCCGGCGGTGACCTCGCGGCGGCCGGCCAAGAGCAGGGTGGCCGCGAAGCCGCCGACCGTGCCCACCAGCGCCACGGCGACCTGCACCGGGTGCCGGTGTTCGCGCGGCCCGAAGGCCTCCACGAGGACGCCGACGCAGGCCGCGCCGAAGACGAGCAGCAGCGGCGCGAGGGCCGCGTAGGAGAGGTCCGGTGCCTCGATCATCAGTCGGTCCCCCCGGCCGGCTCGGTGGTGGCGGGCTCGGCCCCGACGTCGCTCATCGTGGCGGCGACCGCGGGCTCGATCAGCTCGATCAGCGGCTGCGGATAGACCCCGAGCCCGATGATCAACGCGACCAGGGGCGCGGCCACGGCGATCTCCCGGCGGCTCAGGTCCCGCACCCGCAACGTCGCGCGCCCGGGTGCGGCCGCGGTCGCCGTCGCGGTGGCGGCGGTCGCGCCGCCACCCACGGGCGCCGCCTCGGGGCTGCGGTCCTCCTCGACCAGCACCCCGCGGGCGGGGCCGTGCATGGTCCGCTGGTACATGAGCAGCACGTAGAGGGCGGCCAGGATGATGCCGACGGTCGCGAGGATCGTGAACACCGGCCGGCCCGGGAACGCCCCGACGAGCACCAGGAACTCGCTGACGAAGCTGTTGGTGCCCGGCAGCGACAGCGTGGCCAGCCCGGCGACGAGGAACACCCCCGCCAGCAGCGGCGCCTTCGCCGCGACGCCGCCGTAGTCGCCGATCTGCCGGGACCCGCCCCGGGCGATGAGCATCCCCACGACCAGGAACAGCAGCCCCGTCGCGAGACCGTGGTTGACCATGTACAGCGCCGCGCCGGTGCCGGCCTCGGTGGTGAACGCGAAGATGCCCAGCGCGATGAAGCCGAAGTGCGCGATCGACGTGTAGGACACCAGCCGCTTCATGTCGCTCTGCCCCATGGCCAGCAGCGCCGCGTAGAGGGTTCCGGCGACCGCGAGGACGAGAACGAACGGCGCGAAGTCGCGGGAGGCGTCGGGGAACAGCGGCAGGCAGTAGCGCAGGAAGCCGAAGGTGCCCACCTTGTCCAGGACGCCGACGAGCAGCACCGCTCCGCCGATCGGCGCCTCGGCACCGGCGTCGGGCAGCCAGGTGTGGAAGGGCACCAGCGGGGCCTTGATCGCGAAGGCGACGAAGAAGCCGAGGAAGAGCAGCTTCTGCACCGCCGGGTCGATCTCCAGCTGGCGCAGCGCGTCGAAGGCGAACGTCCCCTGCCCCAGCTGGCCGGTGCTCACCACGTACAGGCCGATGACGGAGGCGAGCATGATCAGGCCGCCGACGAGGCTGTAGAGGAAGAACTTCACCGCCGCGTACTGCCGTCGCGGCCCGCCGAAGCTGCCGATCAGGAAGTACATCGGGACGAGCATCGCCTCGAAGAAGACGTAGAAGAGGAAGACGTCGGTGGCGGCGAAGACGCCGACCATCATCGACTCGAGCAGCAGCAGCCAGGCGAAGAACGCCGTCATGGACCGCCGGCCGGTGGCGGTGTCCCGCCACGAGGCCAGCACGACCACGGGCACGAGCACGCCGATGAGCAGCAGCATCACCAGGGCGATGCCGTCGACCCCGAGGGCGAAGTCGACGCCGAAGTCGGGGATCCAGGGCACCGACATGGTCAGCTGAAACCGGTCCCCGCCGGCGTCGAAGGCGACGGTGGCCAGCACCGCGAGCAGGAGCACCACCAGGCTGACCCCGAGGGCCACCTGCCGGGCCAGGGCGTCGCGGCTCCGCGGCAGCGCGGCCAGCACGGCGGCACCGAACGCGGGCAGCGCGATCATGGTGAGCAGGTACGGGAAGTCACTCACGATGCGCGCTCCTCGGCGACGACCGGACCGAACAGGGTGCGGGCGCTCATCCCGCCGTCACCGCCAGCAGCGCCCCGGCGACGACGACCGCGCCGCCGAGCATGCCGAGCGCGTAGGAGCGCACGAACCCGGTCTGCGCCCGGCCCAGCCGCGAGGAGGAGCCGCCCAGCGCGGCGGCCATGCCGTTCACCGCGCCGTCGACCCCGCGGTTGTCCACGAAGACCAGGGCGCGGGTGAGCCACTGGCCCGGTCGCATGAACAGCGACTCGTTGACCGCGTCGGCGTAGAGGGCCTTGCGGGCGGCCCGCACGGCCGGCGAGACGCGGGCCGGTGCCACCTCCGGCACCTCCCGCCGGCCGACGAACAGCCAGGCCGCGACCACGCCGATCACCATCACCAGGGTGACCAGCACGCTGACCACCAGCGGGGCGACCACGTGCTCGGCCCCCTCCGGCTCGCCGAAGACCGGCGCCAGCCCCTCCTCCAAGGGGAAGGCCACGACCATGAGGAAGCCGGCCAGGACCGACCCGATGGCCAGCAGCACCATCGGCACCGTCATCACAGGCGGCGCCTCGTGCGGCTGCACCCCGGGCTCCCACCGCGGCCGGCCGAGGAAGGTCATGAGCATCAGCCGGGTCATGTAGAAGGCGGTCAGCCCGGCGGCGAGGATCGCCACCCCGCCCAGCACGTAGCCCCAGCCGTCACCGCGGTCGAACGCAGCCTCGATGATCGCGTCCTTGGTCCAGAAGCCGGACAGCAGCGGGAACCCGATCAGCGCGAGATAGCCCAGACCGAAGGTGACGAACGTGGTCCTCATCTTCCCGGCGAGCCCGCCGAAGCGGCGCATGTCGACCGAGTCGTTCATGGCGTGCATGACCGAGCCGGCGCCGAGGAACAGCCCGGCCTTGAAGAAGCCGTGGGCGTAGAGGTGGGCCAGGCCGGCGACGTACCCGGCGGGGCCGAGCCCGACGGCCAGGAACATGTAGCCGATCTGGCTGACCGTGGAGTACGCCAGGACCTTCTTGATGTCGTCCTGGGCGCAGCCGGCGATCGCACCGATGAGCAGCGTCAGCGCGCCGACCGCCAGGACGGCGGCGCGGGCGGTGGGAGCCGCGTCGTAGATCGGCGCGCAGCGGGCGATCAGGTAGACCCCGGCGGTCACCATGGTCGCGGCGTGGATGAGCGCCGAGACCGGGGTCGGGCCCTCCATCGCGTCGGGCAGCCAGGCCTGCAGCGGGAACTGGCCGGACTTGCCGCAGGCGCCGAGCAGCAGCAGCAGACCGAGGGCGGTGAGCGTGCCTCCGGCCAGCTGGCCCACGGCGCCGAAGACGCCCTCGTAGGAGACGGTGCCCAGCTGGGCGAACATCAGGAAGATGGCCAGGGCCAGGCCGACGTCGCCGACCCGGTTCATGATGAAGGCCTTCTTCGCGGCGGTGGCCGCGCTGGGCCGCTGGTACCAGAAGGCGATGAGCAGGTAGGACGCCAGGCCCACGCCCTCCCAGCCCACGTAGAGCGCGACGAAGTTGTCGCCGAGCAC
>DATAAV010000409.1:0-17520 GCA_036259935.1 Geodermatophilus sp. | reverse complement strand
GCCGACCATGCCCTTGTAGCCGAACAGCGGCTTGCGGCTGAACACCGGCACGATCTCGGTGATGATGCCGAAGAACGGCAGCGCGATGATGTAGACCTCGGGGTGGCCGAAGAACCAGAACAGGTGCTGCCACAGCATCGGCCCGGCGGCCTCGTCGTTGTAGACCGCGGCACCGAGGTTCCGCTGCGCCAGCAGCGCCATCAGGGCGGCGGTCAGGATCGGGAAGGCCAGCAGCACCAGCAGGTTGGTCACCAGCGTGTTCCAGGTGAAGATCGGCATCCGGAACATGGTCATGCCCGGCGCGCGCAGGCAGACGATGGTGGCGGTGAAGTTGACCGCGCCGAGGATGGTGCCCAGACCGGCGACCGCCAGGCCGGTGATCCACAGGTTCCCGCCGATGCCCGGCGTGTGCGGCGCCATCGACAGCGGGGTGTAACCGGTCCAGCCGAAGTCCGCCGGGCCGCCGGGCGCCAGGAACCCCGCCATCGTGGTCAGGCCGCCGAAGAGGAACAGCCAGTAGGAGAAGGCGTTCAGCCGCGGGAAGGCGACGTCGGGGGCGCCGATCTGCAGCGGCATGATCAGGTTGCCGAAGGCGAAGAACAGCGGCGTCGCGAACAGCAGCAGCATCACCGTGCCGTGCATGGTGAACAGCTGGTTGTACTGCTCCGGTGACAGGAACTGCAGCCCCGGCCGGGCGAGCTCGGCCCGGATGAGCAGGGCCATGATCCCGCCGGCGAAGAAGAAGCCGAACGAGGTGGCCAGGTACATCAAGCCGATGGTCTTGTGGTCGGTCGTCCTGAGCAGGTTCGTGAACCGGGACCCCTTCACGGCCACGCGGGCCGGGCTGGGCCGGCTGACGATCGGCTGCGGGGCGAGTGCGGTCATGCCGGGCTCCCGGGCGGGGCGGGCTGCGCGCAGCGGAACCCGAGCCGGGGGATGCACCCGCAGATGCTGGTCATCGGCCTCGTGTCCCACGTGCGGACGGCAGCCGGCGGAGGGTCGGCGTCGCTCCCGGTCTGGAAGCGCTCCCCCATGGTGCTCCTTCCGCGCCCGGAGCGGAACGCGCGACGGCCTCGGATCGCCGCAGCGGCGACCGGAGCGGCGACCGGAGCGGCCCGGCCGGCCGGTCCGGCCGCGGGGGCGGGCCGGCGGCGACGTCGTCAGCCGGCGGAGCGGGTCCCCGCCAGCCAGGCGGTGACGTCGACCGCCACGCCGTCGGGGGCCTCGTCGTCGGGCACCAGCCAGGCGCCCTCGAGGGTGCGGTCGCCGGCCAGCCAGGCCTGGATCTGCAGGTCGAACGCGCGCTCCGGCGGCGCGGCGGGGCGGCTGACCGGGCCGAGGAAGGTCAGGTCGACCTCGGTGCCGTCCGGGTAGCGCAGGACCACGCGGCACCGGGAGCGCCGGTGCCGGGCGGGCGGCACGACCTCGCGGACCACGGCGGTCTCGGCGCCCGCGGCGACGGCGAAGTCGGGGGCGGCCGCGCGGAGCCGGGTCACGAACTCCTGCGCGGCGTCGGGCGGGCCGTCCGGCAGGCGCACGAGAGCCGGGAGCGGGGGCACGACGGGGCGGAGGGCGGTGTCCACGCCGTCACTCTCGGCGGTCCGGGCGCCCGGTGTGACCGTCGTCCGGACCACAGGAGCGCGGGCGGGCCCGCCGGGATCAGGCCGGCCCGACCGGCGCGCCGATCGGCGCGTCCGCCGACGCCGCCACCTCGTGGGTGGCCGCCGCCTTCTTGTTCTGCCGGGTGCGGCGCTCGATCACCTTCGCCACCTGCGAGAGCAGCACGTTGATGACGATGTAGATCAGCCCGGCGGCGACGTACAGCTGGAAGGTGTACTCGTTGCCGAACCGCGGCGTGAAGAACTCCACCAGGCTGCGCGCCTGCCGCAGCAGCTCGAAGTAGCTGATGATGAACCCCAGCGAGCTGTCCTTGAGCAGCACGACCAGCTGGGCCACCAGCACCGGCAGCATCCGCCGCACCGCCTGGGGGAGCAGCACCAGGCTCATCACCTGCGACTTGCGCATGCCGAGCGCGAACGCCGCCTCCCGCTGCCCGCGGTCCACCGACAGGATGCCGGCGCGGAAGATCTCGGCCAGGACGGCGGAGTTGTACAGCACCAGGCCGCCGGTCAGCGCGGCGAAGGCGCTGATCTCCAGGCCGAACTTCGGCAGCACGAAGTACAGCGCGAAGATGACCACCAGCAGGGGGATGGCCCGGAAGAACTCGATGAACGTCCCCACCGGCAGCCGCAGCCAGGCGTGGTCGGAGAGCCGGCCGACGGCCAGCAGCAGGCCGAGCGCCGTCGCCACGACCATGCCGACCGCGGCGACCTGCAGCGTGCGCACCAGCGCCTCGCCCAGCGCCTGCGGCACCCCGGTGCGGGGATCGGTCAGCACGGCCCACCGCTGCGGCTCCAGCTGGCCGTTGCCGCCGAGGCGCCAGAGCACGAAGGCGATGATCGCCAGGACGACGAGGGCGCCGACCGCGGTGGCGGTGCGGATCCGCGCCCGCGCCCTGGGGCCGGGCAGGTCGAACAGGACCGGGGTGCTCATCGCAGGATCGCCACCCGTCGCTCGACGCGGTGGAGGGCCAGGGCCGACGGCAACGTGATCAGCATGTACCCCGCCACCACCCCGAACAGGACCAGCATCAGTTCACCGGCGTTGGCGTTGACCAGCCGGGGGAGCAGCGAGCTCAGCTCGCTGACGGAGAAGCCCGCGGCGATCGAGGTGTTCTTCACCATCGCGATGAACACGTTGCCCAGCGGCGGGACGACGGTGCGGAACGCCTGGGGAAGGACCACCTCGCGCAGCGACTGGCCGAAGGTCAGCCCGATGGCGCGGGCGGCCTCGGCCTGTCCGGGGGAGACGGCGTTGATGCCCGAGCGGACGGCCTCGCAGACGAAGGCCGCGGTGTAGAGGCCGACGGCGAGCACCGAACCGGGGAAGAAGTCGATCACGAAGTCGATCTGCGGCAGCCCGAAGATGATGAAGAAGAAGACCACCGTCAGCGGGGTGTTGCGGAACGTCTCCACGTAGAAGGTGGCCAGCCCGCGCAGCGGCGGGATGGGGCTGACCCGGAAGGCGGCGAGCAGCGTTCCCAGGACGAGCGCCAGGAGCCCGCCGAGCACCGACAGGCTCAGGGTCGTCACGAAGGCGTCCCGGAACAGGCCGAAGTTCTCGACGAAGAACTGCACCGCGCCTCCTCTCGAGGCTCAGGGGGCGATGCGACGCCGCCGGGCGGGGGGCCCGCCCGGCGGCGTCGGCGGGGCTCAGTAGCGGTCCACCTGCGGCGGCTCGGGAGCCTCCTCGCCGGTGATGGAGCCCGCGGTCCGGTCCCAGGCCTCGGCCCAGGTGCCGTTCTCGAAGGACTCCTCGAGGACGTCGTTGATGAAGGTGCGGAAGTCGTCGTCACCCTTCGCCAGGCCGATGCCGTAGGGCTCCTCGGTGAACGGGTTGCCCACCAGCTCGAAGCCCTCCGGGTTGCCGGCGACCAGGCCGGTGAGGATGACGTTGTCGGTGGTGACCGCGTCGACCTGGCCGTTGGTCAGGGCGTCGGCGCACTTGGAGTAGACGTCGAAGAGCGTCAGCTGCGCCTCGGGGTAGTTGTCCCGGATGTTCTGGGCCGGGGTCGAACCCTCCACCGAGCAGACGTTCTTGCCGGCGAGGTCCTCGGGGCCCTCGATGCCGAGCGGGTTGCCCTTCGCGACCATGATGTCCTGGCCGGCGATGTAGTACGGGCCGGCGAAGTCCACCAGCTGCTTGCGGGCGTCGTTGATGGTGTAGGTCGCCACCACGATGTCGACCTGGCCGTTCTGGATGAACGGCTCGCGGTTGGCCGAGACGGTCTCCACCCACTCGATGTCCTCGGCCGCGATGCCGAGCTCGGCGGCGATGATCTTCGCGACCTCGACGTCGAAGCCCTCCGGCACGCCCTCGGGGTTGAGCAGGCCGAAGCCCGGCTGGTCGTACTTGGTGCCGACGGTGATCGTCCCGGCCTCGGCGAGCCGCGCCATCGTGGAGCCGGCGGGGAACTCGACGTCCTCCTGGACCTCGACGGTGCTCTCCGCCTGTTCCTCGGCCTGCTGGCCGGCCTCGCTGGCGCAGCCGGCGAGCACCAGGCCGAGGGCGGCCATCGTCGCGGCGTATCGGGTGATGCGCATGTGCTGTCCTTCCGTGGGGTCGAGCTCAGTGGTTCAAGATCTTGGAGAGGAAGTCCTTCGCCCGCGTCGAGCGCGGATCGGTGAAGAAGGTCTCGGGGTCGGCGGACTCGACGATCCGGCCGCCGTCCATGAAGACCACCCGGTTGGCCGCGCGGCGGGCGAAGCCCATCTCGTGGGTGATGACGACCATGGTCATGCCCTCGCGGGCCAGCGTCGTCATGACGTCGAGGACCTCGTTGATCATCTCCGGGTCCAGCGCCGAGGTCGGCTCGTCGAAGAGCATCACCTTCGGGTCCATGGCCAGCGCACGGGCGATGGCGACCCGCTGCTGCTGACCGCCGGACAGCTGGGCCGGGTACTTCTCGGCCTGCGCGGCCACCCCGACCCGGTCGAGCAGCTCCCGGGCCCGCCGCTCGGCCTCGGCGCGGGACTGCTTGCGCACCTTGATCGGGCCGAGCGTGACGTTCTCGAGGATCGTCTTGTGGGCGAAGAGGTTGAAGCTCTGGAAGACCATTCCGACGTCGCTGCGCAGCCGGGCCAGCTCCTTGCCCTCCGCGGGCAGCCGCTGTCCGTCGATGGTGATCTCGCCCTGGTCGATGGCCTCCAGCCGGTTGATCGCGCGGCACAGCGTCGACTTGCCGGAGCCGGACGGGCCGATCACGACGACGACCTCGCCGCGGTCGATCTCCAGGTTGATGTCCTGCAGCACGTGCAGTTCGCCGAACCACTTGTTCACGCCCTGCAGGCGGACGAGGGGTTCTCCGTTCGAACGGCTGGTCACGGTTGGTGACCCTAGGGCCGATCAGCGTCGGTGTCCGACCGGGTGGATCACGAAGGCGTAACGACCCGCGACCCGCGGAAGCGGCGCAACAGGGCGGCGACCCGCGGCGGGGCCGGGCCGGTCACATGCCGCCCGGGTTCCCGGTGGCCGTGCTCAGCACCCCGACGAGGGACGGCCGGGCGAGAACGGCCAGTCCGAGGACGATCACCGTCGTCCCCACCGCCTTCGTCAGCCCGACCCCGTGCCGCCAGGTCTTCTCCGCCAGGAACACCGCGGCGATGACCGCCATCCAGGCCAGGTTCATCAGGCCGACCACGAACAGCACCGCCATCAGCGCCCAGCAGCAGCCGGCGCAGTAGAGGCCGTGCGACACGCCGGTGCGGAAGGCGCCGGCCCGGCCGGTGCCGAAGTCGTGGGTGACCAGGAAGGTCATCGGACTGCGGCACGCGCGCAGGCAGGTGTCCTTCCATCGGGTGAACTGGTAGGCGCCGGCGAGCACCAGCACCGCGCCCGCCGCCCGGCCGAGCGCCGCCGACGGCTCGGTCGCCTGCCGGAAGGCGTGGAGAGCCAGCAGCGGCACGATCCCCAGAGACGCCCACACGGCGAGATAGCCCAGGCCGAAGGCCACGGTCGGCGCGGTCCCGGCCCCCCGCCGGCGCATCACCAGCCGGTGCAGGAGCACGATCGGCGCGACGGTGGGGAACATCATCGCCACCATCATGGTGATCCACATCGACAGGAACAGGGCCGCGCTCATGTCGAAGGGCATCGCCCGGCCGACGTCGGCGAGCCCCCGCACCATGGCCGACATCTCCCCGGCGGTGTCGACCGTGGCCCACCACGCGACCGCCGCCAGACCGAGGAGGACCACGAGGGTCCCCACGAGCGTGCGGCGTTCGATGTCGCGGTAGGACCGGCCCGTGTCGGGCGGCCCTCCGGGGAACGCCTGCGGGGCAGGCGGCACGGCGACCTCCGGCGTCAGGTCGACAGGGGCTGGGCGGCCGCTGGTCCGTGCGTGCGGCGGTTCGACGGCCCGCCGCACGCCCCGGTGGTCGGCGGGCGGCCTCCCGTCAGGTGAAGCGCCCCGCCGCGGCGGTCGGCGCCATCCGGTTCTCGCTCGACCACTCCACGTCCGCGTAGTAGGCGTTCTTGTCGGCGTGGTCGAAGCTGACGCCGTCGGCCGAGATCCGGTTCTCCGTGGTGGTGGCGATGCGGCCGTCCGTGAAGATGAAGCCGGTCGGCAGCACGGTGTGCACCTCGTGCTTCTCCCCGGTCACGGGGTTGGTGAAGCTCTGCATCTGCACGGCGAACCGGTCGCCGACCCGCACCCGGGAGTCGGTACCGGCGTCCTCGATCTCGATGGGCTCGAAGAAGGGGCCGTGCAGTTCGGTCAGCGTCGAGGCGAGGATCTCCCAGGGGAGCCCGGGATCCTCGGCAGTGAGGATCGACACGAGGTGCTGCCGCTGCTCCTCGGTGGCGTCGATGAAGATCGCCGCCTTGCCGCGGCCCTCGTGGATCGCCCCCGGCCACTGGACGCCGACGGCGACCTTGGCGCCGGAGAGGTCGACGCCGTCCCGCTCGCCCTCGAGCACGTGGAAGGCGACGTTGCCCTCGCAGAACCCGTACGTGGGGAACCCGTTCATGTTGCACGGGCACCCGTAGGCACAGTTGCACGCCTCGTAGTACTTGGCCTTGATCCGCCATGACATGGCTTTCCCCCGCCGGATACAGCGCGGCCGGGCTGCTGCTCGCCCGTCCCCCCGCTCGGCGGGACGGTGCGGCCCCGCACGGGTCCCGCCGGTGGGGACAGGGCGTCCCCGCGTTCGTCACGGAACAAGAGACCTTGTCCTCCGGATCGGCGGAGAGCCGCCGGTCGGCGCGCGGCGGCCGGGCCGGTCGTGGCCGCCGGCTCGGCTAGGGGGGAGCAACGCCATTGTCCGGCGCACGAAAGGCGCCGGAATCCCCATTTCGACCAATTGATCGGGGAGCCGGAATGGCGATCGGTGCGGAATCCGTCGTCCGCGTGCCGATCCGTACGATGGGAGGTGTGAGTCAGGCCAGGACCTACCGGGTGCGCACGTACGGCTGCCAGATGAACGTGCACGACTCGGAGCGCCTGTCCGGTCTTCTGGAGGCCGCCGGCTACACCGCGGCCGCCGAGGGCGAGGACCCCGACGTCGTCGTCCTCAACACCTGCGCGGTGCGGGAGAACGCCGACAACCGCCTCTACGGCAACCTGGGTCACCTGCGGCCGGTCAAGGCGGCCCACCCCGGCATGCAGATCGCCGTCGGCGGCTGCCTGGCGCAGAAGGACCGCGGCGAGATCGTCCGCCGCGCGCCGTGGGTCGACGTCGTCTTCGGCACGCACAACGTCGGCTCGCTGCCGGCCCTGCTGGAGCGCGCCCGGCACAACGCCGAGGCCCAGGTCGAGATCAAGGAGGCGCTGGAGGTCTTCCCGTCGACGCTGCCGGCCAAGCGGGACTCGGCCTACGCCGCGTGGGTCTCCATCAGCGTCGGCTGCAACAACACCTGCACGTTCTGCATCGTCCCGTCGCTGCGCGGCAAGGAGAAGGACCGCCGGCCCGGCGAGATCCTGGCCGAGGTGCAGGCCCTCGTCGACCAGGGCGTGCTCGAGGTGACCCTGCTGGGTCAGAACGTGAACAGCTACGGCGCCGAGTTCGGCGACCGTGGCGCCTTTGCCGACCTGCTGCGCGCCGCCGGGCGGATCGAGGGCCTGGAGCGGATCCGGTTCACCAGCCCGCACCCGCGGGAGTTCACCGACGACGTCATCGCGGCGATGGCCGAGACCCCGGCGGTCTGTCACCAGCTGCACATGCCGCTGCAGTCCGGCTCCGACGAGGTGCTGCGGCGGATGCGCCGCGCCTATCGGCGGGACCGCTACCTGGGGATCCTCGACCGGGTGCGGGCGGCCATGCCCGACGCGGCGATCACCACCGACATCATCGTGGGCTTCCCCGGGGAGACCGGCGAGGACTTCGAGCAGACCCTCGACGTCGTCCGGCAGGCCCGCTTCGCCGGCGCGTTCACCTTCCAGTACTCCAAGCGCCCCGGCACCCCGGCCGCGGAGATGGACGGGCAGCTGCCCAAGGCCGTCGTCCAGGAGCGCTACGAGCGGCTGACCGCGCTGCAGGAGGAGATCAGCTGGGCGGAGAACCGCGCGCTGGTCGGGCGGACGGTGGAGCTGCTCGTCGCGGCCGGGGAGGGCAGCAAGGACGCCCGCACCGGCCGGCTCTCCGGCCGGGCGCGGGACGGCCGGCTGGTGCACTTCACCGCCGCGGACGGCGTCCGGCCCGGCGACGTCGTCGAGACCGTCGTCACCCAGGCCGCGCCGCACCACCTGGTGGCCGACGGTCCGCTGCTGTCGCACCGCCGCACCCGCGCCGGCGACGCCTCCGAGGCCGGGACGCGGCCGACCACCCCGGGCGTGCTGCTCGGCATGCCCCGGATCGGCGCCCCGGCCTGACTCTCCAGGGACTTTCGGTACAGAAAGTCCCTCGGCGGTCGGGGACTTTCTGTACCGAAAGTCCCCGGGAGGCACCCGGTTAGCGGCGGGCGGCCTTCTCGGCCTCGGCGAGCCACTCCCGGCGGGTGGCCAGGTTGGCCCGGGCCTCCTCGATCCGCTTGCCGTCGCCCGAGGCCTCCGCCTTGGCCAGCTGCTCCTCGGCCTTGGTGACCGCCGCGCGCATGGAGGTCACCATCGGGTTCTCCGGCGCGATCCGGGCCCGGGAGGAGTCGACGGCACCGCGGATGCGCTGCTCGACGGCCTGCATCCGGTCCTCCAGGGCGCGCATCGCCCCCCGCGGCACGTGGCCGACCGCGTCGTAGCGCTCCTGGATCTTGCGCAGCGCGTTCTGCGCCCCGCGCAGGTCGGTGGAGGGGTCGAGCTTCTCGGCCTCGGCGAGCAGCTCCTCCTTCTTCTGCTGGTTGGCCAACTGCTCGCTGTTGCGCTGCTTGTCCGACTCGGCGCGGGCGGCGAAGAAGACGTCCTGCGCGGCGCGGAACTGCTTCCACAAGTCGTCATCGCCGTCGCGGCCGGTGCGGGGCACGGCCTTCCAGCGGTCCATGAGCGAGCGCATGGCCGCGCTGGTGGCCGCCCAGTCGGTGGAGGTCGACAGCCGCTGGGCCTCGTTGATCAGCTCCTGCTTGGCGGCGCGGGCCTCGTTGCGCTGGGCGTCGAGGGCGGCGAAGTGCGCTCCGCGGCGGCGGCCGAAGGCGTCCCGGGCGGCGGCGAAGCGTTGCCACAGCGCCTCGTCGGTCTTGCGGTCGATGCCGCGGATCGTCTTCCACTCCTCGACGATCGCCTTGAGCCGGTCGCCGGCGGCCTTCCACGCGGTGGACTCGGCGGCGATCTGCTCGGCCTCGGCGGCCAGGGCCTCCTTGCGGGCGATCTGCGCGGCCCGGGCGGCGGCCTTCTCCGCGCGGGACTCCGCGGCCGCGGAGTCGGCGGTCTCGACCATGGCGCGGGCGCGCGCGGCCAGCCCGTCGAGGTCGCCGACGGCGGTGGCGGTGGGGATGGAGTCGGCCAGCGCCTGGGCCTTGGCCTTGATCTCGCTGGGGTTGCCGGTGTGCGCCCTCAGCCGCGCCTCGAGCAGCGCCACCTCGGTGGCCAGGTCGTCGTAGCGCCGGGCGAAGTGGGCCAGCCCGGACGCCGGGTCGCCGGCCTGCCAGGAGCCGACCGCCCGTTCGCCGTCCGCGGTGCGGACGTAGACGGTGCCGTCCTCGTCCACCCGCCCCCACTGCGTGGGATCGGAGGCCGACAGCGGCGCCTCGGTGGGCGCCGGCGCGGGCTCGGCGGCGGTCTCGTCGGGCGCCGTCCCCGGGTCCTGGCCCTCCGCCGTTCCCGGGGCCTCGGTCTCCGCCGGCCCCGCTGTGGGGTCGGCGAGAGCGGCGTCCGCGGGGGTGGGCGCGGCGGTGGTCCCGCTCTCGGGGGTGACCGCCTCGGACCCCGCCGTCTCCGGCGTGGGCACCTGCTGCGACGGGTCTGCGACGTTCTCCGTGCTCGACACGCACCGCAGTGTCCCACGCCGCATCCGGGACACTGCTGCGGTGAGGATCGACCCGTCCGCGCAGGCCGCGACCGCGGGGCGCGCGCCGGTCACCGTCGCGTTCTGCCCCTGCCCGCCGCTGCTGCTGCCCGCGGTCGCCGGCCGGGCCGCCGAGGACACCGCAACGCTGCGCGCGGCCTGCGCGACGGCGCTCGGGGCGATGCTCGACGGGCGGCCGGAGCTGATCGTGGTCGTCGGCGCCGGCGCGGAGGAGAGGTTCGGTCCGGGCGACGGCGGCGACCTGCGGGGTTTCGGCGTCGACCTGGAGATCTCGTTCGCGGGCGCGGTGCGGCCGGGGGGACGGCGCACGCCGCTGGCGCACACCGTCGGCGCGTGGCTGCTGGACGAGGCCGGTCACCGCGGCCCGCGGCTCGGCGTGGCCCCCCGGGACGTCGCCGAGGTGCTGGCCGGACCGGACGGGCCGGTCGGGCTGCTGGTCATGGGGGACGGTTCGGCCCGGCGCAGCCTCAAGGCGCCGGGCTACCTGGACGAGGCGGCCGCGCCGTTCGACGCCGCGGTCGCCGCCGCCCTGGCCGCCGGGGACGCCGCCGCGCTGGCCGGCCTCGATCCCGGCGAGGGGGCGCGGCTGATGGCCGCCGGCGTGCCGGCCTGGCGGGCGGTCGGCGCCGCGCTCGCCGGGCGGGAGGTCACCGCCCGCCTGCACTTCCACGAGGCCCCGTTCGGGGTCGGCTACCTGGTCGCCGACTGGTGGCTGCCGTGAGCGGCCAGCCGCCGGTGGTCGCGGTCGTGGGGCCGACGGCCACCGGCAAGACCGCGCTCGCCGTGGCGTTGGCCCGGCGCCTCGGGGGAGAGGTGGTCAACGCCGACTCCATGCAGCTGTACCGCGGCATGGACATCGGCACCGCCAAGCCGGGCCCGGCCGAGCGCGGCGGCGTGCCGCACCACCTGCTCGACCTCTGGCACGTGCGGCAGGCGGCGTCGGTGGCCGAGTACCGGCGGCTGGCCCGCGCCGAGATCGATCGGCTGCGCGCCGCCGGGGTGGTGCCGCTGCTGGTCGGCGGCTCGGGGCTGTACGTGCGCGCCGTGCTCGACGAGCTGGACTTCCCCGGGACCGACCCCGCGGTGCGGGCGCGGCTGGAGGAGGAGCTGGCCGACGTGGGCCCCGCCGCGCTGCACGCCCGGCTGGCCGCGCTGGACCCGGCCGCCGCGGCGGCGGTCCTGCCGAGCAACGGACGGCGGATCGTGCGCGCCCTCGAGGTCGTCGAGCTCACAGGGGGGCCGTTCCGGGCCACCCTGCCCGAGCCGCGGCCGCACTACCCGGCGGTGACGATCGGCCTGGACCGGGAGCCCGCGGAGCTCGACGAGCGAGTGGCGCGGCGGGTCGAGGCCATGTGGGCCGCCGGCTTCGTCGCCGAGGTGGACGCGCTGGCCGCCGAGGGCCTGCGCGACGGTCCGACCGCCTCCCGGGCCCTGGGCTACGCGCAGGTGCTGGCCCAGTTCGACGGCGAGCTGACCGCCGAGGAGGCGCGGGAGCGCACCGTGGTCGCCACCCGCCGCTTCGTCCGCCGGCAGCGCTCGTGGTTCCGCCGCGATGCCGGCATCACCTGGCTCGACGCCGCCCGTCCCGACCTGGCCGACGCCGCCGAGGCGCTGATCGCCCCCCGTACCATCGACCGGTGAGTTCCACGGCGGGCGACCGGGTGCTGATCGGGCACGGCACGGAGAACGACTTCGTCGTCCTGCCCGACCCCGACGGCACGGTCTGGCCGGAGTCGCGGCTGGACGCGGCGATGGTCCGGCGGCTGTGCGAGCGCCGCTCGGGCCTGGGCGGCGACGGCGTACTCCGGATGGTCCGCAGCGTGCACGTGCCCGACGCGCCGGCCGTGCTGGGAGAGGACCTCGACCGGTGCGAGTGGTTCATGGACCACCGCAACGCCGACGGCTCACACGCGGAGATGTGCGGCAACGGCATCCGCCTGTTCCTGCACGTGCTGGTCACCGAGGGGCTGCTCGACCGCGCCGCCTGCGCGGCCGGCGTGCTGGTCGGCACCCGCGGCGGACCGCGGCGGGTGGGCGCCTCCGCGGACGGCGGCTACTGGGTCGACATGGGGCCGGCCCGCCCCTACGGCTGCGGCGAGGCCCGGATGTCCGGGCGGGCGTTCGCCGGGCTGGCGGTGTCGATGGGCAACCCGCACCTGGCCTGCCTGACCGACGTCCCCGTCGACGGGCTCGACCTCTCCGAGGCCCCCGACGTCGACTCCGGCCTGTTCCCCGACGGCGTGAACGTCGAGCTGGTCAACGTGCTGCGCGCCGAGGGCGCCAGCGAGGGGGCCGACGCCCACATCCGCCTGCGGGTGTTCGAACGCGGCGTGGGGGAGACCCGCTCCTGCGGCACCGGCGCCTGCGCCGCGGCGTTCGCGGCGCTCGACGCCGGCGGCGCGACCGCCGGGACGGTGGTCGTCGACGTCCCCGGCGGCCGCCTGTCGGTGCAGGTCGGCGACGGAACGACGGTGCTCACCGGCCCGGCGGTCGTCGTGGCCGCCGGCGAGCTCACCCAGGAGTGGCTGGCCGGCTGACCGCCCTACGGGTTGTCGGGGGTGTCGGCCCGCGTCCCCGGCTCGTCGGTGGGCGCCTCCGGCTTGTCCCCCGGGCCGACGTTGCCGGTGCCGCGCGGCATCCCCTGACCGGTGTCCTGGTCGTTGCCGCCGAAGAGGTTGCGCGGCGGGTCGAGGCCCGCGGGGTCGCGCCCCGGGTCGTCGATCTCGCGGTCGGCGCCGGTCGCCCCGGTGCCCCCGGTCTCGGTCATCTCGCCCTCCTCGCGCTCGGTTCGTCGTCGGGCCCTACCCGGCCGCGCCCGGACCACGCACGGCGGCGGGATGGACCGGGCGGGGCGATGCGTTGTACCCGGCGATGACAACTCAGATGCCTGTGCTGCAGGCGCGTGCCACGCTGGAGTCGATGACGACCGCTCCCTTCTCCGCCCTCTCCGACGACGCCGACGACCGCACCGACGCCGGTGCCCGGTCCGTTCCTGCCGCCGAGTGGGACGAGGCCGACGACACCACCGGCTCCTACACCCTCGAGGCCCGCGGCGCGCTGCGCCGGGTCGCCGGGCTGTCGACCGAACTCGCCGACGTCACCGAGGTCGAGTACCGGCAGCTGCGACTCGAGCGGGTCGTGCTGGTCGGCGTCTGGACCGAGGGAACCCAGGCCGACGCCGACCGCTCGCTGGCCGAGCTGGCCGCGCTGGCCGAGACCGCGGGCTCGCAGGTGCTCGAGGCGGTCAGCCAGCGCCGCGACAAGCCCGACGCGGGCACCTACGTCGGCTCGGGCAAGGCCGCCGAGATCCGCGACATCGTCGCCGCCTCGGGTGCCGACACCGTGATCTGCGACGGGGAGCTCACCCCTGGCCAGCTCAACTCGCTGGAGAAGATCCTCAAGGTCAAGGTCGTCGACCGGACGGCGCTGATCCTCGACATCTTCGCCCAGCACGCCAGCAGCCGGGAGGGCAAGGCCCAGGTCGAGCTGGCGCAGATGCAGTACATGCTGCCGCGGCTGCGCGGCTGGGGTGAGTCGCTGTCCCGCCAGGCCGGTGGCCGGGTCGCCGGTGGTGGCGGCATCGGTACCCGTGGTCCCGGTGAGACCAAGATCGAGACCGACCGGCGGCGGATCCGGGCCCGGGTGAGCAAGCTGCGCCGCGAGATCGCCGGCATGGCCACCGCCCGGGAGACCCAGCGGGCCGGCCGCGCGCGCAACGCGGTGCCCAGCGTGGCGATCGCCGGCTACACCAACGCCGGGAAGTCCAGCCTGCTCAACCAGCTGACCGGGGCCGGCGTGCTCGTGCAGAACGCGTTGTTCGCCACCCTCGACCCCACGGTCCGCCGCGCCCAGTCGCCCGACGGGCGCGAGTACACGCTGACCGACACCGTCGGCTTCGTCCGCCACCTGCCCCACCAGCTGGTGGACGCGTTCCGGTCGACGCTGGAGGAGGTCGCCGCCGCCGACCTGCTGCTGCACGTCGTCGACGGCTCCGACCCCGACCCGCTGGGCCAGATCGACGCCGTCCGCGTCGTCCTGCGCGAGATCGACGCCGCCGGGGTGCCGGAGCTCATCGTGGTGAACAAGGTCGACGCGATGACCGAGGACGACGTCCTGACCCTGCGGCGCGCGCTGCCCGGCGCGGTCTGGGTGTCGGCGCGCACCGGGGAGGGGATCGACCGCCTGCGCGAGGTCCTCGCCGCCCGGCTGCCGCACCCCGACGTCGAGGTCGACGTGCTCGTGCCCTACGGCCGCGGCGACCTGGTCGCGCGGGTCCACCGCGACGGCGAGGTGCTCGCCGAGCGGCACGAGGCCGAGGGCACCCGCCTGACCGCGCGGGTGGACGGCGCGCTGGCCGCTGTGCTCGAGGAGTTCGCGGCGCCGGTCGGGTGAGCGCCGCTGCGCACCGGTCCGTCGAGGTCACGGTCCGGTCACGGCCCGGTACCGTGAGCCGAGTGACCAGCGGCGTGGTGCGACGGAGGCCGGGCGGGCTGCCGCCCGGCGGGTCCGTCGACCCGGCGGCGCACCCGCGGGTGGTCTCCGTCGGCCGGCCGCCGTGGTGGCTGGTCGTCGGGGCCCTGCTCACGACGGTGCTGGTCACCGCCGATTTGCTCAGCCGCGGCGCCCTCGAGCGGATGGACCTGCGGGTCTCCGAGGTGGTCAGCGTCTGGGGCCTGCGCGACGGCGAGGCCTATCCGGTGGTCTGGCTGTTCACCCAGCTCGGCGGGCGCGGGTTCCTGCTCATCGTGCTCGCCGCGCTGACCGGGTACCTCGCGCTGCGGCGGCGCAGTCTGCTGCCGCTGGTCCGGGTCCTGGTGGCGCTGGCGCTGCTCACCGTCGTCGTCTACGGGTTCAAGTACGGCACCGGGCGGACCGCACCGGCCTATCCCGGGTCCTTCTTCCACCGGGACGGCGCCTCCTATCCGTCCGGGCACGTCGCCAACGCTGTGCTGATGTGGGGCGTGGCCCGGTGGCAGGCCGTGGAGTTCCGGCTGTCACCGCGGGTGCAGCGGACGTTCTGGGTGCTCAGCGTCGTCGGCCCCGTGGCGACCGGCGTGGCCATGGTGTCGCTGGACTTCCACTGGGTCACCGACGCGGTGGTGGGTGCGGCCGTGGCGATCGTTCTCTTGGGCGTGGTTCACGCACTCGACGCGATCGTCCTGTCACGCTGGGTCGGTGCCCGAGCAGGCCGACCGACCGCGTAGCGGCGGCGGGGGGCGGCGCCTGGCGGCGGGGGCAGCCCTCGCGCCCGCGCTGGTCCTCGGCGCCGCGCTGCCCGCGGCGGCCGAGGAGCCGGCCGCGCCGGCGGTGGTGACGCAGTGCCAGCTGACCGATCCGCGACTGCCCGAGCTCTCCGGGCTGGTGGTGGTCGGGGAGCACATGCTGGCGATCAACGACGGCGGGGACGAACTCGCCGTGCACGTTCTCGACGCCGCCTGCCAGGTGGTCGACGTGCGTACCGCGCCGGTCGACCCCTACGACCCCGAGGACCTGGCGGTCGCCCCCGACGGGACGGTGTGGCTCGCCGACACCGGCGACAACACCGCGATCCGGGACACCGTGGCGCTGGTGGCGCTGCGCCCCGACGGCGGCACGGACCTGTACCGGCTGGCCTATCCGGACGGGGCGCACGACGCCGAGGCGCTGCTGCTGGCCCCCGACGGGACGCCCTACCTGGTCACCAAGGAGGTGCTCGGGGCCAGCACGGTCTATCGCCCGGTGTCGGACCTGGTCGCCGACGGCACCGTCGGACTCACCGAGGTCGCCACCGTCAATCTCACCCTCACGGGCACTCCCGGGGGGCCGGTCGGCCGGGCCGGGCAGCTGATGGTGACCGGGGGAGCGGTCTCGGCCGACGGCCGGCTCCTGGCGCTGCGGACCTACACCGACGCCTACGTCTGGCCGCTCTCCGGCTCCGACGTCGCCACCGCACTCGCCGCCGAGCCGGCACGGATCGCCCTGCCCGAGGCGCCCCAGGGCGAGGCGATCAGTTTCGCCGAGGACGGCCGCGGGCTCGTGGTCGCCGGGGAGGGGCTGCCCGGCGACGTGGCGGCCGTTCCGCTGGCCGCCACCCTCACCCCGGCCGCCTCCACCGAACCCGACGCGGACGCCGCCCCGCCGGCCGCCGAACGCGGCGCGGGCCCGGTCCCCGCCGCGGTGGTCGCCGCGGGCGTGGCCGCGGTTCTCGTGTGGCTCGGCGGGAGGCTCCGCCGCCGGAGCTGACCCGCCGCGGCCCCCGCGGTCAGACCCGGCGCAGCACCGTGACGACGCGCCCGAGGATCGTCGCCTCGTCGCCCGGGATGGGCTCGTAGGCGGGGTTGTGCGGCAGCAGCCACACCCGCCCGTCCCGGCGCTTGTAGGTCTTCACCGTCGCTTCGCCGTCGATCATCGCCGCGACGATCTCGCCGTTCTCGGCGGTGGGCTGCTGGCGCACGACCACCCAGTCGCCGTCGCAGATGGCCGCCTCGACCATCGAGTCGCCGGCCACCTTGAGCATGAACAGGGTGCCCTCGCCGACCAGTTCTCGGGGGAGCGGGAACACGTCCTCGACCGCCTGCTCGGCCAGGACCGGGCCACCGGCGGCGATCCGCCCGACCAGGGGCACGTACGTGGGCGCCGGGGCGGCGGTGTCGTCGGCTCCGGCGGGCAGACCGGCGGCCGCGACCGAGGGCTCACCGGAGACGTCGCCGGGCAGTCGGACGTCGAGCGCGCGCGGGCGGTTGGGGTCCCGGCGCAGCCAGCCCTTCTTCTGCAGCACTGACAGCTGGTGGGCCACCGAGGAGGCCGACGACAGGCCGACCGCTTCCCCGATCTCCCGCACCGAGGGCGGATAGCCACGCCGCTCGATCGAGTCCCGGATGACCTCGAGCACCCGGCGCTGCCGCTGGGTCAGGCCGTCGCCGGCCTCGCTGCGATCGGGAAAGGTCCGGACCGAAGCCGGACCCGCCGACGCGGCAGCGTCGGTCGCCCGGCCGCCGGTGCGCCGCGTCGGGGCGGCCTCGCCGCCGGAGGTTCCGCGGCGCGTGGTCGTGCCGCGCGGAGCCCGGCTGCCCGTCGTCCCGCCACGGGAGCCCGTGCCCCCCGGCGTCCCGCTCGTGCCCGCCACGTCTCCTCCTCGCCGGCCGTGCCGCCACGGCCTGTTCGTCCCCCGGCCGGCCGGACCGGCGGAGGTGCTCGACCGGACGGTAGCGCGCCGGGCCGCCGACTTCAAACAGGTGTTCGAAGGATCGCCGTGTCGGGTCGCTTCTGTCCGACCCGTCCGGTAGACATCGCACGGACGTTCGATCGAACGCACGTTCGATGCTGGTGGACGGACGCCGGGGTGAGACGGAGGAGAGCTGTGGCGAGCACGGAATGCGAGGCCCAGGTGTGGGAGAACGCTGCGCGGCCGGGTGGATCCGCGGCCCTTCTGCCCGGAACAGGCCTGCGGCTGGCCGGCCCGCTCCGGCCGGTGGCGGGGTCGGGGGTTCGGCCGGAGGCGCCGGAGACCGGCCCGGGACGCCGGCGCCCC
>DATAAV010000408.1:0-2507 GCA_036259935.1 Geodermatophilus sp. | reverse complement strand
GTGCTCGGCGGTTCCCCCACCGAATCCGCGCTGCGCCGTGCCCTCACCCGGGCGGAGCGTGGCGTCACCCTCGACGCGGTCGAGGCCGAGACGCTCCTGCACGCCCGCGGGCTGGCCGAGGGCGCGCCGCTGGACCGGCTGCTCACCGCGGCGGCCAGGGTGCGCGATGCGGGTCTGGCCTCGGCGGGCAGGCCGGGCGTGGTCACCTACAGCCGCAAGGTCTTCATCCCGCTCACCCACCTGTGCCGGGACCGGTGCCACTACTGCACCTTCGTGACGACGCCCGGCCAGCTGCGTGCCCAGGGCAAGGCGCCGTTCCTCTCGCCGGACGAGGTGCTCGACATCGCCCGCGCCGGGGCGGCCCTGGGCTGCAAGGAGGCGCTGTTCACCCTGGGCGACCGGCCGGAGGACCGCTGGCCGGTGGCGCGGCAGTGGCTGGAGGCGCACGGCTTCGACTCCACCCTGGCCTACCTGCGGGCGATGGCGATCCGGGTGCTGGAGGAGACCGGCCTGCTGCCCCATCTCAACCCCGGCGTGCTGTCGTGGGAGGAGATCCAGCGGCTCAAGCCGGTCTCGGCGTCGATGGGGATGATGCTGGAGACGACGGCGACCCGGCTGTGGTCCGAGCCCGGCGGCCCGCACTTCGGCAGCCCGGACAAGGAGCCCGCCGTCCGGCTGCGGGTGCTGGAGGACGCCGGCCGCTGCGCGGTCCCGTTCACCACCGGGGTGCTGCTGGGCATCGGGGAGAGCTACGCCGAGCGGGTCGACGCGGTCCTGCAGATCCGCGCCACGGGGCACCGGCACGGGCACGTGCAGGAGGTGATCGTCCAGAACTTCCGGGCCAAGCCGCGCACCGCGATGGCCGCCCACGACGACCTCCGGCTGCAGGAGTACGTGGCCGCGGTCGCCGTGACCCGGCTGCTGCTGGGCCCCAAGGCGCGGGTGCAGGCGCCGCCGAACCTGTCCGACCCCGCCGAGCTGGGGTTGCTGCTGCGCGCCGGCGTCGACGACTGGGGCGGGGTCTCCCCCCTGACGCCCGACCACGTCAACCCCGAGCGGCCCTGGCCGGAACTGGACGCGCTGGCCAAGCTCTCGATCGACGCCGGGTTCGAGCTGCGGGAGCGGCTGGCCGCCCAGCCGCCCTACGTCCGCAGTCCGGAGCCGTGGCTGGACCCCCGGGTGCGGCCGCACGTGGCGGCCCTGGCCGGCCCGGACGGGCTGGCCGTGGAGGGCCGGATCCCGGCCGGGCGGCCGTGGCAGGAGCCGGACGAGTCGTGGACCTCCTCGGGCCGGGTCGACCTGCACGTGGAGGTCGACACCGTCGGGCGCAGCGCGGACCGGCGCAGCGACTTCGACGCCGTCTACGGAGACTGGGCCGACCTGCGCGAGCGCACCGTGGCCGCGCGGTCGGGGGCCTCGACCGCGCTGGCCGTCGGCGACCCGGCGGTGCGGGCCGCGCTGCGGCACGCCGAGGCCGCCCCGGCCGGGCTGTCCGACGCCGAGTACCTCGCGCTGCTCGGCGCCGACGGGCCCGACCTGACCGCGCTCATGGCGCTGGCCGACGCCGTCCGCCGCGACACCGTCGGCGACGACGTCACCTACGTGGTCAACCGGAACATCAACTTCACCAACGTCTGCTACACCGGCTGCCGGTTCTGCGCGTTCGCCCAGCGGCGCACCGACGCCGACGCGTACACGCTGTCGATGCAGCAGGTGGGCGACCGGGTCGACGAGGCCTGGGCCGCCGGGGCGACCGAGATCTGCATGCAGGGCGGCATCCACCCCGACCTGCCCGGCACCGCCTACCTCGACCTGGCCCGCGAGGTGAAGCGCCGGCAGCCCGGCATCCACCTGCACGCCTTCTCCCCCATGGAGATCGTCAACGGCGCGGCCCGCACCGGGCTGTCGTTCGAGGACTTCCTCGTGGCGGCGAAGGAGGCCGGGCTGGACTCGGTTCCCGGGACGGCGGCGGAGATCCTCGACGACGACGTCCGCTGGGTGCTGACCAAGGGCAAGCTGCCCACCGCCACCTGGATCGAGATCATCAGCACCGCGCACCGGGTGGGCATCCCGACCACCTCGACGATGATGTACGGGCACGTCGACACCCCCGCGCACTGGGTCGCCCACCTGCGCACGCTGGCCCGCGTGCAGGACGAGACCGGCGGGTTCACCGAGTTCGTGCTGCTGCCGTTCGTGCACCACAGCGCGCCGATCTACCTGGCCGGCGTGGCCCGGCCGGGGCCGACGGTGCGGGAGAACAAGGCGGTGCACGCCGTCGCCCGGCTGCTGCTGCACGGGCGGATCCCCAACATCCAGACCTCCTGGGTCAAGCTCGGCGAGGCCGGCACGAAGGCGGTGCTGCAGGGCGGCGCCAACGACCTCGGCGGCACGCTGATGGAGGAGACGATCAGCCGGATGGCCGGCAGCGAGAACGGCTCACTGAAGACCATCGCCGAACTCGAGGCGATCGCCGCGGCGATCGGCCGGCCGGCCCGGCAGCGCAC
>DATAAV010000407.1:0-12633 GCA_036259935.1 Geodermatophilus sp. | reverse complement strand
GGCGGTGTACCCGGCGGCCGAGCTGGTCGCGACGACGCTGCTGATCCCGCTCGCCCTCGCCTCACTGCTCAGCGGGCTGGCGCTGGCCCCGCTCACCCCGTGGGGCCTGTTCCGCCACTGGTGGGTCGCCCTGAAATTCGTGCTGACCAGCGCCGGTGTGGTGCTGGCGCTCGCCGTGCTGACCCCCGCGCTGGACGGCGCGGCCGATGCGGCGCAGGCCGGGGTGGCCGTCTCGCTCGCCGACCGGTGGGTGCTCGTGCGCAACTCCGGTGCCGCCTCGATCGTCCTGGTCGTCACCCTGGCGCTGTCGGTCTACAAGCCCTTCGGTCGGGTGCGCCGTCTGCGGCTCGGCGCCGGGCCGCGTTCCGCCGGTGCCCCACGGGTCGGCTGACGACTCCGGTGGCACGTGACGCATGTCGCACCCCAGACGTCACGGGCGTATCGGACAGAAACGGTTCCGTTCCGTAGGGTGATCCGTGGCCGTTCGCGGGGAGACCCGGCACCGCGGGGGGGTGCCGGGCCTTCCCGCGTCACGGCAACCGGTCGAGCAGCACCCGGGCCAGCGCGAGCGGCGCGTCCTCCACCGGGTCGGCGGCGGCCGCTGCGCGCAGCCAGGCGGCCAGCGGCCCGGCGAGCGCGGGGGAGAGGGCGGCGATCCACGCCGCGCTGCCGGCCCGCGCCTCGGCCACGTGCTCGGTCCCTCCTCCAGGAGCGTGCGCGATCACCTCGGGGCGGCTGGCCAGCAGGCCGCCGATCCGCCAGTCGCCCGGCGTGCTCCGGGCCGCCAGGGCCTCGAGCCGGTCCGCCGCCGTCCGCAGGAGCTCGGCCGGGTCCACGACGGCGCCGGTCAGCGCGGCTCCCGGCGCATCGGCAGGTGCGGGATCCCGTCCTCGACGTAGTCGGGCCCGCTGCGGCGGAAGCCGAACCGCTCGTACCAGCCCTCGAGGTGGGCCTGCGCGCCCAGCGTGATCGGGGCGCCGGCGCACAGGTCGATGCCTGCCGCGATCAGCTCCGCGGCCAGGCCCCGGCCCCGGAACGCGGGGGCGGTCGCCACCCGGCCGATCGCCCGGCTGTCCCCGTTGTCGAGCACCCGGATGGTGGCCACGGGCACGCCGTCGACCTCGTGCCACAGGTGCACGGTGGCCGGCTCGACGTCGCGCCCGTCCAGCTCCGGGTACGGGCACTGCTGCTCGACGACGAAGACGTCCACCCGCAGCCGGCACAGGCCGTAGACCTCGAACGGGCCGAGCTCGGCGAAGCGGGCCGTGCGCAGCCGGGGGGTGGGCGGTGCGGAGGTCATGTCGACCTTTGTAGCCGACGCCCGCCGGACCGATCGGCCGCCGGCCGTGGTACCACTTCTGGTTAGGTCTGCCTTGCCTATCTCCAGGAGGATGTTCGTGACCAGGTCCGGGCGGACGACCGCCGCCTTCCTGTCCGCCCTGGCCGTCGCCGGGGTGGTCGCCGGCTGCGGCTCCGACGACGCCTCCGGGTCGGAGCCGCTCACCGTCTACAGCGCCCAGCACGAGAACCTGGTGCGCACGATGCTGCGCGACTTCACCGAGGCGACGGGCGTCGCGCTGGAGTTCCGCGACGGCAACGACGCAGAGCTGGCCAACCAGATCGTGCAGGAGGGGGACGCCTCACCGGCCGACGTGTTCCTCACCGAGAACAGCCCCGCGATGGACATCCTCGACCGCGAAGGGCTGCTCACGCAGCTGGAGCCGGCCACCCTCGCCCAGGTCGGCGAGCAGTTCCGGCCCTCGTCGGGGAACTGGACCGGCTTCGCCGCCCGCTCCACCGTGCTCGTCCACAACCCCACCGTCGTCCCCGTGGAGCAGCTGCCGGCGTCGATCCTCGACCTGGCGAACCCGGAGTGGCGGGGCCGCGTCGGCATCGCCGCCGGCGGCCCGGACTTCCAGGCGATCGTCGCCGCCGTCCTGGCGATGCGCGGCGAGGACGCCACCCGTGCCTGGCTGCAGGGGCTGGAGCGGAACGCCGACATCTACCAGAGCAACACCGCGGTGATGACCGCCGCCGACGAGGGCGAGATCGACGTCGGCGTCATGTACCACTACTACTGGTACCGCGACCGCGCCGAGAACGGGCTGCAGAGCGACGACGTCGTCCTGCACTACTTCCGCAACCAGGACCCGGGCGCCTTCGTCAGCGTCTCCGGCGCCGGCGTGCTCGCCTCCTCCGACCAGGCCGAGCAGGCCCAGCTGCTCGTCGACTACCTGACCAGCCCCGCGGCCCAGGAGCGGCTGGCCGAGAGCACCGCGCTGGAGTACGCCGTCGGCAGCGGGGTCGCCTCGGCCGAGGTCCTGCCGCCGCTGGACACCCTGCAGGCACCGCCGGTCGACCCCGGCTCGCTCGACCAGCAGCGGGTCACCGAGCTGATGCAGGAAGTGGGCCTGCTCTGAGCGCTCCCGTGTCGCCGGCCGCAGGCCCGGGGACGCCGGCCGGTCCGGCGCCCCGGGTCGCGGCGGTGTCCGCCCCGGGACGCCGGCGGCGGCACTCCCCGGTCCCGCTGCTGCTCGCCGCGGCGGTGGCGGCGCTGGCCCTGCTGCCGCTGGGCTACATCGCCGCCTACACCGTGGACGTCGGCTGGAGCGGCATCGACGAGCTCGTGCTGCGGCCCCGGGTCGCCGAGCTGCTGTGGAACACCACCCGGCTGGTCGGCGGCACCGTGCTGCTCTGCGCGGTCCTCGGCGTCGCGGCCGCGTGGCTGGTGGAGCGCACCGCGGTGCCCGGCCGCCGGGTCTGGCACGTGCTGTTCGTCGCGCCGCTGGCGGTGCCGGCCTTCGTCAACAGCTACGCCTGGATCTCGCTGCTCCCCGGACTGGACACCTACGGCGGCGCCCTGCTGGTCGTGACGCTGTCCTACTTCCCGTTCGTGTACCTGCCGGTGGTCGCCGCCTTCCGCGGCCTGGACCCCGCGCTGGAGGAGACCGCCCGCGGCCTGGGCCTGTCCGGCTGGGCGGTCTTCCTGCGGGTGCAGCTGCCGCAGCTGCGAGTCGCGGTGCTCGGCGGCGGCCTGCTCATCGCGCTGCACGTGCTGGCCGAGTTCGGCGCCCTGCAGATGCTGCGCTACCCGACCTTCACCACGGCGATCTACGACCAGTACCGGGCCACCTTCAACGGCCCCGGCGCGACGATGCTCGCCGGCGTCCTGGTCCTGCTCTGCCTGGTCCTGCTGCTCGCCGAGCTGCGGCTGCGCGGACGGCGGGGCTACGCGCGCACCGGCGGCGGCGTCGCCCGGCCCGCCCGCCGGGTGCGCCTGGGCGCGCTCTGTGTCCCCGCGCTCGCCGGGCTGGCCGCGCTGGTCGGGTTGTCGGTCGCGGTGCCGCTGGGCAGCCTGGCCTTCTGGATGGTCACCGGCTCCTCGACGGAGCTGGACCTCGACCGGCTGGCCACCACCACCGGCACCACGCTCACCCTGGCCGCCGCGGCCGCCGTCGTCACCACGGCGATGGCGCTGCCCACCGGGTGGACCGCCGTGCGGGCCCGCGGGAGGACCGCCACGCTGCTGGAGCGCAGCACCTACCTGGGTAGCTCGGTGCCGGCGATCGTCATCGCCCTGGCCCTGGTGACGATCAGCATCCGCGCCACCCCCTGGATCTACCAGACCGTGCCGGTGCTGCTGGCCGCCTACGCGATCCTCTTCCTGCCCCGGGCGGTGGTGACCGTCCGCGCCGCCGTCGAGCAGTTCCCGCCGCTCTACGACGACGTCGCCGCCTCCCTGGGGTCCTCCACCCCCGACCGGCTGCGCCGGGTGACCCTGCCGCTGCTCGCTCCGGGCATCGGCGCGGGCGCGGCGCTGGTCTTCCTCGCCGTCGTGACCGAGCTGACCGCGACGCTGCTGCTCGCGCCCACCGGAACGACCACGCTGGCCACGGCGTTCTGGTCGGCGAGCAGCGCCCTGGAGTACGGCGCGGCCGCCCCCTACGCGGTCGTCATGGTCCTGCTCTCGGCACCGGCCACGGTGCTGCTGTCCCGCGACGCCCGGCGAGGGCTGACGACATGACCGCCCGAAGAGGTCCGACCCGATGAGCTACCTGACCGTCCGGGACGTGACGAAGTCCTTCGGGGCGACGCCGGTGCTCACCGGCGTCGACCTGCACGTCCCCGCGGGGAGCCTCACGGCGCTGCTGGGGCCCTCGGGCTGCGGGAAGACCACCCTGCTGCGGCTGATCGCCGGCTTCGACGACCCCGACGCCGGCACCATCGAGCTGGGCGGCCGGGTCGTGGCCGGCCCCGGTCTCTGCGTGCCGGCCCGCCGCCGCGGCATCGGCTTCGTGCCGCAGGAGGGCGGGCTGTTCCCCCATCTGACGGTGGCCGGCAACGTCGCCTTCGGGCTGCCGCGCCGGCAGCGCCGCGACCGCGGCCGGGTGGACGAGCTGCTCGCACTGGTGGGCCTGGACGCCGGCCTGGCCGAGCGCTCCCCGCACCAGCTCAGCGGCGGCCAGCAGCAGCGGGTGGCGCTCGCCCGGGCGCTGGCCCCCCGGCCGGCGCTGGTCCTGCTCGACGAGCCGTTCTCCTCCCTCGACGCCTCCCTGCGCGAGGAGACCCGGCAGGCCGTCGCCGAGGCCCTGGCCGCCACCGGGGCGACGGCGGTGCTGGTCACCCACGACCAGGCCGAGGCGCTGTCGATGGCCGACCAGGTGGCCGTGCTGCGCGGGGGCCGGCTGGTGCAGCTGGCCGATCCGCGCACCCTCTACCGCAGCCCCCGCGACCTCGACGTCGCCGCGTTCGTCGGTGAGGCGATCGTGCTGGACGCCGAGGTCCGGGCCGGGCGGGCGCACTCGGCGCTCGGCGCACTCGAGCTGGAGCGGCCCTGCGCGGACGGCCCGATGCGGGTGCTGCTGCGGCCGGAGCAGCTGCGGCTCGGCGAGCCCGGGCCGGCCGGGCCGGTGGCCCGGGTGCGCCGGGTGGACTTCTTCGGGCACGACGCGCGGGTGACGCTCGACCTGCCCACCGGGCTCAAGGTCAGCGCCCGCCTCGACGGCCGGGAGCTGCCCGTGGCCGGGCAGGACGTGTCGATCCGCGTGCTCGGCGGTGCGCTGCCCTTTCCCGCGCCATTGACCGGCCCGGCCGATCCCGCCCCCGGCCCGGCCGGTCCCGCGCCGGGGCCGGCCGACCCCGCCCCCGGCCCGGCCGACCCAGCTCCCGGGCCGGCCGCTCCCGCGGTCGCCTGACGATCTGCGAGCGACTCGGCGGGGGCCCGTACGGACGCGGGTTAGGTGTGCCTAAGCTCACCGGCGTGGACCTCTTCCTCTTCACGGTCGATCCCCGCTGGGGGCACGACGTGGTGGCCGCCGGGGCAGCCGGGATCGTCGTCGACTGGGAACGCCGCGGAAAGCTCCGCCGGCAGCTGGGGGAGGGCACCCAGATCAACGCCGACACCGCCGAGGACCTCGCGCGGATGCGTGCGGCCACCGACGGGCGGCTGCTCTGCCGGATCAACGGCTTCGGCCCGTGGACGGCCGGGGAGGTGGCCGAGGCGCTGGCCCGGGGAGCCGACGAGCTGCTGCTGCCGATGGTCCGCACCCCCGAGGAGGTCGACCGGACCCTCGACCTGGTGGCCGGCCGCTGCGGGCTCGGCATCCTGATCGAGACCCAGGACGCCGTCGACCGGGCCGCGCTCCTGGCCCGGCGGCCGCTGTCGCGGATCTACGTCGGCCTCAACGACCTGCGCATCGACCGCCGCTCCGACCAGCTCTTCCGGCCGCTGGCCGACGGCACCGTCGACGCCGTCCGCGCCGTGGTGCACCAGCCCTTCGGCGTCGGCGGGCTGACCCTGCCCGGGGGCGGCTTCCCCGTGCCCGGCGACCTGCTGGCCGCCGAGCTGGTCCGGCTGGGCACCGACTTCACCTTCCTCCGCCGGTCGTTCACCGCCGACATGGCCGGCCGGGACCCGTACGTCGAGGTGCCGCGGCTGCTGTCCTCCCTGGCCGACATGCGGGGGGCCGCCCCCTCGGTGGTCGGCGAGCGGCACGCGGCGTTCGTCGTGGCGGCCACCGGCGAGCTGCCCGTGGCGCAGCCCGCCTGAGGGCCGCATGAGGGCACTGGTCACGGGTGCCGGCGGGTTCGTCGGCCGGCACCTGGTCGCCCGGCTGCGGGCCGACGGCTGGGACGTCGTCGCACTCACCCGGCAGCAGGTCGACCTCGCCGATCCCGACGCCGGTGCCGCGGCGGTGCGGGCCGCCGACCCGGACGTCGTCTTCTCCCTCGCCGCGGGCCGGGCCAAGGCGACCGCCGCACAGCGGGCGGCCACCGTCGCGGTCAACACCAGCCCGTGGCTGGTCGACGCGCTGCCCGACCGCTGCGGGGCCGTCGTCCGGCTGGGCTCCTCCACCGAGTACGCCGCCGGCCCGGCCCCGCTGGCCGAGGACGCGCCGCTGCGCCCGCGGGGCTTCTTCGGCGCGACCAAGGCCGCCGGGTCGCTGCTGCTGCAGGCGGCCGCGGCCGAGCGCGGCATCCGGGCGGCGGTGCTGCGGGCCTTCCAGGTCTACGGTCCCGGCGACCACCCGACCCGGCTGGTCCCCGTCGTCCTGACCGCCGCCCGCACCGGGGCGACCGTGCCCCTGCCGGCGCGGGTGAGCCGGCGGGATTGGGTGTGGGTCGGCGACGTCGTCGACGCGTGCGTGCGGGCCGCGCAGGCCGAGGAGCTGCCGCCCGGGCAGGTGCTCAACATCGGCACGGGGGTGCAGACGAGCACCGAGGACCTGGTCGCCACCGCCGAGCGGGTCACCGGGCGGCCGATCCGCACCGCTCCCGGCGCGCACCCCGGCCGGGACTGGGACACCGCCGACTGGGTCAGCGATCCGCGGGCGGCCGGCGAGCTGCTCGGCTGGCGGCCGACGGTCGACCTGGCCGAGGGCCTCGCGCGGACCTGGGCCGCCGGCCCGTGAGCTCCGACCCGCGCGTCGCGGTGGTCGCGCCGGTGTACCGCAACGAGGCCACGCTGGCTCCGCTGGCCGAGCGGCTGGCCGCGGCGCTGGCCGGCCGGGACTGGCGGCTGCGGCTGGTCGTCGACGCCTCTCCGGACGGCAGCGCGCAGGTGGCGCAGGGCCTGGCCGCGGCCGACCCGCGGATCGCCGTCACGGTGCTGGCGGCCAACGTCGGCCAGCACGCCGCGCTCGGCCGCGGGCTGGCCGACGAGGCCGACGCCGGCGCCTGGGTCTGCCTCGACGCCGACCTGCAGGACCCGCCCGAGGCGGTGCCGGTGCTGCTGGACCGGCTGGCCGAGGGGGACGTGGCGGCGGTCTTCGCCGGGCGGCGGGGCAGCTACGAGTCCCCGCTGCGCCGGCTCACCGGCACCGCGCACCGGCGCGTGGCGGCCCGGCTGACCGGCCTGCCGCCCGACGCCGGTGCCTTCCTCGCCCTGGGGCCGGCGGCGCGGGAGGCCGTGCTGGCGGCCGGGGCACCCAGCGTCGTGCTGGCCGTGGGGCTCGCCCGGCTGCCGGTGGCCAGCGTGCCGGTGGTCCGCGACCGGCGGCCGGAGGGCCGCTCGGCGTGGACCGCCCGGGCCCGGCTGGCGCAGTCGGTGCGCTCGCTGTCCTGGGCGCTGCGCCGCCGCTGACCCCGCTCAGCCCGCCGGCCGCTCCCACAGCTGCACCACGAGGTCGGTCTTGGCGGCGGGGAACTCGTAGCCGGCGGTGAGCCGCAGGCCGGCCGCCGCGAGGACCGCGTCGTCGTCCGTGGCGACGACGTCCCCGTCGATCACCCGGCGGACCATCCACACCCGGTCGGCCCCGGTCGGCGCGTCGGCCGGCGGGAGCACGACGTCGGCCCGCAGCCGGGGCGCCAGCGTGCGGACGTAGTGGTCCAGCCCGGTCGCGGCCCGCTGGTCGGCCGCCACCACCGGCTCACCGGGCCGCTGCCGCTGCGCCAGCAGCTGCACCACCTCGTCGGCGCGCTCCCGGGGTTCCCGGCCGGCCAGCGGAAAAGCGGCCAGCAGGGAGCAGGCCACCAGCAGGGCGGCGACGGGCGCGCGGGCCGCGCGGGGCGCGCACAGCGCACCGACCGCGGCCAGGACGCCGAGGCCGAGCAGCCCGGCCAGCAGGTAGCGGGGGTGGTAGACCGGGCGGACCAGCTCCGCGGCGAGCAGCAGCAGCAGCGGCACCAGCACCCAGCAGACGCCCACCACCCGGACCCCGACGGCGCGCAGCGCGCCCAGCACCGCCAGGCCGACGGTGAGGTACAGCAGCGGCGTGCTGCCCCCGGCCCACGCCTCGACCGCCCGGTCGGCCAGCGTGCCCTCGGTGTCGCGCAGGTGCTCCGCGTTGCGCGCGCCGGTGCCGTTGAGCAGGTTGACCGCGACCAGCCCGAGCGCCGGCAGCGTCGCCAGCGCCCCGGTGACGGCGACCGGCACGGCCCGGCGGCCGCTCAGGAGCAGCGCGGCGACGACGAAGGCGGCCAGGACGGTGACGGCGTACCAGTGCGCCAGCCCCATGCCCGCGCCGGCCAGCCCGAACAGCAGCAGCCCGCGCGGCGGCTCCTGCAGCCGGCGGACCAGCCCGAGCAGCGCCCCCCCGGTGGCCAGCACGACCAGCCCGTAGCTGCGCGCCTCCACGGCCTGCTCGAGCAGCAGCGGGCCGCAGGCGAGGACCGTTCCCGCGAGCACCCCGGACGCCCGCCCGGCCGACCGGGCGACCGCCCGGGTGATCAGCGCGATCCCGCCGGCGGTGGCCAGCAGCGACAGCGCCCGCAGCGAGGTGTCGCCGCCCAACCCCGGCAGTGACATCCAGGCGTGCACCACCAGGTAGTACGGCGCGTTGTACGACGGCGGGACGTCGGCCAGGTAGCTGGTCGTTCCCCGGCCGCCGACGATCGCCGAGAGGATCTCGTCCAGCGGCAGCCGGGCCACCTCGGCGGTGAACAGCTCGTCGAACCACAACCCGTGGCCCGGCAGCAGGAGCACCATGCCGAGCACGGTCACCAGCGCCGGCGGCAGCAGCTCGACCGGCGACCACCGCCGGGGCGGCGGCGCGGCGTCCCGCTGCGGGGACGGCTGGATCCGGTCGGCCGTCGCCGCAGCAGTCACGCCGTCAGGTTAGGCGACCCTTTCCCCCTCCCGGACCACCTCGTCCGTTCGGTCGTCCGGCTGGTCCTGGCGGTTGTGGGCGCGCTGCCAGAAGGGCACGGCGATCCACCACCACGCCAGCAGGGCGGCCACCGCGCCGGCGGTCACCCACGCCTGGGTCCTGCTGAACAGGACATCGACCACCAGCAGCACCGCCGCCACGATGGCGACGGCGAGGACGACCAGCCCCGCGAAGGCGGACCGGTGGCTGCGGCGCAGCAGGTTCTCCTTGTCCTGCTGGCGGAACAGCACCCGGTGCTGGGCCGCCGGCGCGATCAGCAGGCCGGTCGCCACGGCGACGGCCACGAGCGTCACGAAGTAGACGCCGCGCTGGAAGTCCGTGGTCCGGTCGACGTTCTGCGAGAACGGCACGATGAGGAGGAAGGCGAAGAGGAACTGCACGCCCGGCAGGGCGACGCGGAGCTCGTTGAGCAGTTCCATCAGCTCGCGGTTGATGCGCTGGGAGTGCGTCTCCTCGTGGGCGCCGTGCATGTGGACCACCTCCTGCTGGGACCGCCCCCCGTACCCGCAGTTCGGTCCGGGCAAGCCCCCGGTCAGGAGCGGTGCTCGCCACTCCCCATGCCGACCGGAGGGGTCACCCGATCGGGTGAACCCGACACCCGGACGGGCGTCCCCGGCCCGCCCGCGCGGAACGCTCTGGTGCCACCCGGCGCGGGCGAGGACGCTGCGCGCCGTGCCGTTCCCCCCTCCGTGGTCCCGGGGGAGGACGCCGGAGACGGGCGGGCTCCTGCGCCCGGTCACCCGGCGGCGCGCGCTGCTGCTCGGGGGCGCCCTCACCGGCGCGGCCCTGGTGGGTCCCCCCGGTCCCGACGGGCCGGCCGGACGCCCCCCGCCGCCGGCACCGGCCGCGGCCCGGCTCGACCGCACGCTCTTCGCGCACGGCGTCGCCTCCGGGGACCCGTGGTCGACGGCGGTGGTGCTCTGGACCCGGGTCACGCCCGACCCGGCGGCGACACCCGGCTCCGGCCGCGGCCCGGAGTGCACCGTGAGCTGGGAGGTCGCCACCGACGACGGCTTCCGGCGGATCGTCCGCAGCGGCTCGGTCACCACCGGGCCGGAGCGGGACCACACGGTCACCGTCGACGTCGCCGAACTGCAGCCGTCGACGACGTACTGGTACCGGTTCGGCTTCCGCGGGGCGGTCTCCCCGGCCGGGCGGGCCCGGACCGCGCCGGATCCCGGCGCCGCGGTCGGCCGGCTGCGGATGGCCGTCGTCTCCTGCGCGAACCTCCAGGCGGGCTGGTTCGGCGCCTACCGGCACCTGGCCGCCCGCGACGACCTCGACGTGGTCGTGCACCTCGGCGACTACCTGTACGAGTACGGCCCGGGCGGCTACCAGGCCAGCGGCGTCGTCGTCCGCCCGCACGACCCGCCGTGCGAGACGGTGACCCTCGCCGACTACCGCCGGCGGCACGCCCAGTACCGGTCGGATCCGGACCTGCAGGCCCTGCACGCGGCGCTGCCCTGGGTGGTGACCTGGGACGACCACGAGACGGCGAACGACGCCTGGTCCGGCGGCGCGGAGAACCACACGCCGGGCGTCGAGGGGGAGTGGGCGGCGCGCCGGGCGGCGGCCCGCCGCGCCTACGCCGAGTGGATGCCGGTGCGCTGGGCGGCGGGGGACCCGCTCTACCGGCGGCTGCGGTTCGGGCGGCTGGCCGTCCTCACGATGCTCGACCTGCGCAGCCACCGGGACCGGCCGGTGGGCTCGCCGTCGGATCCCCGGCTGGCCGACCGGCGGCGGTCGATCACCGGCACGGAGCAGATGTCCTTCCTCCTCGACGGGCTGGCCGACCGGCACGTGCAGTGGACGCTGGTCGGCACCTCGGTGATGTTCGCCCCCGTCCGGCTCCCGGCCGGCGTCAACGTCGACCAGTGGGACGGCTACCCGGCCGACCGGGCCCGGGTGGTGGAGCACCTGGTCGAGCACGGCGTCCGCAACGCGGTGTTCCTGACCGGCGACCAGCACTCCGGGTGGGCCAGCGACCTGCCCGCCGATCCGCTGGCCTACGCGACGACCGGGGAGAGCGTCGGCGTGGAGTTCGCCTGCCCCTCGGTGACCAGCGACGCGATCGCCGACGGGTCGGGCGGCGAGGCACGGGGGCGCGCGGCGGCAGCGGCGATCCGCGAGCGCAACCCGCACGTGCGGCACCTGGACCTGGCCTCGCACGGCTTCTGCGTGCTCGAGGTGACGCCCGCCGCCGCGCAGATGGACTGGTACGCGCTGGCCGACCGCACGGACCCGCGGTCGGCCGCGGTGTGGTCGACGTCCTGGCGCGTGCCGGCCGGCTCGCCGAGGGTGCAGCGGACGGGTGCCCGCATCGTGTGAGCGGCCGGGCGTGCGCGAGACCCCGGCCGGGGGTAAGGCCGGAGCATGTCGATGTCGGAACCGTTCGAGCCCAACCTGCCCACCGGGGACCAGGGCATCCCCGCCGCCGATCCCGGCGCCGGCGCGCCCGAACCCGCCCCCGGGTTCGGCATCGGCGGGGAGGAACCCGACCGGCCCGAGGACGCCGACCGGGAGGAGCAGCCGTCCGCGGACGCCGGCGGGCAGCACGCCGACCCGCCGCCGTTCCGCACTCCGGATCCGGAACGCGTCTCCCGCGAGCCGGGTTCCTGAGCGGGCGGGTCGTCGAGGCGCCCTCAGCGGCCGGCGGTCAGGTGCCGTAGCGGGCGGCGGCCCGCTGCCGCGCCTTGGCCGCCTCGACCTCCCGGTCCTTGGGCGGTGCGGTGGTGACCAGCGCGGCCAGCAGCCGGCGGGAGGCGTCGGCCACCTCGGCGACGGCGCGCTCGAAGGCCTCCGCGTTGGCCCGCGACGGGTGGGTCGTGCCGCTGATCTTGCGCACGTACTGCACCGCCGCGGCCTCGATCTCGCTCTCCGTGGCCGGCGGCGCGAAGTTGGCCAGCGGGCGGATGTTCCGGCACATGCCGGCAGCCTAGGAGCCCCGGCCGACACAACGTCGGCCCGCGGAGCCCGGTCAGGCGGAGAACCCCGCGCGGTCCACCCGGCGGTGGTAGTGGGTGCCGAGCGTGCCGCCGAGGACCGCTCCGAGCAGCGTGACCACGACCATCCCCAGCAGCGTCACCAGGCCCGCGGTCGTGGCGGTGCCCTCGTCGATGGGGATGCGCGGCAGGTTGAGCGCCTCGAGAACGTTGTACTCGCGGCCGAGCAGGTAGCCGGCCACCGAGAGGACCACGACGACGAGCAGGCCGATGAGCCACACCGCCAGGCCTTGCCGGGCGCCGTCGAAGCGGGCCATCCGCCCGGCCACGTACCCGCCGGCGAGGTAGGCCAGGAACAGGATCGCCAGCAGCGCGACGCCGCCGGCCAGTCCGATGGTGTCGGCCTGCGCGGCCGCCTCGTCGGTGGGCAGCACGTCACCCCGGGTCAGGCCGAGCGCCACGCCGGCGGCGGAGACCAGGGCGATGAGCAGGACCGCCAGGCCGTTCGCCGACAGCCACCCGAAGAACGCCGCCCCCCACTTGATGCCGCCGAACCGGGAGCGCTGGGCGGCCACCGCGTCGCG
>DATAAV010000406.1:0-5363 GCA_036259935.1 Geodermatophilus sp. | reverse complement strand
CCGGGCGGGACGCCCGCCAGCCGCCCGCCGGCGTCCTCGACCACCGCCGCCCCGGCGCCGGCCGCGCCGCCGCCGGACCTGCCGCCCGTGCCGGAAGCGCCGGCATCCGGGGCGCCCGGCGCCGGCACGCTGGCCACCCGGTCGGTCCCGCTGGGCGAGAACGGCGTGGCCGCCCGGCTGACCTTCCGCGGCCTGGTCCTCGAGCAGCGCGCGGTCGGGGTCACCGCCACGTATCCGGCGATGAGCGTCACCGTCACCGGAGAAGCCGGGGAGGCGGGGTACGCGGCCCTGGCCCACGTGCGGCTGCCGCTGTGGAACTGCCTGGCCGACGCCGCGCCCGAGGACCCGGAGGCGGCCGGCTGCGTCCGGGCGGGCACCGAGTACGCCGACCTGCCCTCCCCCGCCCTGACCGTGACCCGGCAGGACGGCACGCTGCGGATCACCGGCCGCTTCCCCACCTACGTCCGCCCGAACGGCAGCGCGCCGGTCTACACCGGCCGGGTCTACGAGCTCACCGTCAGCGCCGCGCCCGAGGAGCGGGTCCGGAACGGCAGCGCGCCGGCCGAGGCGGTGCTGTTCCTGGGCACCGACCGGGCCGAGACGGTCGACAGGCGGGGGCTCAACGTCCTGCGCTACGCCGGCTGATCCGCACCGCGCCGCGCAGCCCCTCGGCGAGGGTGAGGCCGACCACCGGGGAGCCCATCTCGCGGCGCAGGCCGCCGACGTCCGAGCTGCCCCACCACGGCCACCGGTCGGCGTCGTCGACCAGGGTCAGCAACCCGGCCCGCAGCCGGTCGCCGTCGGCCACCACGGCCAGCTCCAGCTCGCCGGTGGCCGCGTGCAGCCGGGCCGCCGCCCGCAGGAACGCCCGCGCACGCCGGTCGGGCTCCCGCGTCAGCAGCGCCGGCAGCCAGCGCTCCAGCTCCCGGGGGTCGCGGCTGCGGCGCACCGCACCGGCCTGGTCGAGCTCGTCGACCAGCCGCCAGCTGCGGGCGTTGCCGAACGCCGCCTCCGGGCGCAGCCGGCCCAGCGCGCGCAGCGTCGGGTCGCCCAGGGGAAGGCCGGCCAGCCGAAGGGTCCACGGCCGCCGCAGCGAGGCCAGGAGGTCCAGCACGCCGGCGGCCAGGGCCGCGGCGGCGTCGTCGTCCCGGACTGGGATGCGGGCGGTCGGGCGGCCGCCGGGGAGGGGCTCGACGCCGTCCCCCAGCAGGGTGGCGGCGACCCCCAGGCCGCGCCGCCGCAGGACCAGCAGGGCCAGCCCGTCGGGGCGGTCCTGCCGGTCGCGCTCCACCACGACCGCCACCGGCCGGATGCGGGGCGGCCGCTGCGCCGCCTGCACGTTGAGGACGGCGGTCAGCCAGGGGCCGCGGGCGAGGACCGGCGCGGCGACGGCGGCGGTCAGCGGCCCGGCCGCGCGGATCTCGCGGACCACCCGGGCCCGCCCGGCCGCGACCCGCGTGTGCACGTCCCCATACGACCACAGCCGCCGACGGCGGGCCGTCGGCGGCTGTGGGAGGTGCGGGTCGGTGTCACACGGCGCTGTGCGGTCCCGGCCCCGTGCAGAGCCCCGCCGCGAGCCTGCGAGCGGTGGGGGGCACGGGATCCTTGCTCAGACGGCGCGGCGGCGCAGCCGGCGGCGCTCCCGCTCGGAGAGCCCGCCCCAGATGCCGAAGCGCTCGTCGTTGGCCAGCGCGTACTCCAGGCACTCGGCCTTGACCTCGCAGCCGGTGCAGATCTTCTTGGCCTCACGGGTCGAGCCGCCCTTCTCGGGGAAGAACGCCTCGGGGTCGGTCTCGGCGCACAGCGCGCGCTCCTGCCAGGACTGGGCGTCGGCCTGCAGGCCCGCGCTCCACAGCCCGGCGAAGCCCTGCCCGGAGAACCCCCCGCGGTCCCCGGACCGCTCCGACGCGCTGACGTAGTCGCTCAACCACGAAACCTCGGCCATGACGAATGCGTCCCCTCTCGCTCTCGTCCCGGTGCGCGTTCCGCGGGACGAATTCCCGGGTCGCTCAGCACTCGATGACACCGCGGGAATTACACGCGTGTCGTTGCGTAGCCGTCAACTTCGCCCGGTGTAAGCACGTGGCCACACCAGCCCCATTCGTCACACGGTGTTCGTCACTTCTCGCAGCAACCACCGACACGCCCGGCAAACAGTCGACAACTGCCCATCGGGCACGATGACTTTCGTGCAGATCGTGGTGCTCGCCGGAGGGGTGGGCGGAGCCCGTTTCCTGAGCGGCGTGCGGGCCGCCGTGCCGCAGGCGGAGATCACCGCCGTGGTCAACACCGGCGACGACGTGACCCTCCACGGGCTGCGCATCTGCCCGGACCTCGACACCGTCGTCTACACCCTCGGCGGCGGCATCGACGTCGACCGCGGCTGGGGCCGCAAGGGCGAGACCTGGACGGTCAAGGAGGAGCTGGCCGCCTACGGCGCGGAGCCGACCTGGTTCGGCCTGGGCGACCGTGACCTCGCCACGCACCTGATCCGCACCCGGATGCTCGACGCCGGCTACCCGCTGTCCCAGGTGACCGCGGCGCTGGCCGACCGCTGGCGGCCCGGCGTGACCGTGCTGCCGATGAGCGACCAGCGGGTGGAGACGCACGTGGTCGTCGCCGACCCGGAGACCGGCCGGCAGCGGGCGATCCACTTCCAGGAGTGGTGGGTGCGCCACCGGGCCGCGCTGAAGGCGTCGGCGTTCGTGCAGGTCGGCGTGGACACCGCGCGCCCGGCTCCGGGCGTCCCCGAGGCCCTCGCCGCCGCCGACGCGGTGCTGCTCGCCCCCTCCAACCCGGTGGTGTCGATCGGGACGGTGCTCGGGGTCCCCGGGATGCGCGAGGCGCTGCTGGCCACGCCCGGCCGGATCGTCGGGATCTCCCCCATCGTCGGCGGCGAGGTGGTGCGCGGGATGGCCGACCGCTGCCTGCCGGTGGTCGGGGTCGAGGTGAGCGCCGAGGGCGTGGGCCGGCACTACGGGGCCCGCGCGGCCGGTGGCCTGCTCGACGCCTGGCTCGTGCACACCGGCGACCCCGCCGAGGTGCCCGGTGTGGACGTCCGCGCCGTGCCGCTGCTGATGTCCTCGCCGGAGGCCACCGCCGCCCTGGCCCGCGCCGCCCTGGACGCCGCCGGTGTCTGAAGAAGGACCCCTCTGCCCCCCACCGCTCGCAGGCTCGCGACGGGGCCCTGCAGAGGGGCCGCCGTCTCCCCATCCTTCGCAGGCTCAGGGCGGGGCCGCGGTTCCGAGTGGGATCTCGGTCCACCCGGTCCGCGGGCTGCCCGAGTTCGCTCCCGGCGACGACCTGGCCGGCGCCATCGCCGCCGCCGCCCCCTGGCTGGCCGACGGGGACGTCGTCGTCGTCACCTCCAAGGTCGTCTCCAAGGTCGAGGGGCGGATCGTGCACGTCGAGCCCGGCGCCGACCGGGAGGCCGCCCGCCAGCGGGCCATCGACGAGGAGACGGTGCGCGTGGTGGCCCGGCGGGGGCCGCTGCGGATCGTGGAGACCCGGCACGGCTGGGTGGTGGCGGCCGCCGGCATCGACGCCTCGAACGTGCCCGGCGACGCCCTGGTGCTGCTGCCCGCCGACGCCGACGCCTCGGCCCGCGAGCTGCGGGCGCGGCTGCGGGAGCTGCTCGGCGTGGACGTGGCGGTCGTGGTGAGCGACACCTTCGGCCGGCCCTGGCGGGAGGGGCTGACCGACGTCGCCGTCGGCTCGGCCGGGATCACCGCGCTCGCCGACCACCGCGGCGCGGTGGACGCGCACGGCAACCGGCTGGAGACCACCCAGGTCGCCGTCGTCGACGAGCTGGCCTCGGCCGCCGACCTGGTCAAGGGCAAGCTCGCCGGGGTCCCGGTGGCCGTCGTCCGCGGGCTGGCCTTCCAGCGGCCGGCGGAGGACTCCGGCACCCGCCCGCTGGTGCGCCTGGGCCCCGGCGACCTGTTCCCCTACGGCAGCCGCGACCTCGTGGCCACCCGCGAGCCGGGGCAACAGCTGGTCCCCCGCGCCGGGGAGCTCGACGCGGTCGCCGAGGCGTTCCGGGTGGCCGTCGCCGCACTGCCGGAGTTCCCGGTGGTGTTCCGCTACGGCGGCGAGGGCGACGGCGTGGTCGACGTCCACCTGACCGACACCGTGTCGACGACGACCGCGCTCAACCTGGGTGCGCTGCTGGGCGCGGTCATCGTCCAGCTGCACGCCGAGGGCTGGACGACGCGGTGGGAGCCGGTCGGCACGCCCGGTGGCTCCTCGCTGGTCGGCCGGCTCTGGCTGGGCACCCCGGACTGAGGCGCCTCCCCCGTACGAGGTGCTCCACCGCCCGGGAGAGCGATCCGGCCGCGACGCTGGGTACGGTCGGCGATCATGCGCGGGATCATCCTGGCCGGGGGCACGGGCACGCGCCTGTACCCGATCACGCAGGCGGTGAGCAAGCAGCTCATGCCCGTCTACGACAAGCCGATGGTCTACTACCCGCTGTCCACGCTGATGATGGCCGGCGTCCGCGAGGTCCTGGTCATCACCACGCCGGCCGACCAGGCCGCCTTCCGGGCGCTGCTCGGGGACGGCACCCGGCTCGGGATGCGGATCGAGTACGCCGTCCAGCCGCGCCCGGAGGGACTGGCGCAGGCCTTCCTCATCGGCGCGGACTTCGTCGGGGACGCCGCGGTGGCGCTCGTGCTCGGCGACAACATCTTCTACGGCGCCGGGCTGGGCACGGCGCTGGGCCGGCTGCCCGCGCCCGACGGCGGGCACGTCTTCGCCTACCACGTGGCCAACCCGAGCGACTACGGCGTGGTCGAGTTCGACCGGGACGGCCGGGTGCTCTCCATCGAGGAGAAGCCCGAGAAGCCCAAGAGCTCCTACGCGGTGCCGGGCCTGTACTTCTACGAGTCCTCGGTGGTCGACGTCGCGCGCAGCATCCGCCCCAGCGCGCGCGGCGAACTGGAGATCACCGCGGTCAACGAGCACTACCTGCGGCAGGGCCGGCTCACCGTCACCGTGCTGGACCGCGGCACCGCCTGGCTCGACACCGGCACGTTCGCCTCGCTGCGGCAGGCCACGGAGTTCGTCTCGGTCGTCGAGGAGCGCCAAGGCCTCAAGATCGGCTGCATCGAGGAGGTCGCCTGGCGCCAGGGCTGGCTGGACGACGACGGCCTGCGCCGCGCCGCCGAGCCGCTGGCCAAGAGCGGCTACGGCGACTACCTGCTCGGCCTGCTCGACGGCCGCTGACCCGAAGCCCGCGCCCGCCCCCGCGCCCGCGACCCCGCGACCGGCGCCGCGACCCGCGGCCATGATCGCGATCCTCGCCGCGCCGTCGCCGTCCTCCCGTTCCGGCGCGAGGGCGGCAGCCCTCCGGTGAGGACGGC
>DATAAV010000405.1:0-8385 GCA_036259935.1 Geodermatophilus sp. | reverse complement strand
AGTAGTCCCGCTGCGTGCGGGCGTACTCGACGAACTCGGCCAGCGCGCTCGGATCGGCCATCGCGTTCGGGTCCGCGACGGCGGCGGGGTCGGCGCCGAGGAGGAGCCGGCGGACCGGCACCTCCATCTTCTTGCCGCTGCGGGTCAGCGGGATAGCCCGGACCGCGACGATCCGGTCGGGGACGTGCCGCGGGGTGTACTCCTCGCGCAGCGTCCGGCGCAGCCGCGCCTGCAGCTCGTCGTCCAGGACGGCGCCGGGTGCCAGCACGACGAACAGCGGCATGAAGAAGCCGCCGCCGGGCAGGTCGAGGTTGACCACCAGCGAGGTGACGACGGCCGGGTCGTCCTCGACCACGCGGTAGATCTCCGCGGTGCCGATGCGCACGCCCTGCCGGTTGAGGACGGCGTCGGAGCGGCCGCGGACGAAGCAGCCGCCGCGCTCGTTGAGCTCGAAGAAGTCCCCGTGCCGCCAGACGCCGGGGAACGTCTCGAAGTAGCTGGCCCGGTAGCGGGACCCGTCCTCGTCGCCCCAGAAGAACAGCGGCATCGAGGGCATCGGCTGCGTGATGACCAGCTCGCCGACCTGGCCGACGACGGGGCGGCCGGCGTCGTCCCAGGCCTCGGCGGCCACCCCGAGCGACCGGGCCTGGATCTCGCCGGCCCGCACCGGCAGGGTCGGCACGCCGCCGACGAAGCCGGTGCAGACGTCGGTGCCGCCGCTGCCGGTGGCCACCCACAGGTCGTCCTTGACGTTCTCGTAGAACCAGGCGGTCACCGCCGGGGACACCGGCGACCCGGCCGGCATGACGATCTCCAGGGCGGAGAGGTCGAAACGCTCCCTGGGCACGACGCCGGCCTTGACCATGAGCTCGACGAAGGTCGGGCTGGCACCGAACAGCCGCGCGCGGCTGTCCTGCGCGGCCCGCCACAGGACGTCGACATCCGGATGAGCGGGGTTGCCGTCGTAGAGCACCGGCGTGACCCCGAGCAGCAGCATGCTGACCAGGAAGTTCCACATCATCCAGCCGGTGGTGGTGAAGAAGAACGCCCGGTCGCCGGCGCGCAGGTCCAGGTGGAAGGCCTGCAGCTTGAACTGCTCGAGCAGGATGCCGCCGTGCCCGTGCACGATCGCCTTGGGCAGGCCGGTGGTGCCGGAGGAGAACAGCACCCACAGCGGATGGTCGAAGGGCACGTGCTCGCAGCCGAACTCCTCGGCCGGCACGTCGGGCCCCGCGAGGATCTCGGCCCACGCGGTGCCGGGCCCCTCCAGACCGAGCACCGGGACGTGGACGACCTCCCGCAGGCTCGGCAGCCCGGCGACGATCTCGGCGACCTCGCCGCGCCGGTCGAAGTCCCGCCCGCCGTAGCGGTAGCCGTCGGCGGCGAGGAGGACCGTGGGCTGGAGCTGGCCGAGCCGGTCGAGGGCTCCGCGGGCGCCGAAGTCCGGCGAGACGCCGGCCCAGATGGCGCCGACGGCAGCGGCCGCGACCATCGCCACCATCGCTTGCGGCACGTTGGGCAGGTAGGCCACCACCCGGTCGCCGGGGCGCACGCCCCGCTCCCGCAGGTGGGTGGCGACCACCCGCACCTGGCGGGTGAACTCCTCCCAGGGCAGCCCGCGCAGCGACTCGGTCTCGCTCAGGAACAGCAGCGCGGGGTCGCCGGGCCGCTCGGCGCGCAGCACGTGCTCGGCGAAGTTGAGCCGGGCACCGGGGAACCAGCGCGCCCCGGGCATGGTGCGGTCGGCGAGGACGGCGGTGGGCGGCTCGGAGGAGCGGACGTCGAACCAGTCCCAGACCGCCTGCCAGAAGTCCTCCAGCTCGGTGACCGACCACTCCCACAGCTGCGCGTAGTCGGCGAAGGTGCGCCCGGCGCGACCCTCGGCCCAGCGGGTGAACGCGGTCAGCGCGGTGCGCTCGACCCGTTCCCGGGACGGCGTCCAGAGCAGCTCGCCCTCGGCGACCGTCCGGGCCCGCGACGCCGTGCTCGACATGGAGGGAACCCTGGCCCCGGTGCGGTGTGATGGGCAACACTCTTGTCCCCTGATTTCGCTCTGCGAAAAGTGCGAGGTGCCCGACATGCGCGAGTACCGGGTGCGGCCGGTCGAGTCGCTGTCGCGGGGGCTGCAGGTGCTTCAGGTGCTCCAGGACGTGCGCGCCGCGAGCCTGCACGACCTGCACCTGGCCACCGGCATCCCCAAGCCGACGCTGACCCGCATCCTCTGGACCGCCTACCAGCACGGCCTGGTCTGGCAGCGGATGGTCGACGGTGCGTTCCTGCCCAGCCACACGCTGCAGCGGCGGGTGGAGACCGACGACGGGGAGTGGCTCGCCGAGATCGCCTCGCCGGTGCTCTCGGAGCTCTCCTCGCGGGTGCAGTGGCCGTCGGTCTTCTCGGTGCCGCGGCTGGACTACATGGAGACGCTGGAGACCAACAGTTCGCGCACCTACTTCGACGCCCTGCCGCCCCGGCCGCGCGGCTACCGGGTCAACATGCTGGGGTCGGCCTCCGGCCGGGCCTACCTGGCGTTCTGCCCGCAGCAGGAGTTGGAGGCGGTGGTGGCCCGGCTTCGGCACCGCAACTCCCCCGCCGACCGACTGGCCTTCGACGACGAGGCTCTGCGCCGGCTGGTGGAGAGCACCCGGCGCCGCGGCTACAGCGTCCGCGCGCCGGACTTCGGCGGTGACCACGACCGGCCGCGCTCGGAGGTCGACGACGGCCGGGAGTCGATCGCGATGCCGGTCCGCCTCGACGGCCGGGTGGCCGGGTGCATCAACGTCACCTGGCGGCGGGAGGTGCTCTCCCTGCCGACGGCGGTGCAGCGCCACCTCGAGGACCTGCGCGCCGCCGTCCGGACGGTGGAGGAGCGGGCCCGGGCGGCCGGGCTGAGCGCCGGGGAAAGGTGAGCTCCGGGAGCGCGGGAGGCCCCGTCGCGGGCGCCGTGCCCCTACCCTCCCTCCGGCCCCGGCAGGACCGGGCGGACGGGACGTCGAGAGGACGGGCATGACGGGGCAGCGACTGCGGCGGGCGCTGGTGCAGGGGACGGCGGCGGCGGTGCTGTGGGGGCTGGTCGCCGCGGCGCTCAGCCGGCTGCTCATGCGGGCCGCCGTCCTGGTGACCGACGGGGAGCCGGGCTTCAGCGTGGTGGGTACCGCCGGGATCGCCGTCGCCTACGTGGTCGTGCTCCTGCCCGGTGCGATCGCGCTGGCCTACAGCGCCCACCGGTGGCCGTGGGCGGTGTTCGGGGCGGGGGCGGTGCTGCTCGCCACCCAGGCGGTGAACATCGGCCTGCAGGACCTCGCGGCCGCCCCCGGGTTGTCCACCGGGCGCTGGGCGCTGCTCGGTCTGGTGCTCGCGGCCATGGCCGCCGTCCACGCGGGGCACGCCGTGCTCGTGGCCCGCTGGGCGCGCCGGGCGGCCCCGCGACTGGTGGTCCCGGAGGAGGTTTCCGCCGCTCCGGTCCCCCGGTAGTACCCGGGGCGTGCCGCCCTCCGTCGTCTTCGATCCGTACGAGGGGCGGCTCGGCGGCTACGACGAGGGCCCCCTCTACACGAGCCGCGCGTCCGTGTGGAGCTCAGCGCGAAGCGAGGAACGCGAGCACGCACCGGCGCAGGAGCGCGTCCGCCTCCGCGTCGTACGACGGCAGCGAGCTGTCTGCGAACAGGTGCTGGTCGCCGGCGTAGAGGAACAACTGCGCGTCCTCGGCCTCGTCTACCAGCGCGCGAGCGGCGTCGATGTCGCCGTCCCCGACGAAGAACGGGTCGCCGTCCATTCCGTGCACCTGCACCGGTACCCCGTCCGGCCATGAGGGGCCGAACGCTGACACCGGCACGCAGGCATGGAAGAGCAGGGCCGCCCGCGCTCCTGGCCGTGTCTGCGCCAGCCGCTGGGCCGGGAGCACACCGAGCGAGAAGCCGGCGTACACCAGCTCCGCAGGCAGCCCCTCGACCGCCCGGACGCCCCGCTCGACAACCTCGCCGAAGCCGATCTCCTCGGCGTGGGCGACCCCCTGGTGCACGGTCGCGAAGGTGCGGCCCTGGAACAGGTCGGGCGTGTGCACGGTGTGCCCGGCGCGGCGTAGGTCGTCGGCGAAGGCGACGACGCCTGCGGTCAGCCCCTGCGCGTGGTGGAAGAGCACCACTTCAGCCATGTACGCCCTCCTGTCAGCACATGCGAGCGTCGCTGGATCCGACCCTCCAGGAGGACTCAGGCGACGTGCGGGGTGCAGTCTGCCGGTCGGCACCGTCCGCGGATCTGTACCCAGCACCTCATCTTGCTGCCGTACTCACCTGGCGCTGAGTTCGGCCGCAGACGACGCCGGACGGTCCGGCGTTGCGGCCCGGCCTCGGTGCCGAGGATGGTGTGCCGCGCGACCGACGCGAGGGAGCATCGGATGGCGGTCACCGAGTCGGCCGGCGGCCTGGAGTTCCGCGGGGTCAGGCGGGTGGCGGTGAACGGAACGCCGCTGGCCTACCGGGAGGTGGGCGCCGGCGAACCGGTGGTGTTCGTGCACGGCGGCGTGAGCGACCTGCGCACCTGGGAGCGGCAGCTCTCGCCGGTGGGCGAGCGGTACCGGGCGATCGCGTACAGCCGGCGCTACGCCCGGCCGAACGACGACATCCCGCCGGGCGCCCTGGATCCGATGGACCCGCACGTCGACGACCTCGTCGCGTTCCTCCGCGCGATCGGCGCGGCTCCGGCCCATCTGGTCGGCAACTCGTGGGGTGCGTTCATCTGCCTGCTCACGGCCATCCGGCACCCGGACGTCGTCCGCAGCCTGGTGCTCGAGGAGCCGCCGCTGCTCCCGCTCGTCCTCGGCCCGGGCATCCGCCCGCACCCCGGGGTCCTCGGGCGGAGCCTGGCCCGTCATCCGCGGGCGACGCTGGCGGTCCTGATGTTCGGGGCCCGGACGTTCGCCCCGATGGCGATGGCCTACCGGAGGGGCGACACAGCGCTCGCCTGGCAGATCTTCGCGCGCGGGGTGCTCGGCGCTGACACGTTCGCCGGGCTGCCGGCGCAGCGCAGGCAGCAGATGCGCGAGAACGCGAGCGTGCTCCGGGCCGAGCTCCGGGCGGGCTTTCCACCCCTCCCGGAGCCGGCCGTCCGGACCGTGCAGGCGCCCGCCCTGCTGCTCACCGGGAAGAGGAGCCCGGCTGTGGTGCGCCTGCTCAGCGGCCGGCTCGCGGAGCTCCTGCCCGGCGTCGAGCAGGTGCAGGTGCCGGAGGCGTCCCACCTGATGCACGAGGACAACGCGCCGTTCGTCAACGGCGCAATCCTCCGCTTCGTCGCCCGCCGGGCGTCGCCGTCGGAGCCGCGCTGACCGGACCGCCACGGAGCAGGACCGGTCCAGCCCCCGAGCGGTCGCGGCGTGCCGTCAGCCGGCGGACCGGAACGGAGGGCGCTTCAGCGACGGCGGAACCAGCGGCCTCGCCGGGCGCGGCTGCGGTCTCGGCGCGGCGGTCGGGGACGGAGCCGTCTGCGCGGGCACCAGGGTGGTCTCCCCCTCGCGCGGCAACTGGTGCCGCTGCGGCGGCTCCGGCTGGATGCGGGTCAGGATGAACAGGCAGAAGGCGATCACGGTCAGCAGCCCGCCGACGACCAGATAGTCCAGCATCCGATTCAGTGTCCCGGCGCGGCAGCAGCGTGACGATGCGAGGTTCGGCACACCGCACCGGCGCGGGCACGGACAGCGTGGTGCTGCTGACGACGGCCCGGGCGGGTAGAGAGGTCCCGTGCGCGCCGTCACCTACACCCGCCCCGGCGGTCCCGAGGTCCTGGAACTGGTCGAGCGCCCCGTCCCCGAGCCCGGCCCGGGCGAGGTGCGCGTGCGGCTGGCCTACGCCGGGGTGAACCCGACCGACTGGAAGTCCCGCAGCAGGACCCAGCCCGGCCCCGGCGGTCAGGTGCCCGGCCAGGACGGCGCCGGCACGGTCGAGGCCGTGGGCCAGGGGGTGGACCCGGTCTTGGTCGGCGAGCGGGTGTGGGTCTGGGAGGCGGCCTGGGAACGCCCGCACGGCACCGCGGCCGAGTACACGGTGATCCCCGCGCGGCAGACCGTGCTCCTGGGCGCCGAACCCTCCTTCGAGCTGGGCGCGTGCCTGGGCATCCCGTTCCTCACCGCGCACCGGTGCCTGACCCTCGGCGAGTCGGTGCCCGATCGGCTCGGCGCCGGCTCCCTGACCGGGCGCACCGTGCTCGTGCAGGGCGGCGCGGGGGCGGTCGGCAACGCGGCCATCCAGCTGGCCCGCTGGGCGGAGGCGACGGTGATCGCCACGGTCAGCAGCCCGGCCAAGGCCCAGCTCGCCGCGGCGGCCGGCGCCTCGCACGTGATCGACTACAGGCGCCACGACGTCGTCCGCGAGGTGCACAAGATCGCCCCGCACGGGGTGGACGTCGTCGTCGAGGTCGCCGCCGCGGAGAACGGGGCCGTCGACGCGCAGGTCCTCGCCCGGTACGGCGCCGTCGCGATCTACGCCGGCACCGGCGACGAGACGGTGACGATCCCCATCCGCTCGCAGATGGAGCCCAACACGCGCTGGCAGTTCGTGCTGGTCTACACCGAGCCGCCGCGGGCCAAGGAGATCGGCGTGGAGGACGTCGCCACCGCGGTCGCCGACGGCGCCGTCCGCGCCGGCGAGGAGGCCGGCCTGCCGCTGCACCACTTCCGGCTGGAGCGGACGGCCGACGCCCACCGCGCCGTCGAGGAGGGGGCCGTCGGCAAGGTGCTCATCGACATCGCGCCGTGAGTGACGACGTTAACGACGGTTCACCGGCGGCTACCATCCGCCGGGTGAGCGATCCGGGGACGGGCACCGCGGCGCGCGGCGAGCCGGATTCCGCCCTGCACGCCGACGCGGCCCGCCCCTCCCGCCGCGAGCAGATCCTGCGCGCCGCGGCCCAGCTGTTCGCCGAGCGCGGCGCGCGGGCGGTCGGGGTCGACGACGTGGGCGCCGCGGTGGGCGTCACCGGCCCGGCGATCTACCGGCACTTCGCCAGCAAGGACGCGATGCTCGCCGAGATGCTGCTGCGGATCAGCGAGCGGCTGCTGGCGGGCGGCAGCGAGCGGGTGGCCGCGGCCGGCGACTACCCGGCCCAGCAGTTGAGGGCGCTGATCGCCTTCCAGGTGGACTTCGCGCTCGACAACCCCGCTCTCATCACCGTGCAGGACCGCGACCTGGGATCGCTGCCCGAGGCCGATGCCGCCGCGGTGCGCAGGCTGCAGCGCCGCTACGTGGAGGTGTGGGTCGGCGTCCTGCAGCGGCTGCACCCGGGAGCCGACGCCGCAGCAGCCCGCGCACGGGCGCACGCCCTGTTCGGGCTGATCAACTCGACTCCGCACAGCGCCGGCCGGCTGCCGCGGGCGGCGATGGCCGCGCTGCTGGCCGACATGGCCGAGGCCGCCGCCACCGCCTGAGCCCGGACGGAGAGGTCTCAGGCCGTGGCCGGGTCGGGCATCGGGAGGACCAGGCTGGTACCGGCCACGACGTCGAGGTCGGCGGCCGATCCACCCGACCCCGGCGCGGCCCAGGCCGTCTCGACGATGGTCACCCGCGTGCCGGAGACGGCGCTGGCGTACTCGGCCCCCGACAGCCGCTCGGGCCCGCCGGGATAGCGCACGCCCTCCCGCAGCAGGTCGCTGACGTTGCCGCTGCCGTTGCGGTCGGCGAGCGCGCGCAGCGCCCGGGCGCCGTCGGTGCTGCCCATGTCCACGACCGACACCGAGACCACCGCCGGGCGGCCGTCGACGTCGGTGGAGTAGAGCGCCCGGGCCAGGCCGGTGCAGTCGCTGGCGGCGAAGAAGTCGGCCACCGCGCCGTAGGCGTTGCCGACGCAGGTGTCCTCGACCTGGACCTCCTCGGCGGTGAAGGTCAGGCCGTCGACCACCTCGACGTCACCCGGCTGGGGACCGGCCGCGGCAGCGGTCGCCTCCGCCGTCCGGCCGGCGTCGACGGTCGCCGCCCCGGCGTCGGGCCGATCCGCGTCCTCCCCGCCGAACAGCAGCGCTCCGCCGACGCCGAGGACGACCACCGGCGCCAGCACGGCGGCGACCAGCGTGGCGGTGCGCCGGGCCGAGCGGGGACGCCGGCGGGGCCCGACGAGCGGCACACCGTCTGGCAGCGCCGGTGGCCGGGCCGACGGCGGGGGCACCAGGGCGGCGGCCCGCGGCGGGCCGGCCGTGGGGTCCTCCGGCTCCTCGCCGGCGAACAGATCGCCGAGGCCGCCGGTCTCCTCCCCGCCGCCGCCGGTGTCCTCCGCCGACACCCCCGGGGTCGGCCCGACGAGCGTGTCGGCCGCAGCGCGGCTCACCGGCGGCTGCGGTGCGAGCGGCTCCCGAGCGGGGGCGTGAGCGGGTGCGGCCGCACGGGCGGCCTCGTCGGCGCGGAT
>DATAAV010000404.1:0-1976 GCA_036259935.1 Geodermatophilus sp. | reverse complement strand
CACCGGCTGGCCGACACGCTTGCCGACGCTGTCGCCGTCCTCGGCCCGCAGCGGGCCGCCGCCGTCTGCCGGGAGCTGACGAAGGTGCACGAGGAGGTGCTGCGCGGCCCCCTCGACGAGCTGGCGGAGTGGGCGCGGCGCGGACCGGTGCGCGGGGAGATCACCGTCGTGCTGGCGGGGGCGGCGCCCGCCGAGGCACCGTGCGTGGAGTCGCTCGTCGGGGCCGTGCAGGAGCGGGTGGCCGGCGGCGAGCGCCTCAAGGACGCCGTCGCCGCGGTCGCGGAGGCGGCGGGCGTGCCGAAGCGGGAGCTCTACGCGGCGTCGCTCGCCGGCCGGGATGCCCGATCCTGACCGAAGGCGGCCTAGTACTCCAGCCGTAGATCGTGATCTTGTGCGTGGCGGTGCCGGACGTGGGACGGCCACCGCGTGATCATCATCGGTTGTGTCGACGTCAGATGATCAAGCAGTGGCCGTGGGCCACAGCGTAGGGCCTACCCGTTGGAAGGCCGAAGTGGACGACCTGTTCGACCGGGTAGCCGGCCGGTTCACCCGCGTCGAGACCCGGCGCCGGGCACGCGGGTTTGTGCTCGGATTGCTGGCCGACCTGCCGCGCAAGAACCGCTGGTCGATCGCCGAGCACGCCGGTGACCGGGATCCGCACGGCATGCAGCACCTGCTGGGCCGGGCCCGCTGGGACACCGACGGGGTGCGCGACGAGCTGCGCGACTACGTCGTGGAGCACCTGGGAGACCCGGACGGGGTACTGGTGGTGAACGAGACCGGGGACCTGAAGAAGGGCAGCCACACCGTCGGGGTGCAACGCCAGTACACCGGCACGGCCGGTCGGATCGAGAACGCCCAGGTCGCGGTCTACCTGGCCTACGCCGGCGCTCGCGGGCACGCGATGATCGATCGTGAGCTCTATTTGCCCAAGTCCTGGACCCGGGACCGGGAGCGGTGCGCCGCCGCCGGCGTGCCCGAAGACGTCACGTTCGCCACCAAACCCGCTCTCGCCCGCACCATGCTCGTCCGCGCCCTCGACGCCGGGGTGCCGGCCGGATGGGTGAGCGGCGACGAGGTCTACGGCGCCGACCCGAAGCTGCGCGGCGAGCTGGAAGACCGCCTGGTCGGCTACGTGCTGGCGGTGGCCTGCGACCACCGCTGCCCTACCGGCGCCGGGAAGCTGACCGCCAAGGAGCTCGCCGCCGACCTGCCGAAACGGGCCTGGCAGCGGCTGTCCGCCGGGCCCGGCGCGAAGGGCGAGCGCCGCTACGACTGGGCGCTGATCGCGCTTACCCCGCCGGTCGGCGCCGACCAGCCGACCGGCCGCTGGTGGCTGCTGGTGCGCCGCCACCGCCGCACCGGCGAGCTGGCCTACTACCGCTGCTACGCCCCGCGCCCGGTCCCGCTGCGCGAGCTGGTCCGGGTCGCCGGCCGCCGTTGGATCATCGAAGAGTCCTTCCAGGCCGGCAAGGGCCTGGCAGGCCTGGACCAACACCAGGTCCGCCGCTGGACCTCGTGGCGGCGCTGGACGCTGCTGGCGATGCTCGCCCACGCCCTGCTGGCCGTGCTCGCCGCCACCGAACCCGACCACACCCCGACACCCGCCGGGCTGATCCCGCTGACCTGCAACGAGATCCGCCGACTCCTGGCCGCCCTCGTGCTCACCCCGGCCCGCGCCCTGGCCAGCCTGTACGCCTGGTCTATCTGGCGACGACGCCACCAACAACGCGCCAAAACCAGCCACTACGAGCGCCAACAGGCCGAAGCAGCATGAACATAACGATCTACGGCTGGAGTACTACGCGGCGCGCCACGCACGTCCGGACAGGCGTTGTCTACAGACCGTATCACCTGGCCCTCCCGCGGCCTCTAGCTCCCAAGGTGTCCGCGTCGGACAACAAGCAGGTCCGCTACGCGGTCGAACTCAGTGTGGATAGTGAGGTGACGCGGTGGCTGCCCCCTCGACCCAGCCC
>DATAAV010000403.1:0-26018 GCA_036259935.1 Geodermatophilus sp. | reverse complement strand
CGCGATGTACGGGATCCTCTTCCGCGACATCAACCCGCGGCGCACGTTCGTCGACCAGCGGTTCAGCCGGATGGTGCACGCCCGCGCCGGGATCATCATCAACACCGGCGAGGACAACTACCTCACCACCGCCGACGCCGTGGACGAGGCACACACGGTCACCGTCAGCCAGCTGCTCAACGAGACCCTGGCGCACGAGGCCGGCCTCGAGGACTGGCAGCTCGGCCTCGGCCACGCCTTCGAGATCGACCCCGACCGGCCGGAGTCCTTCCGGCTGGAGCTGGCGCACGCGCTGCTGGCCCGGTCGCTGTTCCCCGCCGCGCCGCTGAAGTGGATGCCGCCGACCAAGCACATGACCGGCGACGTCTTCCGCGGCTACCTGCTCGACGGGTTCTTCAACCTCGCCGGGGCGCTCACCGGCCAGGGGATCCTGCTGGTCGGGATGATGACCGAGGCCGTGGTCACCCCGTGGCTGTCCGACCGGGACCTGGCGCTGCGCAACGTCCGGTACGTGTTGGGCGCCGCCGGGGGCCTGGTCGAGGACTTCGCGCCGCCGCCGGGCGGCTTCATCGACCGGCGCGCGCACACCGTGCTCACCGAGGCCGTCGCGCTGCTGGAGCGGATAGCCGACCACCCCGAGGGGCTGATCCAGGCGATCGCCGACGGCACGTTCGGCATCACCCGGCGCCCGCCGGACGGCGGCAGGGGGCTCGACGGCGTCGTCCGGCTGGCCCCGGAGGCGTACAACCCGGCGCTGGAGCTGCTCGAGGGGACCCGGGAGGTGGCCGGTGCCTGACGGAACGGTGGTCCGGCCGTACGGGGACACGACCGGCGACGGCATGGTGCAGACGTCGTTCACCCTGCCGGTCCCGGCCGGGCCCCGGGCCGACGGGGCGGCGCTGCAGCTGGCGCACAAGATGGGCATCGACCCGGCGATGGTGGTGCACAGCCATCCGATCGGCGCCGGTCACACGTTCTTCGTCGTCTACGGCAGCGTCCGCCACCTGGTCGACCTCGACGCGGTCGAGGTCGAGGAGCGGGACTACCCGCTGCTGACCCCCGGCGAGGTCGACCTGGCGGTCCGCACCCGGCTGCGCCGCAAGCTGGTCGTCCTCGGGGCGTGCATCGGCACCGACGCGCACACCGTCGGCATCGACGCGATCCTCAACGTCAAGGGCTTCGCGGGGGAGAAGGGGCTGGAGTACCACCGCGAGATGGCCGTGACCAACCTCGGCGCCCAGGTGCCGGTGCCGGAGCTGGTGGCCCGCGCCCGCGCCGAGCGGGCCGACGCCGTCCTGGTCTCGCAGGTGGTCACCCAGCGTGACGCGCACCTGCGCAACACCCGCGAGCTGGCCGCCGCCTTCCGCGAGGCGATGGGGGAGTTCCGCCCGCTGCTGGTGGTCGGCGGCCCCCGCTTCGAGCCGCGGATGGCCGCCGACCTCGGCGTCGACCGCGTCTTCGGCCGGGGGACGACGCCCGGCGAGGTGGCCAGCTACCTCGTGTCCGCGCTGATCCCGGAGGAGCCCGCATGAGCGCACCCGACCCCCGGCTGGGCCTGACCGTCACCCACCGCCGGTACGTGCCGTACGCGCACGCCCACTACGGCGGCTCGCTGGTCGACGGCGCCTACACCCTCGGCCTGTTCGGCGACGTCGCCACCGAGGTGGCGATCCGCATGGACGGCGACGAGGGGCTGCTGGCCGGGTACTCGGCGGTGCGCTTCCTCGGCCCGGTCCGGGCCGGGGACGTGCTCGAGGCCACCGCGGAGGTGGTGCGGATCGGCCGCCGCAGCCGCGAGCTGCGCTGCACCGCGCGCGTGGTGGCGCGGGCCGAGCCCGAGCGCGGCCCCTCGGCGGCCTGCGTGGTGGACCCGCCGCAGGTCGTGGTGGAGGCGGTGGCCACCCTCGTCGTCCCCTGATCGCGGGGCATGTCCAGGCGCCACGCCGTAACGATCCCATCACGGTCCGGCTCGGATCTCCCGCACGCCCCAGCGGGCGGGCGCGCACTTCTTACAGTCGCTGCAGTTCCACTCCGGGGCACCGGCACGTGTTCCTCCGGACCCTCCGTGCGGTCTCCCGGCCGGCGCGGGTCGGCCTCGCGGCCGGCCGGCGCACCCGGGCCGAGGACGCCGCCGAGGGGTGCGGAGAGCGGCGGCCGGAAACCCGGCGGGGTCCCTCCGGACCCGCACCACCAGACAACGGTCCGCCGCTCGCCGCCAGCGACCGGCGCTCCGGCCCGAAGGTGCGGCCCCCGGACCGGCACCCTGCCGGCGTCGACCGGAGGACGCCGGGACGGCGCGTCCCGTGCGCCGGTCCGCGGAAGGCCTGCCGGACCGGGCGGGGATGGGATGCTGGGTCAGGACCGCGGCAACGGCGCGGCGGTCCCGACCCCGTCCGGCCGGCGCGGGGTGCAGGCAGCGCCCGGGGCGGACCCGGGCGCCCGGATCCCGGGAGGCGATGGGTGCCGCCAGCAGCAGCTCCCGGCACCCTGGAGGTGTCGGCGCGCACGCCGGAGCGGGCCCCGGCCGCGCGCCGAGGACACCGGCCGTGGCGCACCCTGCTGGCCACCGCCGGCGGTCTGCTGCTCCTGCTGGCCTTTCCCGGCTACGACCTGACCGCGCTGGCCGTGCTCGGCCCGGCCGCCCTGGCCCTCGCCGTCCACCGGCAGCGCGCCCGCGGCGGCGCGTGGCTGGGCCTGGTGTTCGGGCTGGCCTTCTTCGTGCCGCTGCTGTCCTGGAGCGGCGTCTACGTCGGCGCCACCCCGTGGCTGGCCCTGGCCGCCTTCGAGGCGCTGCACCTGGCCCTGCTGGGGGCGGCGAGCGCGGTCACCTCCCGGCTGCGCTTGTGGCCGCTGTGGGCCGCCGCGCTCTGGGTCGCCGACGAGGCGGTGCGCGGCCGCTTCGTGCTCGGCGGCTTCCCGTGGGGCCGGCTGGGCACCGGCCAGACCGAGGGCCCGTTCCTCTCGCTGGCCGCCTACGGCGGCGTGCCCCTCGTCAGCTTCGCCGTCGCGCTGACCGGCACACTCCTGGCCGCCGGCGTGCTCGCGCTCGCCCGCGCCCGCCGCGGCGGGGGAGGGGAGCGGCGGGCCGCGGCCCTGGCCCTGGCCGGCGCCCTGGCGGTGCCCCTGGCCGGTGCGGCGGCGTGGTTGCCGCTGCCCGGGCCCTCGCTCACCGAGGGCGGGCCGACCGTCACCGTCGCGGTCATCCAGGGTGACGTGCCCGAGCCGGGCCTGGAGTTCAACGCCCGCCGGCGGGCCGTCCTGGACAACCACGTGAACCGGACCCTGGAGCTGGCCGCGGCGGTCGCGGCGGGGGAGCAGGGCCAGCCGGACGTCGTCATCTGGCCGGAGAACAGCTCCGACATCGACCCGTACACCAACGCCGACGCCGCCGACCGGATCAGCCGCGCGGCCGACGCCGTGGGCGCGCCGATCCTCGTCGGCGCGGTGGTCGACGGGCCGGGCCGCTTCATCAGCAACACCGGGATCGTCTGGGCGCCCGGGACCGGGCCGGGGGACACCTACGTCAAGCGTCATCCGGTCCCGTTCGGCGAGTACGTGCCCGCCCGCGACTTCTTCCGCCTGCTCAGCGACAAGGTCGACCTGGTGCGGCGGGACTTCGCCGCCGGCACCGAGGTCGGCCTGCTGGAGATGGGCGGCGCCCGCGTCGGCGACCTGATCTGCTTCGAGGTCGTCTACGACGGGCTGGTGCGCGATGTGGTCCGCGCCGGCGCCGGGATGATCGTGGTGCAGACCAACAACGCCACCTTCGGCTACACCGACGAGAGCGAGCAGCAGCTGGCCGCCAGCCGGCTGCGCGCGGTCGAGTTCGGCCGCACCGTGGTCGTCGCCTCCACCAGCGGCATCTCCGCGATCGTCGCCCCCGACGGGTCCCTGGCCCGCCGCTCGGAGCTGTTCACCTCGGCGGTGTTCGTGGAGGAGATCGCCCAGCGCGACTCCACCACGCTCGCCGAGCGGCTCGGCGCCGGCCCGGAGTGGGCGCTCGCGGCGCTGGGCGCCGGCGCCGTCCTCGCGGGCACGCTGCGCCGGCGCTCGGACCGGAGGGCGCCGTGACCGCTGCCCGGGTGCTCGTCGTCGTCCCCACCTACGACGAGGTGGACAACCTCGAGCCGGTGCTGGAGCGGCTGCAACGCAGCGTGCCGACGGCGCACGCGCTGGTGGTCGACGACGGCTCACCCGACGGCACCGGGGAGCTCGCCGACAAGCTCGCCGCGCTCGACCCGCGGGTGCACGTGCTGCGGCGGACGGTGAAGTCCGGGCTCGGCCCCGCCTACGTCGCGGGCTTCCGCTGGGGCCGGCAGCGCGGCTACGACGTCCTCGTCGAGATGGACGCCGACGGCTCCCACCCGCCCGAGCAGCTGCCCCGGCTGCTGGACCGGCTGGCCGACGCCGATCTCGTCCTGGGCTCCCGCTACGTGCCCGGCGGGGAGGTCCGTGACTGGCCGGCGCACCGGCTGCTGCTCTCCCGGGCCGGGAACCTCTACACCCGCTGGGCGCTGCGGCTGCCGCTCTCCGACGCCACGGGCGGCTACCGGGCGGTCCGCGGCGAGCTGGTCGACCGGCTGCCCTTCGACGAGGTCGCCAGCCAGGGCTACTGCTTCCAGGTCGACTGGGCCTGGCGGGCGTGGCGGTCGGGGGCCCGGGTGGTCGAGGTGCCGATCACCTTCACCGAACGCGCCTTCGGCCGGAGCAAGATGACGCTCTCGATCGTTGAGGAGGCGTTGGTACGGGTCACCTGGTGGGGCCTGCTGGACCGGCTGGCCGACCGGCTGCCGGGCCGGGTCCGCCGCCCCGTGCCGGGACGGGTCCGCGACGGCGGGCGGTCGGGCGCGGTCCGGTAGGCGGGCCGGGGCCGCCGGTGCGCCGCGGGCCGAGGAGAGCCGTGGGTCGCCGCGTGCGCATGCTGGCCGGGCTGCTCGCCCTGGCCGAGATCGTCGTCTTCGTGCTCGTCGCCGAGTGGATCGGCGTGGCCTGGACGCTGCTGGCCACGGTGGCGACCAGCGTCCTGGGCTGGGCGCTGGTGGCCCGGCAGGGCACCCGGGCACTGGCCGAGCTGCGCGAGCGGGCCCGGGAGCGCCGTCCGTCGGGGCGGGCCCTCGGCGACGCCGCGCTGATCGCGCTCGGCGGGGTGCTCATGGTGCTGCCGGGCTTCCTCGGCGACCTGCTGGGGCTGCTGTGCCTGCTCCCGCCGACGCGGCCGCTGCTGCGCGCCCTGCTCGGCCGCGGGATGGCGACCCGGCTGCCCGACTCCCTGCGCGGGCCGGTGCACGTGCGCAGCCGTCGCGCCGAGGGCGTCCACCCCGCCGCGCCGCGGAGCCGGCCGCTGGTCATCGAGGGTGAGGTCGTGGAGCCGACGGAGGACCGCCCCACCCCCGCGAGCTGATCATCGTCTGCGTGCCCGGCCCTCCGGCGTGTCCGCGCGTGTCCCGTGCACGCGGACGATGATCAACCGCGGGAGGCCCGGAACGACCGACGGCCCCGGTGGAGGTTACCACCGGGGCCGTCGTCCGTCTCGCGAAGGGCTCAGCTGGCGCGCGTACGCCGCCCGCGGAGCACCTCGAGCCGCTCGGCCAGCACCTCTTCCAGGTCCTCCACCGACCGGCGCTCCAGGAGCATGTCCCAGTGCGTGCGCGGAGGCTTGACCTTCTTGGGAGCCGGCTCGGCGCCCCCGATGAGCTTGGCCGCGGAGCCGTCGAACTTGCACTCCCAGGTGTCGGGGAGCTCTGCGTCGTCAGCGAAGGGCACCGTGAACTGGTGGCCCGAAGGGCACCGGTACTCCGCGTACTGCCGCTCGATCGGCGCGGTGTTCCGCTCGGTCTCGTAGCTCACGCTGCCCAGTCGGCTGCCCCGCAGGGAACGCTCGCCCATGGCACACCGTCCTCTCGTGCTGATGGTGTCGGTCGGGACTCGACGTCGCAGGCGGGAGTTACCCACTGGACGGGGGAGTCGAAAGAGACCAACGACGGATTTCGCGAAGAGATTCCGCGAAGGTTGTTCTCCATCATCGCACGGAGTGGTATAGGGCACCGCGGCGACCCCCCGGAGCCCACCCCGAGGGGTGATCAGGGGAGGGCGAGCTGGCCCGGTCCGGCCGCCGTGGGCCCCAGCTGGCCGAGCACGTGGTGCCGGCGGCACAGCACCTGGTAGTGCACGTCGGCGGCGGCGGAGGGCTCCCCGGGCGCCGGGGTGGGGGCGGTGTCGGCGACGACGACGGTCTCGCCCTCCCGCACCATCGCGCCGTCCACGACCCGGGCGTTGAGCAGCCCGGGCAGGCCGCACCAGCACAGCACCTCGACCTGAACCCGCTGGACGTCGTCGGCGACCTCCAGGAGGCGCTGGGTGCCGGGGAACAGCCGGGTGCGGAAGTCCGTCGTCAGGCCGAAGGCGTAGACGTCGACGTGCGACTCGTCGACCAGTTCGGCCAGCTGGTCGACCTGCCCGGGGGTGAGGAACTGCGCCTCGTCGACGATCAGGTAGTCCACCCGGTGGCCCTGCGCCCAGCGGCTGCGCACCAGCAGCCGCAGGTCGGTGCCGGCGTCGACCTCGACCGCCTCCCGGCACAGCGCGACCCGGGAGCTGATCTGCGGCGCGGCGGAGCGGTCGCCCTGGGTGAGCAGCAGTCCCGAGCGGCCCTGCCGGCTCTGGTTGTGGTCGACCTGCAGGGCCAGGGTGGACTTGCCGCAGTCCATCGGGCCGTGGAAGAACCGCAGGTGCGCCGGGGCGGGATGGCCGCGCCGGTTCCCGGCCGCCGGCACCGCCGTCAGGAGCAGCTCGGGGTGAGGATCGGCGGGCAGGGACGTCACAGGCGCTCCGGCGGGGTGTTGCCGGCCGCCACGATCGCCCGGCGCATGTTCAGCCGGGCCAGCAGCAGGCCGCCGGCGACGAAGAAGAAGACCAGGCTGAAGATCGCGTACCGGTAGGAGCCGGTGAGCTGGTAGGTCAGCGCGAACAGGAACGGGCCCAGCCAGCTGGTGCCGCGGTCGCTGATCTCGTAGAAGCCGAAGTACTCGGCCTCCTTGCCGGGCGGGATCAGCTGGCTGAACAGCGACCGGGACAGCGCCTGGGTGCCGCCCATGACGAAACCGATGACCACTGCCAGGCCGTAGAACTGCACGGCCGCGCCGGCCTCCAGGAAGTAGGCGGCCACCAGGACGCCGGTCCAGACGACCAGCGCGCCGAGCACGGTGCGCTTGGCGCCGATCCGCGCCGCCATGCGTCCCAGGACCAGCGCGCCGGCGAAGGCCACCACCTGGACCAGCAGGATCGCCGAGACCAGCGTCGTCTGGGACAGCTGCAGCTGCTCGGCGCCGTACTGCGCGGAGACGCCGATGATCGTCTGCACGCCGTCGTTGAACAGCAGGTAGGCGCCGAGGAACCACAGGGTCAGCGGATAGCGGCGCAGGTCGCGCAGCGTGGCGCCGAGCTGCCGGAAGCCGCCGGAGAGCGCGCCGGCCGACGCCCCGGCCCCGGGCTCGACGACGCGCGGCCTGCGGTTGCGCAGCAGGCTGACGCTGACCACGGTGAACCCGGCCCACCAGATGCCGGCCGAGGCCAGGCAGATGCGCACCGCCTCGCCCTGGGTCAGCCCGAGGCTCTCGTGGACGGTGACCAGCGCCAGATTGCCGGCCAGCAGCGACGCGCCGCCCAGGTAGCCGAACGCCCAGCCGCGGCTGGAGACGGCGTCACGCTCGTCGGGGGAGGCGAGGTCGGGCAGCCAGGAGTAGTAGACGACCGTGGCCGCGCCGAAGCAGAGGTTGGCGACGACGAACAGCCCCGCGCCGAGCAGGTAGCGCTCGTCGGCGACGAAGAACATCGCCATCGTGCACAGCGAGCCGAGGGTCGCGAAGCCGGCCAGCAGCTGCCGCTTGTGCCCGCTGCGGTCGGCGATCGCCCCGGTGAGCGGCAGCACCAGCACCTGCAGCAGGACCGACAGGGACAGCACGTAGCCGAAGTAGCTGCCCGCCGGGACGCTGATGCCCAGCGGGTGCACCCGCCCGTCGGCGCCGGCGGCCGCCTCGGCGATCGCGGTGAGGTAGGGGGCGAGGAAGACGGTCGTCACCGAGGTGTTGAAGACCGACATCGCCCAGTCGTAGGAGTACCAGCCGAAGCGCTCGCGGCGCAGCGCCCGGTCGACGGGAACGGGAGCCGGCCCGGTGGCGGCGGGAGCACTCACGGCCGCAGGTTCCCAGTCGGGGAGGAGGCGGTCCAGCACCCGGGGCTCACGGGATGTCGTCGGGGACGACGCCGCCGGGGAAGGCGGCGATTCCGATGGTGGGCCGGGTCGGGTCGTGGAACCTGGGCCGGTCCGGTTCGCCGGCGCGCAGCGGGACCAGGCCACGGGTGATGGCGGCGGCGATCCGGGTGCGCGCCCGGTTGGCGTCGCCGACCCGGCCGGGCCGCAGGTCCTCGAAGTACACCGGCGGGCCGATGTGCACCTTGAGCGCCGGGCGCTTCACCAGGGCGCGCAGCAGGGTGCGCAGCTTGCCCCAGTCGTTGGCGTACTGCAGCACCTCGTGGGCGCCCCACTGGCTGACCGGGATGACGGGGACATCGGCGGCCAGCGCCATCCGGGCCAGGCCGGTGCGCCCGCGCTCGGGCCAGGCGTCGGGGGAGAGCCCCACCCGCCCCTCGGGATAGGCGACCACGTGTCCGCCGTGGGCCAGGGCCACCTGGGTGACCCTGAGCGCGTGCGCGGCGACGTCGGTGCCCCGGTCGACGCGGATGCCGCCGGCGCGCTCGAGCAGCGGCCCGACGATCGGGGCGCGGATGATGCCGCCGGTGGCCATGAACCGCGGCGTCACACCCTTCCTGTGCAGGGCGACGGCGACGACGAAGGTGTCGAAGTCGCCGATGTGGTTGGCGGCCAGCAGCAGCGGCCCGTCCAGCCACTCCTCGGGGATCGAGCCGGTCACCTGCAGCCGGCCGAAGACGCCGGGCAGCCAGGAGAACCAGCGGAGCAGGAACCGCCAGAACCACCAGGGCGGGGCGGCGGCGATCGCCAGCTCGCGGGCGAACCACTCCGGATCGTCGGGGCCGACCATGCCGGCCAGCTCCTCGGGCAGCGGCGGCGTCGGCGGCCGCCAGGCCCGCAGCCGGTCGCGCAGAGGACTCACCGGCCCACCCACTGGCCGCGCTTCTCCAGCAGCTCGCGCAGCATCGACGGGCGGTCGGTCATGATCCCGTCCACCCCGAGGTCCAGCATCGACGCCGCGTCCTCGGGGGTGTCGACCGTCCAGACGTGAACCTGCAGGCCGCGGGCGTGGGCGGCGGCGAGGAACCGCTCGTCGACCAGGGCCCGCCCGCCCAGCTGCAGCGGCACCTGGGCGCAGCCGGCCTGGATGCGGACAAGCCCGGCGGCCCGGGGCGAATAGGACGACAGCCGCAGCGCGGCGACCCCGCGGGGCCCGAGCGAGGTGCAGACGGCCGGGCCGAACACCCGGCGGGCCGCGGCGATCCGCGCGTCGGAGAAGGAGGCCAGGCAAATCCGGTCGGCCACCTTCATCCGGCGGATCGTGCGCACCAGCGGCGCCAGCACGCCGGCGGCCTTGATGTCGAGGTTGAACCGGACGTCCGGCCAGGCGCCGAGCAGCTCGTCCAGCCGCATGATCGGCTCGCGCCCCCCGATGCGCGCGGCGGCCACCTCCGACCACGGCAGCTGGTCGACCCGCCCGGTGCGGTCGGTGACCCGGTCGAGGATGGCGTCGTGGAAGACGATGGGCACGCCGTCGGCGGTCACCCGGACGTCGGTCTCCAGGTACCGGTAGCCCATGTCCACGCAGGCCTGGAAGGCCGGCATGGAGTTCTCCAGGTGCTCGATGGCCCCGCCGCGGTGCGCCATCGCCAACGGGGTGGGCCCGTCGAGGAAGGGGAAGCGCGCAGGGGACACGGCGACACGCTAATGCCGGGCCGCGACGCGCCCGTCACGCCCTCCGTCCGGCGGCGGTCCGGTTCCCGCCGCGGCGCCGGGCACGCCACCCCGAGCCCGGCCGTCGGGCGTGTCCGCGGGGCTTGTCGGTGGCTCCGTCTACCGTCTGCGTCCGTGGCAGAGCAGCACATACGCGCGGCGTCGGGCACGGCGGACGGCGGCGCGCTCCAGGTCCACCGCCGGGGGAGCGGGGAGGAGCGGCGCTGCGGCTGGTGCCGGCGCATCCTGCCGCAGCAGGGATCGGTGGGCCGGCCGCGGCTCTACTGCGGTCAGGCGTGCCGTCAACGCGCCTACGAGCAGCGGTCGGCCGCGGCCAAGGCCGGCCTCTCCGACGACGTCGTGCTGGTCAGCCGCGCGGAGCTGGACGGGTTGCAGGACCGGCTCTACCAGCTGCGCTGTGCACTGGAGGACGTGCAGACGCTGCTCACCGAGCGGCCGACCAAGGCCGAACTCGAGCGCTCCCTGGCCGATCTGGTCCGGTCCACCGGCCGGCTGGACAGGCTCTGGGTCGCCGAGCGGGCCGGCTGACCGCGCCGGACCGTCAGTCCGGGTCCTGGGTGTCGTCGTCCTGCTCCTCCTCCGGGTTGCTGTTGTCCGGAAGGTTGCCTTCCTCGCGGGAGTCGTCGCCGCTCTCCCCGCCGTCGTCTGTGGTGCCGTCGTTCTGTTCCTGCCCGGCGGCCTGGCACGCGGTCATCGTCGCGCCGCCCCCGAAGAGGGCCAACGCGGCGAACAGTGCGGCGATCGGACGTCTGAGCTCCATGGCTTCCGACCCTACGGAGATCACGGGCGCGCCGCCTGATGAGCGCTCCCTGATCCCATCATTGCGTCACGGTGACGTAAATGGGGGTGGCTCAGCGGGTCGGGGCGGGGAGGGATCACAGCAGGACGGAGGCGGTGCCACGGCGGCCCGGGGCCGGCGGATGTCCGGAATAGGATCGCCGCGAGCCGGCCGTGGACCGGGCGGGCCTGGCGGGCGGCGCCGGGTCGAGATGCGGCGGACGGCTGGATCGCCGGCGCCGGAGATGATCGTCGCGTGCATCTGGGCGAAGCCGGCCGGGCGACGTCATGGCGAGCGCCCGTGCACGACGTCGGTCACCGGCGGACGAGCCCGGCCGGATCTCGCTCGGTCCGAGCCGTTCTCGCTAACCGCCGATAATCGACATTATGTCAACTTGCGGGGGCACCGACGAGTTCGATGACGGCGGGCAGTCTCCCCTCTGACGTCCACCCTGACCCCTGGAGGTCCCGTGCCCGGCAGCGTCACTCCGATCATCGTCACCGCCGACCTCGAGCGCCTGGCGCGCTTCTACACCGGGCTGACCGGCGCCGAGGAGTCCACCCGGGTCCCCGAGGACGGGCCGGTGTTCTACCTCGGGCTGCGGATGGGCGACGGTGAGCTCGGCATCGTCTCCGACGCCTCGGTGGCGCCCGGGACGCCGGGCCGGGTGCTGCTCTCCCTCGAGGTGGACGACGTCGACGCCCGGCTGGCGCAGGTGGAGGCGCTGGGCGGCAGCGTCCGCGGTCCGGCCAACGACATGCCGTGGGGCCAGCGGGTGGCGCACGTGCAGGACCCCGACGGCAACGCGGTCAACTTGACCCGGACGAGCTGACAGCCTCCGCCCGTAGCCTGCGCCGCATGACCGGCGACGCGCTCGGCACGCGCGGGATCGTCCGCCCCGCAGCGATCCCGCGCATGTTCACCCTCGACCGGCTGCCGGCGTCCGGTGATCTGGCCGACCTCGTCGCGCTGCACTGGCGGGTGGACTGGGCGCTCCCGGCGGGCGCGGTCCACGAGTCGCTCGTCCTGTCCTATCCGGCGGTCAGCCTCTCCTTCGAGGCGGACGGGACGTGGCTGACCGGCCCGGTGTCGGGCACCTACCGGCGGCTGCTCACCGGCCGTGCGCACGTGCCGGCCCTGCGGTTCCGTCCAGGAGCGTTCCGCTCGCTGGTCGCGCTTCCCCTCTCCCGGCTGCGGGATCGGGTGCTGCCGGTGGAGGAGCTGCTCCCGATGCCGCCGGACCTGCCCGCGCGGGTGCGCGCCGCCGGCTCCCTGGTGGAGAGCCGCCCGCTCGTCGAGGAGTGGCTGCGCTCCCTCCCCCGCCCCTCGGCGTCCGAGGTCGACGCCGTCGTCGACCTCGTGGAGGCCGAGCGGTCGATCACTCGGGTCGACGTCCTGGCCGAGCGGACCGGATGGAGCGTCCGCCGGCTGCAGCGCGCCTTCGCCGACGGTGTCGGTCTGCCGGTCAAGCAGGTCATCCGCGGAGCGCGACTCCGTGAGGTCGCCGAGCGGGCCCTGGACGGCGACGTCGACTGGGCCGCGGTCGCCGTCGAGCTCGGCTACAGCGACCAGGCCCACTTGGTGCGCGACTTCACCGCAGCCGTCGGGACTCCCCCGGCCCGGTACGCCCGCGAGGCCCGGCGTCCGTCGTGTTCCTTCAAGACCGCGGGGACCGGCCGTTCCTAGCGTCGGGCCATGACCACGACGACCCTGCCCGCCCTGTACGACCGGCTCGAGGAAGCGGCCGGTGAGGCCCGGCGCATCGCCCGCGGCGCCACCGGCACCCCGCTGGACTCCCCCACCCCGGCCTCCGGCTGGGACCTGCGCGCCCTGCTGAACCACTGGATGCTCTACACCGCCTACGGCTTGGAGCGCCGGGCCCGCCGCGAGCCGATCCCCGACGAGCTGACCGCCCGCGACCTCACCGCCGACCCGGACTGGCCGGCCCGCTACGCCGCTCAGCTGGACCGGGCGCTGGCCGCCTGGCGCGATCCGGCCGCATGGGCCGGCGAGGTGGACCTCGGCGGCATGGCTGTGCCGGCGGCCGACGTCGCCGGGATGATCCTCAAGGAGTTGCTGGTGCACGGCTGGGACGTCGCCGCCGCGACCGGCCAGCAGGTCACGTGCAGCGAGCAGACCGCCCGGGCCGTCCTCGACGTGGTCGTGGCGCACGGTGAGCTGTTCCGCCGGTACGGCGGGTTCGCCGACCCCCTGCCGGTACCGGAGGGGACGCCGACCTTCGAGCGGGCGCTGCGGCTGTCCGGCCGGGATCCCCGCTGGCGGCCCTGACCGGCAGCCGGCTCAGCGGCTCGACACCGCCACGCGCAGCCCCAGCGCGACGAAGACCGTGCCGCTGACCGCCTCCAGCCGCCGGCGGATCCGCGCCCGGCGGAACCACGCCCCCGCCCGCGCGACCCCGGCGGCCAGGCCCAGGTACAGGCCGGTCTCCAGGCTGATCTGCAGCAGGCCCAGCAGCGCCGTCGTCGCGAACACCGGCCCATCGGCCGGGACGAACTGCGGATAGAAGGCGAGCATGAACACCGCGGCCTTGGGGTTGGCCAGCTGCACGAGCAGGCCCTCGGCGAAGGCGGTCCACCAGCGGCGGCGGCGCAGCGGCGGCTCCGGCGGCAGGCTCGCGTCCGGCTGCTCGCGGTCCCGCCAGGCGGCCCGCCACGCCCGGAAGCCAAGCACCAGCAGGATGACGGCGCCGACCACCCGGAGCACGAGGAAGGCGACCTCCGAGGCCGCGACCAGGGCGGCGAACCCGGCGCCGGCGAACAGCGCCCACGCGTACAGCCCGAGCTCGAGGCCGAGCACGGTGGGCACCGCGCCGCCCAGCCCCCGCAGTGCGGCCCGCCGGAAGATCAGCGCCATCGCCGGCCCCGGCGAGGCCGAGATCAGCAGCACCGCCAGCACGAAGGCGGGCAGCGAGGCGACGTCCACGGCGTCGATGCTGGCACCGGCCCGGAACGGCGTCGACCGACTATCCGGTGCCCGGATCGGCCTCCCGGGGATTGCCAGGTACGTGGGCGACGATGGCCGACCGTGGACGTCGTCGAGGAGCTCTGGGCCCGGATCACCACCCCCGTGCCCGAGCTGCCGACGCCGGTCCTGCTCGCGGCGCTGGCCGTGGCCGCCGCCGTCGTCCTCTCCCCCGCCCTGTGGCGGCCGGCCCGCAACGTCGTCACCATCGCCCACGAGGGCGCGCACGGCCTCGCCGCGCTCGCCACCGGCCGGCGGCTGGCCGGCATCCGGCTGCACTCGGACACCTCCGGGCTGACCGTCTCCGCCGGCCGCCCGAGCGGACCCGGGATGGTGCTCACCTGCGCCGCGGGCTATCTCGGCCCGGGCCTGTTCGGGCTGGGCGCGGCCGCGCTGCTGGCCGCCGGCCACGCCGTCGGGCTGCTGTGGGCGCTGCTCGGGCTGCTGGCGCTGCTGCTGGTGCAGATCCGCAACTGGTTCGGGCTGTGGTCGGTGCTGGCCACCGGCGCGGTGGTGTTCGCGGCGACCTGGTGGCTGCCGCCGGCCTGGCAGGCGGCCTTCGCCGCCGCCGGCACCTGGTTCCTCCTCCTGGCCGCCCCCAAGACCGTGGTGGAGCTGCACCGCTCGCGACGGCGCCGGACCGCCCCGGACTCCGACGCCGACCAGCTGGCCCGGCTCACCCGGCTGCCGGCGCTGTTCTGGGTCGGCGTGTTCCTCGCCGTGGACCTGGCCGCCCTCCTCGTCGGGGCGCGCTGGCTGCTCGGCTGAGCCCGGGGCTCAGTAGCGGCTGCGGCGGCGCGGCGCCGCCCCGGCCGGCTGGTGCACCGGCGGCACCTCCGGAGCCGGGGGGATGTCGAGCACCTGCTCGTCCTCGTCGACGGTGATCCGCCGGCCGTGGTGGTGGACGTCCAGCGGCTCGCCCTCCAGCAGCCGGTAGCTCGCGTCGCGGCGGGTGACGGTGACCTCCAGGAAGCGCCCCTGGTAGGCCAGCCGGAACCGCAGCCGGGTGATCCGCTCGGGTAGCCGCGGGGCGAAGAGCAGCCGGCCGTCGTGGTCACGCATGCCCCCGAAGCCGGCGACGGCGATGGTCCAGCCGCCGGCCATCGCGGCGATGTGCAGCCCGTGGCCGGAGTTGCCGTGCAGGTTGTGCAGGTCGGTGAGGGTCGCCTCGGCCCAGTAGTCGTAGGCGAGCTCCAGGTGGCCGGTCTCGGCGGCGACCACCCCCTGCTGGGCGGCCGACAGCGAGGAGTCGCGCACGGTGCGGGACTCGTAGTAGGCGAAATCGGCGATCTTCTCCTCGAGGGTGAAGGCGTCCCCGCGCAGGTGCAGCGCCATCACCAGATCCGCCTGCTTGATCACCTGCTTGCGGTAGATGTCGAAGTACGGATAGTGCAGCAGCAGCGGATAGCAGTCGGGCGGGGTCGACTCGAAGTCCCACTCCTCGTGGTGGGTGAACCCGTCGGACTGCATGTGCACGCCGCGCTTGGTGTCGTACGGCACCGCCATGAGCTTCGCCGCGCGCACCCAGTCCTCGACCTCCTCCGGCTGCACGTCGAGGCGGCCGGCGACGTCGGGCTGGCGGCGCACCGCCTCGGCCGCCTCGCGCAGGTTCCGCTGCGCCATCAGGTTCGTGTACACGTTGTTGTCGACCACGGCGGTGTACTCGTCGGGGCCGGTGACCCCGTCGATGCGGAACCCGTGCTCCTCGTCGAAGTGCCCCAGCGAGGCCCACAGCCGCGCGGTCTCTACGAGCAGCTCGGCGCCGAAGTCCCGGTCGAACTCCTCGTCGAGGGTGGCGTTGTAGTAGCGGACGACGGCGTCGGCGATGTCGGCGTTGATGTGGAAGGCCGCCGTCCCGGCCGGCCAGTAGCCGGAGGTCTCCTCGCCGCGGATGGTCCGCCACGGGAAGGCCGCGCCGCGCAGCCCCAGCAGGTGTGCCCGGGCGCGGGCCTTGTCCAGCGTCGAGTGCCGCCAGCGCAGCGCGTCGCGCGCGGCCAGCGGGGCGATGTAGGTGAGCACCGGCAGGACGTAGGTCTCGGTGTCCCAGAAGGTGTGCCCGTCGTAGCCGGGTCCGGTCAGCCCCTTGGCCGCGATCGGCTGGCGCTCGGCACGCAGCCCGGCCTGCAGCAGGTGGAACACGCCCACCCGCACCGCCTGCTGCAGTTCGTCGTCGCCGTCGATCTCGACGTCGGCCTGCCGCCAGTAGGAGTCGAGGACCTCCCGCTGCTCCCAGCACAGCCGCTCGAAGCCGGCCAGCTTCGCGGTCGCCAGGGCGCCCTCCACCTGGTCGCGCAGGGCTGCCGCCGAGCGCCGGGAGGACCACCCGTAGGCCAGATACTTGACGATCTTCACGACCGAGCCGTGGGGCAGCCGGGCGGCCAGGGTGAAGCGGGCGAGGTCCTCCCCCGCCTCCATGTCCTGGGTGGCGCTGTCGGGCACGTCGACGACGTGGTCCATGCCCGCGGCCATGCGCAGCCGACTGCGCTTGGTGCGGTGCACCAGCACCGCCCGCAGGCCCCGGGACACGGCCATCTCGTTGACCAGCGGAGCGCGCAGCGCAGCGGCCGCCCGCGGGTCGTCGTCCTCCATGCCGGCGTCCGTCGGCTCGTTGGCCAGCAGGTCCGACTGCACCGCGACGTAGAGATCCCCCTGGTCGTCGGTGCACTCCACCGTGTACTCGATGGCGGCGATCGAGCGGCGGCGGAACGAGACCAGCCGGTTGCTGGTCACGCGCACCGTGCGGCCGTTGGGCGAGCGCCACTCGGTGACGCGGCGCAGCAGGCCGCGGCGCAGGTCCAGGGTGCGGCGGTGCTCGACGATCTCGCCGTAGTTGAGGTCGAGCGGGCTGTCGCCGACCAGCAGCCGGATGAGCTTGCCGTCGGTGACGTTGACGACGGTCTGGCCCTGCTCGGGGAACCCGTAGCCGGCCTCGGCGTAGGGCAGCGGGCGCTCTTCGAAGAAGCCGTTGAGATAGGTGCCGGGGATGACGACCGGCTCCCCCTCCTCGAAGCTCCCCCGCAGCCCCACGTGACCGTTGGCGAGCGCGAAGACCGACTCGTGCGCGCCGAGCGACGCGCGGTCCAGACCGATCTCGGTCAGCGACCACGGCTCGACGGGGAAACTGGCCCGACCCTCCGTCATGGCTCGGCCTCCAGCAGCTCCTCGAGGTCGGCGACGACGACGTCGGCGCCGTGTGCCCGCAGCGCCGCGGCCTGGCCGACCCGGTCGACGCCCACGACGTAGCCGAAGCCGCCGGCCCGCCCGGCGGCAACCCCGGCCAGCGCGTCCTCGAACACCACCGCCTCCTCCGGCGCGACGCCGAGCGCGTGGGCCCCGGCGAGGAAGGTGTCGGGAGCGGGCTTGCCGCGCAGCCCCTGCTCGGCGGCGACCAGCCCGTCGATCCGGGCGTCGATGAGGTCGGCGAAGCCGCCGGCCGCCACGACCGGGCCGCCGTTGGCCGAGGCGGTGACCACGGCGGTGCGCAGTCCGGCGTCCTTCACCGCCCGCAGGTACCGCATGGAGCCGGGATAGACCTCCACGCCGTGCTCGGCGAGCTCCCGCAGCACCAGCTCGTTCTTCCGCAGCGCGACCGCGCTCACCGTCGCCGCGTCGGCCGGATCGCCCCGGCCGCCCTCGGGCAGGGTGATGCCGCGGCTGGCGAGGAAGTCGCGCACCCCGTCGGTGCGGGGCTTGCCGTCGACGAAGCGGTTGTAGTCGTCCTGGGTGAACTCCGGCGCCCGCGGGTCGAGGCGGCGGAGGAACTCGTCGAAGGTCCGCTTCCAGGCGGCCATGTGCACCGTCGCGGTGCGGGTCAGCACGCCGTCCAGGTCGAACAGGCAGGCGCGGATCGGATCCGGGAGGCCGAGCACGGTGCGACGCTACCGGCGCCGCAGGCCGGGTGACGGGTCGGGAAACGCCCTGTTCACACCGCGCACCACCGGGGGGCGCAGGGCCGGGCTCCTCCCTAGGGTCGGCTCGGGGACGGCGCGGGGCCGTCCCGTTCCGAGCGACGAGAGGACTGCCATGCCCGACCGGCCCACGCCGCCCAGCCCGTACGACTTCCTGCCCCAGGTCCCCACGCTCGAGGTGACGAGCGCCGACGTCGCGGACGGTCAGCCGCTGCCCCGGCCGCACGTCAGCGGGGTGATGGGGGCAGGAGGCGAGGACCGATCCCCGCAGCTGTCGTGGTCGGGGTTCCCCGAGGGCACGCGCAGCTTCGCGGTCACGGTGTTCGACCCCGACGCACCCACGACCAGCGGGTTCTGGCACTGGGCGGTGTTCAACATCCCCGCCACCGTGACCGAGCTGCCCGGCGGCGCCGGCGACCGGGACGGGTCCGGCCTGCCCGGGGGCGCGGTCCAGCTGCGCAACGACGCCGGCTTCCCCGGGTACGTGGGTGCCGCTCCCCCACCCGGCCACGGGCCGCACCGCTACTTCATCGCGGTGCACGCAGTCGACGTCGAGGACCTCGGCGTGCCGGCCGACGCCAGCCCCGCGGTCCTCGGCTTCAACCTGTTCGGCCACACACTGGCCCGCGGCGTGATCGTGGCCACCTACGAGCAGACCTGATCTGGGGGTGTTCCCGGCGGTGCCGGCGGGCGGAGCATGAGGACATGTCGACCCGGTCGGCATCCGCCCGTCCCGGCGCCGCGCACCGGCGGGGACGGTGCTGCGCGGGGTCCCTCGCGCTGGCGCTCCTGCTGCTGGTCACGGGCCTGGTGGGCCCGCCGCGCGCTGCCGCCGGGGTGCCGGCCGCCGACACGGTGGCGGCCGTCGTCGCCGGCTACGGCGGGACGGGCACGCTGGCGGTGGCGCTCACCAAGCTGCAGCGGCCGCTGCCGCCCGACGCGAGCATCGCCGCGGCCGACGCCCGGGCCCTCCGCCTCGCGCGGGGCACGGCGGACAACGGCGCGCCGGCGCACCGGCCGTTCCCCACCGCCTCGCTCGTCAAGCTCTTCGTGGCCGAGGACGTGCTGCACCGCGCCCGGGCCGGGCTGCTGGCTCTCACGCCCGGCGACTTCGTCCTGCTCCAGGACATGATCCGGCGCTCGGACGACCCGGCGACCTCGGCGCTGTGGGTGCGCTTCGGCGGCGGGCAGATGGTGCGCGACGTCGCCGCCCGCTACGGCCTCACCGGCACCGCTCCCCCGCGTATCCCCGGGGAGTGGGGCGAGACGACGACGACCGCGTGGGACCTGGCGCGCTTCCTGTCGCTGCTGCCGGTGGTCGCCCACCCCTACGACGCGGCGACCCTGCTGGTGTGGATGCGCACGGCGACGCCCCTGGCGGCCGACGGCTTCGACCAGCGGTTCGGCATCTTCGGCACGGTGCCGGGCCTGCCCGCGGTGAAGCAGGGCTGGATGTGCTGCGTCGGCGGCTCCCGGCACCTGCACTCGGTCGGCGTGATCGGGTCGCGGGTGGTGGTGCTGCTCAGCGAGGTGCCCCGGTCGGTGAGCTACGACCGGGCCCGCGCCGCGCTGAGCGCCGCGGCGGCGGCCATCCCACCGCCGCGGCCCTGAGTCGGTCGCCGCGACGCTCCCTGGGCGGTCGCCAGGCAGCGCCGTCTGGCCTGACTCCGCGCCCCGGTCCGCTCCTCGCTCGTCCCTCGCTGCGATGCTCCCGGGGCTGTCGTCAGGCAGCGAGCGGCTCGGGCCGGTCGGCGACGCCCGTGGTCGCCAGCCGGGCGAAGCCGACCCGCTCGTAGATCCGGGCGACGTCATCGTCCCCCGCGCTGAGGAACACCAGGTCAGCGGTCTCCCGCGCGTGGGCCACCAGCGCGGACACCAGCCCGGCGCCCAGGCCCCGGCCGCGCAGCCGCGGCGTCGTGGCGACGCCGACGACCTCGCTCACCTCGGTCCCGTCGACGTCGACCGGCTGGTGCGAGCCGATGGCGACCGGCTCCCCCTCCTCGACGGCCACCATCATCACCGTGCGCCCGCTGGCGATGCGCTCGCGCAGGGCCGGGACCCGCGGCGAGGTCTCCGGCGCCGTCAGCGCCGGGGCACCGGCGACGTCGGCCGGCCCGCCGGGATGGGCCTCGGCGATCGCCGCCATCCGCAGGTAGCGCGGCAGCTCCGGGTCGTCCGCGCCGACCAGGTAGAGCCGGACCTCGGCGGGCAGCAGCAGCTCCACCGGGTCGGCGGCCACCAGCAGCGGCAACTCCTCCACCGTCAGGCCGGCCTCGCGCGCGGCGCGGGCGGTCGACGGCGACCGCTCGCAGATCCACTCCAGCGCCGCGGGCAGCCCGGCGGCGTCCTGCAGGGCCAGCGCCGCGCGGACGTCGTCCGCGGTGACCGTGCCGGCGCCTGGGCGCGGGCGGGCCGGGTACGGCCACGCCGGGCTGCCCACCGGCACGTCGAGCGCTCCGGCCGTCTCGATCCGGGCGTCGGGCAGCGGCGCTGCGGCGAAGTACCGCTCGATGCAGTCGAGCAGCCCGGGGCGGGTCGGCACACCGGCACCCTAGACGGGCCGCGGAGCAGGGACGGACCGACGGGGTGCGGGGCCCCGGAGAGCCACCCGGGCGAGGGACATGCCGGGTGCGGACGGCACGATGGGGGCGTGACGGCCGGCACGCGCACGCACATCTCGCCCTACGCGGTGTTCGACCGCGGCGCGTGGCGGGCGCTGGCCCGCACGTCCCCGCTGCCCATCGACGACACCGACCTGCAGGCGCTCGCCTCGCTCGGCGACCGGATCGACCTCGACGAGGTGGCCTCGGTCTACCTGCCCCTGGCGGGATTGCTCAACGTGCACGTGGAGGCCGGCCGGAGGCTGTGGGCGGCGCAGAGCGAGTTCCTGGGCGACACCACGGCCAAGGTGCCCTACGTCATCGCGGTGGCCGGCAGCGTCGCCGTCGGCAAGAGCACGACCGCCCGGCTGCTGCAGGCGCTGCTGGCCGCGGCACCGGGCTCGCCGCGGGTGGACCTGGTGACCACCGACGGCTTCCTGCTCCCCAACACCGAACTGGAGGCCCGCGGGCTGCTGGGCCGCAAGGGCTTCCCGGAGAGCTACGACCGGCGGGCGCTGGTCCGCTTCCTCGCCGACGTGAAGTCCGGCCGCGGGGAGGTCAGCGCGCCGCTGTACTCCCACCAGTTCTACGACGTCGTGCCGGGCGCCCGGCAGCGGGTCGACCGGCCGGACATCCTCGTGCTCGAGGGGCTCAACGTGCTGCAGGCCGGACACCGCGCCGACGGCCGGGTGCCGGAGGTCTTCCTCTCGGACTTCTTCGACTTCTCCGTCTACGTCGACGCGGCGGAGGCCGACATCCGCGAGTGGTACGTCGAGCGGTTCCTCGCCCTGCGCCGCACGGCGTTCCAGGACACCTCCGCCTACTTCCACCGCTTCGCCGACCTCACCGACGAGCAGGCGCGGGAGACAGCCCTCGGCATCTGGGCCGCGGTCAACGGGCCGAACCTGCGCACCAACATCGCGCCGACCCGGTCGCGGGCCCGGCTGGTGTTGCAGAAGGCTGCCGACCACTCGGTGCGGCGGGTGCTGCTGCGCAAGATCTGATCCCGCGCCGGCGCGGATGCGCCTCGGCGCGGGTTCTCCCCGCTCTTCGCCGCCCGTCCCACGGGCGGCATCGATGTTGGGGATAACGGTCGAGGTAGCGGACGTGGAGCCGCCTCGTGCCGGGAGGGCCAGGGTGCGGGCGAGGGACGTGGTCGTCCGTGACACCGGGCGGGCCGAGGTCGAGTCCGGCACGCTCACCGCCGGCGCGACGCCGGTGGGGCCGGGCTGATCCGCAGCAGCCCGGCTCCGACCCGGGGCCCCTGACGATCCGGACTCCGGGGCACGGGCCAGACTCGACGCGTGGAGCCGCCCATGACCGAACTGGTCGACTTTCTGCTGGCCCGGATCGCCGAGGACAAGCGGATCGCCGCTGACGCGGCCGCTGCCGACGGCGGGCAGTGGACCGTCGACGACCTCCCCGCCCGCCTCGACGCGCGGGACGCCGCGACGCACGCCGCCCACCAGGACCCGGCCCGGGTCCTCGCCGAGTGCGCGGCCAAGCGGCAGATCGTGCTGAGCTGCCGGGAGGCCGCCCCCGACACGCACTTCCTCGGCGTGCGTCCGACGGGGATGCCCGACTTCTACCTGCCGCCGCAGAACCAGCACCAGCTGGCCGCGCTGACGCTGGCGCTACTGGCCCTGCCCTACGCCGATCACCCGGAGTACCAGGAGTGGTGGCGCCCCTGAGGGGGCGCCGCACCGGCTGCGGCCGCTCCCGCGGCGTGCGGGAGCCCGCGCCGGCGGCTACGCCTGCGCGCCGGCGGGGGCCACGTCGGCCGCCGTCCCCAGGTCGTCGGGTGCACCCTCGCCCCGCCCCGGCACCCGGGCGGCCGGCTGCGCGACCGGCTCGGGCTCGGCGAACGCCTCCGGCGCCGGGCACGAGCAGACGAGGTGCCGGTCGCCGTAGGCCTGGTCGATCCGCCGCACCGGGCTGAGGTACCCCCGCCCGGCCAGCCCCGGCACCGGGAAGACCGCCTCGGTGCGCGGATAGCGCCGGCCCCACTCCCCCGCCAGCATCTTCAGCGTGTGCGGGGCGTTGCGCAGCGGGTTGTCGGCCCGGTCGTACTCGCCGGAGGCGACCTTCGCGATCTCGCCGCGGATGGCCACCATCGCGTCCACGAACCGGTCGAGCTCCGCCTTGTCCTCGCTCTCGGTCGGCTCGACCATCAGCGTGCCGGCCACCGGGAAGCTCATCGTCGGGGCGTGGAAGCCGAAGTCGACCAACCGCTTGGCGATGTCGTCGTTGGTGATGCCGGTGGCCTTGGTCAGCGGCCGGATGTCGAGGATGCACTCGTGGGCGACCAGCCCGTCCTCGCCGGTGTACAGCACCGGGTAGTGCTCCCGCAGCCGGGCGGCGAGGTAGTTGGCGGCGAGGATGGCGTGCTCGGTGGCGCGCGTCAGCCCGTCGGGTCCCATCAGCCGCAGGTAGGCCCAGGAGATGGGCAGGATGCCGGCCGAGCCCCACGGCGCGGCCGAGATCGGGCCGGGGCCGGTGTCCGGGCCGGCGTCGACCACGGGGTGGTTGGGCAGGAAGGGCACCAGGTGCTCCCGGACGCCGATCGGCCCCACTCCCGGCCCGCCGCCGCCGTGCGGGATGCAGAAGGTCTTGTGCAGGTTGAGGTGGCTGACGTCGGAGCCGAAGCGGCCCGGCCGGGCCAGCCCCACCATGGCGTTGAGGTTGGCGCCGTCGACGTAGACCTGCCCGCCGGCGTCGTGCACCGCCGCGCAGATCTCCTGCACCTCCGTCTCGAAGACCCCGTGGGTCGACGGGTAGGTGATCATGATCGCGGCGAGCCGGTCGGCGTGCTGGTCGATCTTGGCGCGCAGGTCGGCGACGTCGACGTTGCCGGCCTCGTCGCAGGCGACGACGACCACCCGCATGCCGGCCATGACGGCGCTGGCGGCGTTCGTGCCGTGCGCGGAGGACGGGATGAGGCAGACGTCGCGCTGCTCCTCGCCGCGGGAGCGGTGGTAACCCCGGATGGCCAGCAGCCCGGCGAACTCGCCCTGCGAGCCGGCGTTGGGCTGCACGTTCACGGCGGCGTACCCGGTGATCTCCGCCAGCGCGGTGCACAACTCGTCGATCAGCCGGCGGTAGCCGCGCGCCTGCTCGGCGGGGGCGAAGGGGTGCAGGTCGGCGAACTCCGGCCAGGTGATGGCGGCCATCTCCACCGCGGCGTTGAGCTTCATGGTGCACGAGCCCAGCGGGATCATCGTGCGGTCCAGCGCCAGGTCCTTGTCCGACAGCGCGCGCAGGTAGCGCAGCATCGCCGTCTCCGAGCGGTGCGCGGAGAAGACCGGGTGGGTCAGGTAGGGCGTGCGACGGCGCAGCTCCGGCGGCAGGGCGTCGGCGCCCTCGTCGTCGAGGACCGCGTCGTCGGCCGGGACGCCGAAGGCCTCGGCCACCGCCCGCAGCGTCTCCACGGTCGTCGTCTCGTCGCAGGCGACGGCGACGGTGTCGGCGTCGACCAGGCGCAGGTTGATCCGCCGCTGGGCCGCGGCGGCGACCACGTCGGCGGCGCGGCCGGGCACCGAGGCCAGGACGGTGTCGAAGAAGTGCTCGTGGACGACGTCCACTCCCCCGGCGCGCAGCCACGTGGCCAGCGCCAGCGCGCTGCGGTGCACCCGGGCCGCGATCGCGGCCAGCCCCTCGGGGCCGTGGTAGACCGCGTACGCGCCGGCCATGACCGCGAGCAGCACCTGGGCGGTGCAGATGTTGCTGGTGGCCTTCTCCCGGCGGATGTGCTGCTCGCGGGTCTGCAGCGCCAGGCGGTAGGCGACGTCGCCGTCGGCGTCGACCGAGACGCCGACCAGCCGGCCGGGCAGCTGCCGGGCCAGGCCCTCGCGCACCGACAGGTAGCCGGCGTGCGGGCCGCCGTAGCCCATCGGGACGCCGAAGCGCTGGGTGGTGCCGCAGGCGACGTCGGCGCCCCACTCCCCGGGCGCCTCGAGCAGGGTGAGGGCCAGCAGGTCCGCGGCGACCACCACGGCGGCGCCGGCCTCGTGCGCGGCGGCGGCCAGGGCCCGGTGGTCGCGGACCGCGCCGCTCGCGCCGGGGTAGGACAGCAGGACGCCGAAGGCACCGGCCTGGGGCAGGTCGGTCGGCCACCCGGCGGACAGGTCGGTGAGGTGCAGCCGGATGCCGAGCGGCTCGGCGCGGGTCTGCAGCACGCCGAGGGTCTGCGGCAGGGTGTCGGCGTCGACGACGAAGACCGCGTCCGGCCGGGTCCGCCCGGCGCGGCGGACGAGGGTCATCGCCTCGGCGGCGGCGGTGGCCTCGTCGAGCATCGAGGCGCCGGCGACCGGCAGGCCGGTGAGGTCGGCGACCGTCGTCTGGAAGTTCAGCAGCGCCTCGAGCCGGCCCTGGCTGATCTCGGGCTGGTAGGGCGTGTAGGCGGTGTACCAGGCCGGGTTCTCCAGGATGTTGCGCTGGATCACCGGCGGGGTGACCGTGCCGGAGTACCCCAACCCGATCATCGAGGTGTAGACCTCGTTGGCCGTGGCCCGCTCGCGCAGCAGCCTCAGCACGGCGGCCTCGTCGGCGGCCGGCGGCAGCGCCAGCGGCGTGCGGTCGCGGACGCCCTCGGGCACGCAGGCGTCGACCAGCGACTCCAGCGTCGGATAGCCGACGGCGGCGAGCATCGCCTCGGTCTCGGACGGCCGCGGGCCGATGTGGCGGCCGGCGAACGAGCCGGCGGCATCCAGCGCGGTCAGCGCCGGGAGGGGTCCGGCCGGCGGGGTGAACGGGTTCCCCGACGGCTTCCCGGGGGACGGGGCAGCACGGTCGACCATTGCTGCGACGCTACCAGCGCGACCCCGGCCCGTCGGGCCGGCGCCGGGGCACGCCGGACCCGCCGCCGGAGGGCGGCGCGGGAAGCGCGCAGGGACGCGCCGACGCGGTCAGGCGGTGGCGGCGCGGCGGCGACGGCGCAGGGACAGCTCGTCGTCGGCGGGGTGGACGGTGCCGCCGTCGATCCGCTCGGCGGGCAGTTCGGCCAGCTCACCGGAGAGCTCGCGCAGCGCGCCGGAGACGGCGATGCCGAAGACGCCCTGACCGCCGGCGAGCAGGTCCACGACCTCCTCGGCGGAGGTGCACTCGTACACCGTGGCGCCGTCGGAGAGCAGCGTGACGTTGGCGAGGTCCTTGACGCCGCGGTTGCGCAGGTGGTCCACGGCCTTGCGGATGTTCTGCAGGGAGACGCCGGTGTCGAGCAGCCGCTTGACGACCTTGAGCACCAGGATGTCGCGGAAGGAGTACAGCCGCTGGGTTCCCGAGCCGGTGGCGCTGCGCACCGACGGGGCGACCAGACCGGTGCGGGCCCAGTAGTCCAGCTGCCGGTAGGTGATGCCGGCCGCGGCACACGCGGTCGGGCCGCGGTAGCCGACGAGGTCGGTGTCGACCTCGTCGTAGGACGGAGCCCCGACCGCCGCGTCGCTGAAGAGCTGACCTTGGGAGCCCTTGCTCTGGTCGCTCACGTCAGCGTCCTCCTCTGCGTCCCGCCGCGGTCGCGACGCCGGCCCGACGCTCCACCCACTGACCTCAGGTGTCACACCGGTGTTGTTCGCCGACCGTAAGCCGGGCCCAGAGGCGGGTCAACTGAGCGCGGCGGCGTGTCGCAGCACTCACCCGTCCGGGTGGGCGGCACACTTCCCGGCCGCCGGATGCAGTGACCCGACGGTCACGGCGCGGTCCGCGCCCGTGCGCGGCGGGGACGCTGCGGGGGCTGTCGTCAGCACCATCCTCCGGCCTGACTCCGCGCCCCGGTCCGCTCCTCGCTCGTTCCTCGCTGCGATGCTCCCGGG
>DATAAV010000402.1:0-3253 GCA_036259935.1 Geodermatophilus sp. | reverse complement strand
GGAGCAACCCGTCCGCCGAGTCGGGTCAACGTTCCTGCGACCGGGTCGATTCCCGGGAACGGACCGCCCGTCGGCTCAGCGGTGGCCGGGACTCTACCCGTCCGCGCCGCGTCCGGGCGCCCCTCGCGCACGGACACCCCGGCGCCCGGTTCGCACCGGATGTCGGACCGCGGCCCTACCGTCGGTGTCAGCAAGCCCACTCACCGCGACGGAGGCGCCCCGTGCTGATCGACTCGGCCCGCGAGCTCAAGGCCCGGCTGTCCGCCCGGATCGTCGGGGCGGTCGGCACGGTGTCCGCTCGCGACCTGCGGGAGGGCCGGGAGTGGGTGCGGCCGGCCCTGGGCCTGGCTCCCGTCGCCCCGGGGCGGGCGCACCTGGCGATCCGGGTGGTCTCCGACGACGACGCCCGCGTGCTGCTTTCCGGGCTGCAGGACTCCGTCCTGGAAGAGGTCGACGTGCGGGTGATAGGAGCCGTGCGGGCGCTGTCGGGCCCTCCACCGTCGCAGTTGCAGCGGCGCACCCGGCCGCTGCACCCGGGGCTGTCGGTGGCGCATCCGACGGTCACCGCGGGGACGCTGGGCGGGTTCGTGCGGATCGGCGGGCGGCTGGCGATGCTGTCGAACAACCACGTGCTCGCGGCCAGCGACGCCGCGACGGTCGGCGACCCCGTGCTGCAGCCCGGCCCCGCCGACGGCGGCCGGCCCGACGACCGGGTGGCCACCCTCACCGCGTTCGAGCGGTTCCGGGCCGACCGCGGCAACCTCGTCGACGCCGCGGTGGCCGCGCTCGACGAGGGGATCACCGCCGAGCCCGGCCGGTTCCCCGGCGGACCGCTGAGCGGTGAGGTCCCGCCGGCGATCGAGGTCGATCCCGACGAGGCGGTCGAGAAGATCGGCCGGACCACGGGGCACACGCTCGGACGGGTCAGCGCGGTCGAGGTCGACGGCGTGGCTGTGCAGTACGACGACGTCGTCCACACCTTCGACGACCAGATCGAGATCGACGGGCTCACCGGGGCCTTCAGCGCTGGCGGCGACAGCGGCTCGGTGATCTGGCGGAGCCGGGACCGGGCGCCGCTGGGGCTGTTGTTCGCCGGCAGCGAGGTCGGCGGCCGCAACGGCGGTGGGGTGACCTTCGCCAGCCCGCTGGCCACCGTCCTCTCGGTCTTCGGCGCGGAGTGGATCGCCTCCTGAGTCGGCGTCCTCCGAGGCCCTGCACCGGCGGGCCTGTCGCGCCGGCCGGATGTGGAGCACCATGGGTCCGTGTCCGACCGTGCCGCCGCCCGCGCCGCCAAGAGTGCGCTGAGCGCGCAGCTCGCCACCGAACCGGGCGTCGTCGGCATAGGGCTGGCCCGCAGGGACACCGGCTACGTCGTCAAGGTGGATCTGACCGACCCGCGGGCGGCCAGCCGCGTCCCGGGCGACGTCGACGGCGTCCGGGTGGTCACCGAGGTCGTCGGGGTGATCCGCCCGCTCTGAGCAGGGCGCTAGCGTGCCCGGTGGCGCCGACGAGGGCGCCGCCGACCCGAGGAGTGCACGTGCGCATCGGTATCCAGGCCAGCTACAGCGGTGGATTCCAGGAGACCGCGGCGGAGATCCGCGACCTGGAGGCCGCCGGGCTCGACGTCGCCATGGTGGCCGAGGTCTACACCTTCGACGCGGTCAGCCAGCTGGGATACCTCGCCGCGGTGACCGATCGCGTCGAGCTGATGAGCGGCATCCTGCCCATCTACAGCCGCACCCCGGCGTTGACCGCGATGACCGCCGCCGGCCTGGACTTCGTCTCCGGCGGCCGGTTCACCCTGGGGCTGGGCGCCTCGGGGCCCCAGGTGATCGAGGGCTGGCACGGCGTCCCCTACGACGCCCCGCTGCAGCGCACCCGCGAGGTCGTGGAGATCTGCCGGAAGGTGTGGCGCCGCGAGCGGCTGGTGCACGACGGCCCCAAGTACCGGATCCCGCTGCCGGCCGACCAGGGCACCGGCCTGGGCAAGCCGCTGAAGCTCATCAACCGCCCCGTCCGCGAGCGGATCCCGGTGCTGCTGGCCGCGATCGGCCCGAAGAACGTCGAACTGGCCGCCGAGATCGCCGAGGTGTGGGAGCCGATCTTCTTCCTGCCGGAGAAGGCCGCCTCCGTGTGGGGCGAGTCCCTGGAGGCCGGGAAGGCCAAGCGCGACCCCGCCCTGGGGGACCTGCAGGTCGCCGTCGGCGTCCCGGTCGCCATCGGCGAGGACGTCGAATCGATGCTGGACCTCGTGCGGCCCTCGTTCGCCCTCTACATCGGCGGCATGGGGGCGCGCGGCAAGAACTTCTACAACGACCTGGCCCGCCGCTACGGCTACGAGAAGGAGGCCGAGGCGATCCAGGACCTCTACCTGGACGGGAAGAAGGACGAGGCCGCCGCGCTCGTCCCCGACGAGCTGGTGCGCGCCGCGTCGCTCGTCGGCCCGGAGTCCTACGTCGCCGAGCGGGTCGCGGCCTTCGCCGAGGCGGGCGTGACCACCCTGATGCTGCAGCCGCTCGACGACAGCCGGAAGGGCCGGTTGCGGACCGTGGAGACCATGCGCCGCCTCGCCCCGTGACCTGCCACCCTCCCGGGCTCGTTCCCACCCGGCCCCCTTTCGTCACGTGACGTAGGGGCGTCCGGGCCGGCGGCGTCTCCTCCGAGGGACCCGGCGGCCCGGTTCATGATCGCCGACCACGGGCTGTGGCCGCCGTCCCCGCGGTGCACGGCGGGGGCGGCGGCCGCCCGGTGAGGACGGCGATCATGCCCCCCCGTCGGAGAGGGTCCGAGCCGGGATGCGGAAGGGCCCCGCAGGTCGTCGTCCGATCTGCGGGGCCCTTCGGAACGTGCTGGATCGGCCTCCCTCAGGGCCCCGCCGCGAGCCTGCGAGCGGCGGGGGAAGGGAGGCCCTCTCTCAGCCCCGCCAGTCGTACTCCTCCAGGCGCACGGCCTCGCCGCTGCCCTGACCGAAGACGTCGGGGCTGTAGTACTGGCCCTCGTCGTACCCGGCCATCGTGTAGACGGCGGCGCGGGCCTCCTCGGTCGGCTCGACCGTGATGTTCCGGTAGCGGCTGATGCCCGTACCCGCCGGGATCAGCTTGCCGATGATCACGTTCTCCTTGAGGCCGAGCAGGCTGTCGCTCTTGCCCTGGATCGCGGCGTCGGTGAGCACCTTGGTCGTCTCCTGGAAGGAGGCGGCCGACAGCCACGACTCGGTCGCGAGCGAGGCCTTGGTGATGCCCATGAGCACCGG
>DATAAV010000401.1:0-47246 GCA_036259935.1 Geodermatophilus sp. | reverse complement strand
CATCGCCGCGGGGGCGAGAAGTTCGGGAGTGCGCAGCACGTACGGCGAGTAGGGAAAGCCCTCCCCGTTGAGCTCCTGCACCGAGGGCACCCGCCCGGCCAGGCCCAACGCCTCGAGCGCGGCACGCACGTCGGCCGTCGTCCAGAGCCGAGGGTTGTCGATCCCGGCGTAGCGGCCGGACCGGGCGATGCCCAGCAGCAGCGAGCGCGGTTCCAGGATCGCCACCTGGTCACCCTCGCCCAGGTCGCCGTCGGCGGGCACCAGCCCGGTGAGGTCGCCGACGAGGACGGTCAGCCGGGCGATGCGGCCCGGCTCCAGGCCGGCCCGGCGCAGCCGGACGGCGGCGTCCATGCCGGCGCGCATGAGGCCGTCCAGCGGCGTGGAGCCGCCCCCGGCCAGCTGCAGCACCTCGCCGGGACCGGCACCGGGGCCGATCGTCCAGGAGCCCTCGGGCAGCGCGGTGACCACGCCGCGCTGCCGGACGACCTCGACGATGCGCACCACGGCCAGTCCCTCGGGCACGAAGAGGACCGCGTCGGCGAGCCGGCGCTCCATCGGGCCGTCCACGACGGGGATGGAGGCGACGACCGCTCCGCGGACCGCCCCGCCGGTGTCCCAGCGGGCCAGTTCAGCGAAGAGCGCACGCTCCCCCGCCGTCTGCAGCGGCATGGGAGTGAGGGCCAGCACGTCGTCCTCCGAACAGGTGTGGATGGGCGGTGGGCGGCACGGGGCCGCACGCGGGCCGGGGCTGCGGACCGCCGCCCTCGGCTCGAGCAGACTGTGTTCTCGACGTTACGTCATGTGACGGGCCGGTCCAGGCCTCACCGGGACGACGCGCCGCCACCCACCGGGGCGAGCTCGGAGTCGGACCAGGGTTCCTCCGCGACCGGCTGCCGCCACACCGCGAACCAGCGGCCGGCCGCCACGAGGTCGACCGCCGTCCACAGGACGGCGAAGGCGGCGCCGACCAGCCCGATCGACCACCAGGTCCAGTTCCACGGCGGCAGCAGCCCGAGCGCGGACTGCACCCCGCCGGCGGTGTACACCACCGCCGTCACCACGGGCGCGGCCAGCCAGCCGGGCAGCCGGGCGGCGACGGCGAGGTCGACGGCGACCGCCCCGGCGAGCAGGACCAGCGGCAGCACCGAGGGCGGGAAGTCCAGCGCGACCAGGCCCAGCCACATGAGCGCGCGGTAGCCGAGGTAGCCGGCAGCGAGCACGGTCGCCGTCCAGCGCAGGGCCACGACCTTGCGCGCCAGGACGAGGGAGAGCAGCCCCGCGCAGACCAGCCAGGCCGGGTGCACCCACGACGGCACCGGGAGCATGAACATCGTCGGCGTCTGCCCCTGGGCGGCGGCGAAGTCCAGCAGCTGCGGCTCGGCGGTGGTCCGCCCCGTCTCGTAGGCCTCCAAGGACAGGACGCCGTACTCCTGGTGCTGGTTCGGGAAGAGCACGTTCTCGACGAAGAAGAGCCACAGCCCGAGGGAGATCAGATCGCGCACTCGGCCGGGTGCGGCGGCGAGCCACCAGCCACGGGTCGCGCCGGCCAGCATGATCGCCGTGCCGATGTAGAGCAGTGCGTGGCTCGGGCTCCAGCTGGTGATGTCGAGCCCGTTGAGGCGGTGGTTGACGATGTCGATCGGGATCGCGACCAGGAAGGTGGCGATCCCGACCTGCATCAGTCGCAGCGCGCGCCGGTCGACGCCGTGGCCGCTGTAGCTGTGGAACACGACCAGGGCCACGACCACCGCGGTGCCCAGGGTGTTGAGCAGGTGCGGCGGGGCGAGGTCGTCGCGCAGCCACTTGAAGTGCCAGGACACGTCCCAGGACGAGCCCAGCATCTTGAGCAGGAATGCCCCGAGCCACGCGGTGTAGATCCAGCGCAGCTCCTGCTGGGTCGTCGGCCGCCCCGGCCGGCCCGGCGTCATGTAGGCCCGCCCCAGCCACTGGCTCGTGGCGACCGGGTGGCGCAGCGCGGCGCTCAGCGAGCCGGGGGCCGGCGGGACCGCGCGGGCGGTCGCGGCGGGGACGGCAGGAGAGGGCACGGGAGAACTCCCTGGTCGGAGGCGGGGCGGGCCCGAGCCTAGCGGTCGTCACCCCCCGATCCGGGCCTCCGACTGGCACGAATGCGCCACATGCGGTAGTGGGCGGGCACCAGGGGCGGGCGTGGCGGGCGGGACGTAGGGTCGGTCGCCGTGACGGAGAGCGCTGGGCACCTGGTCTGGATCGACTGCGAGATGACCGGCCTGGACCTGACCAAGGACAAGCTCATCGAGGTGGCGGTGCTCGTCACCGACTCCGAGCTCAACGTGCTCGACCCGGGGCTGGACCTGGTGATCTCCGCCGACGACGCCGATCTGGACGGCATGGCCGAGGTGGTCACCGAGATGCACGCCAAGTCCGGTCTCACCGACGCCGTCCGCGCCTCGACCCTCACGCTGGCCGAGGCCGAGCAGCAGCTGCTCGCCTACGTCCGCCGGTTCGTGCCCGAGCGGCGGACGGCCCCGCTGTGCGGCAACTCGATCGGCACCGACCGCGGCTTCCTCGCCCGCGACATGCCCGAACTCGACGACCACCTGCACTACCGGATGATCGACGTCTCCTCGATCAAGGAGCTGGCCCGGCGCTGGTACCCGCGGGTCTACTTCGCCCAGCCGGTCAAGGGCCTGGCCCACCGGGCGCTGGCCGACATCATCGAGTCGGTCCGGGAGCTGGCGTACTACCGGAAGACGCTGTTCGTCGACGGCCCCGGGCCCTCGACCGCCGAGGCCCAGGCCGCGTCGGCACAGGTCACCGAGGCGTTCGCGGCCATTTTCGCCGCCGAGGACGCCGCTCCCCGACTCACCACACCCCCGGCCGCGTCGGAAGCCTGACGATCCCGGTATCGTTGTACCGGTTCCCCGGTCGACCCGCTCCAGCAGCGGCCGATCTGGTGACGTGGTGGGTGTAGCTCAGCTGGTAGAGCACCAGGTTGTGATCCTGGGTGTCGCGGGTTCGAGCCCCGTCACTCACCCTCCGCGGAGAGGCCCTGGTCAGGCGACTGACCAGAGCCTCTTGCGTTTCTGGGACACGCCAGAGCACTCACCGCGGCGCGAACAGCCGCGCATGGGTCAGCCGGGGTCGGACGCATGGTCGGCGCAGGCGGTCTTCGTGGCGTAGCCGAGGCCGATCGGGCGCTCGCCGGCCAGCTCCAGTGCCTCCACCGCGCCGACGTCGTCCAGCCCGTCCCGGCCGGTGAGCTCGAAGAGCTCCACCTGCTCCTCGATCCACCGCTGGTGGTCGTTCCAGGCGGTGAGCGGCGTGGTGCCGAGCGCCGCGGCGATCCGCTCCCACGAGGCACCTGCCCGCAGCGCGGCGCGGATGCCCCGGTGCTGCCCGTCGTAGGCCTGACGGGCGACGACGACGCCGAGGTCGAGCAGTTCCAGGGACTCCTCGAGGTCCAGCGGTTGCACCTTCCCGCGCAGGTGATCGGTCCAGGAGTGCGAGGGCCGGACGGCGGGTTGCAGGACCGACGCCGCGCTGTCCCGCCGGCTCAGGAAGTCCAGCCGGGTCACTGCCGTGACGATCGGCATCTCGACGTCGAGGAGTCCGCGGCTACCCGTCATGGCGACAGAGGATGGGCCGAACGCGAGCGCCCGGGCTCCGTCGTGAACCTGCGTGTCGCCGGCCGCAGGCAGGACACGCGGCGGGCATCACCCTCTGCAACCGCGGCAGCACCCAGCCGGACCGCGGAGCCCCCGGCAACCTCCACTGCGGGTCAGCCACGCCGGAGGCACCCCCCGAGTCCGGGGGTGCCCCGCCGGAGGCACCCCCCCGAGTCCGGGGGTGCCCCGTTCCAGGCGACGCGGGCGAGGCTGCGCCCAGCGGTCGGGCAGGCGTGATGACGGGGACGGGGGGCGTCTTCGCCGGGGCACACGGCCCTGGACCGCGAACCTGAAGGGGGCTTCCCATGTCCCGAGTTCTGCATCCCGCACGCAGCCGTCGCCATCGGCGAGCCGCCGTCGCGGGCGCGGCCCTGGCCGTCGTCGCCCCGGCCTGCGTGGGTACCTCGTCCGCGCTGGCCACGATCGTGGACAACTCGGTCGAGGTCGGCAAGAACATCACCGTCCTGCACAACATCGACATGGTGGCCGTCCACGGCTACGAGCCGGTCGGCACCCAGATCACCGTGACCGTCATCGGCAGCGGCGGCGCGGTCAAGGGATCCGCGAGCGGTCCCAGCGTCGGCACCGACGACGGCGCGGGGATCGAGGTCAACCACGGGGTGGACGGCACACCCCAGCCGGGCGACTGCTGGGACGGCTCCGTGCCGGACATCGTGCCGGGCGACACCGTCCGGGTGACCGCCAACGGCGACACCGACGAGGTCCTCGTCGACACGCTCTCGTTCACCGGAGCCCCCCGGCTGGACACCAACGGCGACGTCGTCCTCACCGGGGTGGCCAAGCGGGCCGACGGCACGGCGATCCCGGCCTCGGCGCTCGACTCCGGCGAGTTCCGCAGTGACGACGGCAAGTACCGGGCGAACCCGGACCGGGTGACCGCCACCGCTGCCGGCGCATTCGAGCTGCGCTACCAGCCGCCCTACAACGGCTTCCGCAACGACAACGGCCTGACGCAGACCCAGCGCCGAGATGCCCTGCTGACGCAGGACGGGCACGCGATCGGGTTCGGCCACACCGACCCCCTGCCGCTCGAGTCGCAGCTCATCGAGGGCTTCGGGACCACCTCTGCAGCCGCGGACGGCTGCCCCGGCGCTCCGCCCGAGGAACCGGACGGCGAGGAACCCGAGGAGCCGGACGGCGAGGAGCCCGAGGCCCCCGGGGACACCGTCGCCCCGACCGTGACCGCCGTCAGCCCCCTCGACGGCGCCACCGCCGTCGCCGTCCGGTCGGACGTCACCGCGACGTTCGACGAGGACGTCGAGGGCGTCGACGCCGGCGACTTCACACTCACCGGACCGAACGGGCGGGTGACCGCCGCGGTGTCCTACGACGCCGCCGCGCGCATGGCGACGCTGAACCCCGACGCGGACCTCGCGGCCGGGACGAGGTACACCGCGGAGGTGGCCGCGACCGTGCAGGACATCGCCGGCAACGCGCTGACCGCGAAGAGGTGGACCTTCACGACGGTCGCAGGTGCCGCGGACACCGTCGCGCCCACCGTGACCCGCCAGTCCCCGCGGCCCGACGCGAGAGGGGTCCGCGAGCAGGCCAACATCACGGCGACCTTCAGCGAGCCGGTCAGGGGAGTCGACGGCACCAGCGTGCTGCTCACCACGACGAGCGGCACCAGAGTGCAGGCGACCGTCACGCTCGGCGCCAACGGGCGCACGGTCACGCTGGATCCGCGGGACCGGCTCACCCGGGGGGCCGGCTACACCGTCGACCTGAGCGCTGCGATCCAGGACCAGGCGGGCAACGCTCTTGCACCGGTGAGCTGGCGGTTCACCGTACGCCGCTGATACCTCACCCACAGCAGGCACAGGGCCCGGCGTCCATAAGCAGCCGGGCCCTGTGCCTTGTCCTGGCCTCCGCTCCAGAGCCTGTCCGGCGTGGAGCGGGCCGACCGCCGGTCTCGGTATGCCACGGGCTGTCCACCCGCCCGTGCACGGGTGTTCACTTGTCCTGGGGCTGACTCGAGGGCAGGGAAGAGGCGGCCATGACCGATTCTCCGTTCCCTCCCGATCTGGACGGGGAACAGACGGCGGGTCTCTCCGCCACCCTCGCCCGGATGAGGGGCACGCTCATGTCGGAGGAGACGCTCGGCAGCGCACTCCGGCTGGTCACCGCCCTCGCCCTCGAGACCATCCCGACCGGAACGGGCTCAGGAGTGACGCTGCTGGGCGAGCAGGGGCAGCGGACGACCGCCGCGACCGATCCCCTGGTCGAGCAGGCCGACGACGCGCAGTACGAGCTCGACGAGGGCCCCTGCCTGTCCGCCGCTCGCGATCAGCAGCTCTACCGCATCGACTCCATGTGGCAGGAGACCCGCTGGCCCCAATGGACCGCGATCGCCGCCGCACTGGGGCTGGGCAGCTCGCTCAGCGCACCGCTGGCCGTCCAGCAGGAGAGCCTCGGTGCGATCAAGGTGTACAGCGGTCAGGAGTGCGCCTTCGCGCAGCGCGACGAGCGGCTGCTGACCCTGTTCGCCGGACAGGCGGCGATCCTGCTGGCCAACGTGGCCTCGCACGCGGACACGCAGCGCCTCAACGACCACCTGCGTGCCGCGCTGCGCTCGCGGGACCTGATCGGTCAGGCCAAGGGGATCCTGCGCGAACGGCACCGGATCGACGACGACGGCGCCTTCGCCATGCTCTCGGCGGAGTCCCAGCGGACCAACGTGAAGCTGCGCGACGTCGCCCAACGGATCGTCGACTCCATCCCCCTGAACCCCGACATGAGCGGTCCCGCCCCGGGATGACCAGCCGCCACCACGAGCAGGTCGACGCCTGCCGCCGCCACGCGGGGCTGAGCGTCCACGAGCTCTGGTTCGCCTACGTGGCCCTCGGCGGGAACGTCGGCCCGCTGGAGCTGGAGGCCTACCTCGCCGGTCTGATGCCACTGGACGACTACGAGCTCGCCGTCCTCACGCACGCGATCAACGAGCGGCTCCAGGAACTCGGGCTCTCGCCGAGCCTGCCCTATCCCCACGCGTGGTTCTGGGAGGCGCCACCCGGCTCCTCGCCGTCGACCGGGCCGCCCTGAGGCGACCCGGCCGCGCACCCCGTGCCCGGTGGGACGGCTGGGGCGGGTGCGCCCAACACGCCCGTCGAGGTGCTGGCCCGGGGTGGACCCGGCTCGGACCCTGACCGGTATGAGGACTGCCTACTCCTACGGCACCGCCCACGCGGTCGTGATGGTCGGCTCGGTCGGCAGCGCGGAAGGCCTCCAGCCCCGGCAGATCGGTCCGGCGCACGCGACGATCGGCCGGGTCACCGGCCGCAGCCGCAAGGCCCTGTGCGGGGCCTACGTCGCCGTCGACGAGCAGGTGGTCTGGCCGCCGGAGGGGTACGAGCCCCACCAGCTGTGCGGCGAGTGCGCCACCCTCGCCTCGCTGTAGTCCCCCGCCGCCCCGGTCAACCGCCGGCCACCGAGGGCAGCACCTGCACCACCGTGCCGTCGGGCACGGCCGTGGCCAGGCCCTGCGTGAACCTGACGTCGTCGCCGTCCACGTAGACGTTGACGAACCGGCGCAGCGCCCCGGTCTCGTCACGGATCCGCCGGGCCAGCAGCGGATGGTCGGCGGCCAGCGCGTCGAGCAGATCGGCGAGCGTGCCGCCCGGCGGGTCGACCTTCAGGTGCTTGGCGCCGCCGGCCAGGTCGGCCAGGACGCCGGGCAGCAGCACCTCCACGCTCATCGCTCCGGACTCCTTCACGGCAGCCGGGCGGCGCGGACGACGAGCACGTCGGGCAGGTGCTCGGCGACCGTCCTGAAGCTGTCGCCCTCGTCGGCGCTGGCGTACACGCAGCCGTCCCGCGTGCCGACATAGAGGCCGGTCGGATCGGCCTCGTCGGCGCAGAAGGCGTCGCGCATCACCGCCGCCCAGAACCGGTCGGGCAGCCCCGTGCCGAGCTCGGTCCAGGTCTCGCCGGCGTCCCGGGTGCGGTGCACCCGCAGCCGGCCCTCCGGCGGCACCCGCTGCATGTCGGCCACCAGGGGCACCACCCAGGCGGTGCCGGGGAGGTGCGGCGAGGCGACGACCGGGAACCCGAAGTCGGCGGGGAGCCCGCCGGCGATCGACGTCCAGGAGACGCCGCCGTCGTCGGTCCGGAAGACGCCGAAGTGGTTCTGCGCGTACATCCGCTCGGGGCCGGCGGCGTCGACGGCCACCTTGTGCACGCACTGCCCGTACTCCGGCTGGGGATCGGGCAGGAAGACCGCGCTGATGCCGCGGCTCCGCGGCGCCCACTTCTCGCCGCCGTCCTCGCTGACGTAGACGCCGCCGGTACTCATCGCCACGGTCACCCGATCCGACGCCGGATCCGGGAGCACGGTGTGCACCGCTCCTCCCCCGCCGCCGGGCTGCCAGGTCGTCCGGTGCGGGTGCTCCCACAGGCCGCGGACGAGTTCGAAGCTGCAGCCGCCGTCCGTGCTGCGCCACAGCGAGTGCGGCTCGCAGCCGGCCCAGACGACGTCGGGCCGGTCGGCGGTGTCGGGCCGCAGCTGCCAGACCCGGACGAGCGCCGCGCCTGCGTCCTCGGGAAAACGGATGGCGCCGTGGTCGGTCTCCTGCCAGCTGCCGCCGAGATCGTCCGACCACATGACGGTGGGACCCCAGTGGCCGTACTGGATGCCGGCCAGCAGCCGCGGCGACGCCCGCCGCGTGTCGATCGAGACGGCCGCGACCTCCTGCCCGAGCAGGTGCGGACCCTCCAGCGTCCAGGTGCGACGGTCGTCGTCGCTGCGGGCCAGCCACAGGCCCTTGCGCGTGCCGATGGCGAGCAGGTCGGTCATGGCGCCCCTCCGGGATCGACGGTCGGGGACGTCCTGGGCCGCGGCGCGCGGACTCCCCCTCGGAGGATTGGACTCCCCGAGGGGGCGGAAGTCAGCGGTGCTGCGCCGGAGAGGTCAGCGCCGGGTGGCGCCGCCACCGCCGGCGGGCTGGTCGGGGCCGGTCGCGTCCGGCGCCGCTTCGTGCCGGCCGCCCGGGTGGTCCCGGGACAGCCCGGGAGCGAGCTTCTCGGCCTTGGCCTTGAGCTGCTCGGCCGCCGAGCGGTGCTCCTCGGCGTGCGCGGCCCGTTCCCGCGCCTCCTGCTCGGCCAGCCGGGTCCGCTCCTCGGCCTCCGCCCGCTCCCTCCGGGCCCGCGCGGCCTGCTCCTCGGCGAGGGCCTGTTCCTTCTCCGCCTGGACGCCGCGCAGGTGGGCCTCCTGCAGGTGCTCGCGCGCCTGCTCCCGCTTGCGCTCGCCGGCGATGCGGCTGCGCTTGGCCATGGTGAGGGCCAGCAGGGCGAGCAGCACCACGGCGACGACGACGATCAGCACGATCAACCAGGTGTCCACGGCGTCCTCCTCGGGGACGGGAAAGTTCCCCGGAAGGTGCCCGGGCGCCGACCAGGCAAAACTCCCGGTCAGCGGCTCACTTCAGCGCGCTGCCGGCCTTCCACTCCTCCCAGGGGATCGCCCAGTCGTAGATGTCGCCGTCGGCCGCCGAGATCGTCGGGCCGATCGAGTTGCGGATCTCGACGACGTCGCCGGCCTGGGAGAAGTTGAAGAACCAGGCGGCCCGCTCGGTGGAGAGGTTGATGCAGCCGTGCGAGACGTTCTCCCGCCCCTGCTGCGCGACCGACCACGGGGCGGCGTGCACGAACTCGCCGCTGTTCGAGATCCGGACGGCGTACTCGACAGGGGTGCGGTAGCCATTGGGGCTGTCGACCGGCACCCCGTAGGTGCTGGAGTCCATGACCCGGTCGCGGTTGAGCTCGGTGACGACGTGCGGTCCGTTGCGGCTGGGGAACTCCGGGCCGCCGGCGCTGATCGGGAAGGTCTGCACCAGCTGGTCGCCGTCCCAGACCTCCATGGTGTGCGTCCCCGCGTCGGCGACCGAGACGTGCCGCTCGCCGATCCGGAAGGACACCGTGCGGTCCTTCTCCCCCCACACGCCCTCGCCGAAGTCGACGCCGTAGAGGTCGGCGTGGAGCGTGACGTCGATGTTCTCCGGCCAGTACTGGGACGGCCGGAAGTGGACCTCGCTGTCGGTCAGCCAGCTCCACACGCCGTCGGTCGGCGTGGAGCTGGTGACGAGCAGGTGGCTCTCCACGGCGGCCTTGTCGGCCACCGGCTGGTCGAAGTAGACGCGGATCGGCATGCCGACGCCCACGGTCTGGCCGTCGAGGGGGCCGATGGACGGCGTGCTGAGCGTCTCGGGGGTGACCGTGGTGAACGTCGCCCGCGCCTCGGCCGTCTCCTGGTCGGCGTTCTCGGCCGTGGCGGTCAGCGTGTAGCTGGTGCCGTACGCCAGCGGGGTCTCCGGCGTGAAGACGTCGGTGGCGGGGTCCTCCGGGGAGTCCTCGACCGTCCCGGGGACCGCGGTGCCGGCGGCGTCGACGAGCGTGACCTCCTGCAGCTCGCCGTCGGTGACGGAGAGCTCCAGCGGGGTGACCGGTGAGACGTCGACGGCCCCGTCGGCGGGGGCCACCGTCACCTGGGCCGGCGCCGCCTCGACCGCCGCCTGCTCCTCGGACGTCGTCGACCCTCCGGCGGTGCATCCCGCCAGCAGGGCGAGCGCGCCCGCCGTGACCACTGCCGCTGTCCGTCGCACCCGCGCAGCCCCTTCGGCTCGTCGGCGGCGGCCCGCACCGAGCCGGGGCCGCACCGGTCCCCAGTGTCCACTGAGATCCGGAACTGCGACGGTCCTCAGCGCGCGAGGCCCGGACCGCCCGCCATCCGGTTCCACAGCACTGGTATCGTTCTCCCTCGTCGCCCGGCCGAGCCGAGACGACACGCGCCATTAGCTCAATTGGCAGAGCAGCTGACTCTTAATCAGCGGGTTCGGGGTTCGAGTCCCTGATGGCGCACCTCCCCGCAAGCCGCTGACCTGCGGCGTCCCCCTCGACCGGCGTGACCACTCCCCGGTCGGCGTCCGCGAACGGTCCGCAGAAGTCCGTGGTCGACACGGACGTCCCCTGGCGCCTGGGCGCGGTCCGCGGCACGCACCGGGGCCGCCTGTCGTGATGTTCCTCACCCCTGGGCGACGCCTTGCGGCCGGTCGATGGGCTCGGGCGTCGGGTCGCGGCCCTGGCGCTCTGCGCCTTCGTCGGCGTCGCGGTCACCGGCCCGGCTGTTCCGCGGCGGAATTTGAGTCGATACTGGAAGCAGCACGGCGACAGGCTCTGAAGCGGCTGGGACGGGCTGATGTGCGGGAACGATCTCCGGCAGCACCCACAGGGAACGGTGCCCTGATGGCTCGCGCGAGGGCGCCGGTTCCATGACCGGCCGGTCATCGACCGTCCACGTCATCGGTGACGGAACGAACGTATGCCGGCGGGTGACTCCGTAGCGCCCCTTCAGAAGGTGCGAGACGCCCACACGGTGGATGCTTGCTGAACCACACCACCCTGTCCCACTTTCCACAGCGGCAGGAGCTCATCGTGACCGTGACCATGCGCCGGGGGATGACGCTGCTGGTGGCCTTCGTCGCGGCCCTGCTCATGTCGGTCGCCCTGGCCGTTCCGGCCAACGCGCACGGCAGCATCGTGAACGTCGGCCGGGGCACCGGCGGGTGCGTCGGGGTGACCAGCATCACCGGGCACCGGTACTACGCCTGCCCCGGTGAGCAGTGGGCCTCGATCAACTACGTGTGGCACACGAGAAGTGCATTCCGTGTGATCGGCGTCCGTTCCAACGTCTGCTGGCCTGCCGGATCCGTCGTCCATGTGGTGGGCCACAAGCAGGTCCACACCGTGGCGGGCTGCTGACGCCTGAACCCACGGCAGGATCCCGGCCACACGGCCGGTCAGCCCCCGGAAGCGGCCGCGCCGCCCTCGCGGAGTGCGTAGACGACCAGCACCTGGCCGACCGGATACAGCGTGATCACCTCGCCGCCGACCCGGGGATCCACGACGGTCAGCCAGCCGGGTGGGCCGAATCTGATGATGCGCCCCGGCATCTCGACCTGCCGGTCGGGGTTCTGCGGATCTCGGACCACCACAGTCGCCCGGTACAGGTGTCGGTCGTTGACCGTGGTGACGTCCATGCACTCAGCGTCCTCCGTCCGGGGCTCTCCGGAAGGGGACGTAGCGCCCGACGTCCGGCCCTGCGACCCCGGGCCACACGGGCGCGACGGCGCTCCCGGCGTCCAAGCCGACACAGGCCGGGATCCGCGCCGAGGAGCCTCGCACGGCGGCACCGGTCCGCGTAGTTTCGGAGGGGACGCCGGTCGTACCGGTCCCACTGATGCCAGGCCCCTCCTCCGCTCCGGCACCCCGGCCGTGCCGCCCGACGGGGTCGGTCCACGGCGGCACGGCAACGCGCTGACGGGTGCCTCCGGCCGGACGGGCGGTGCGTCGCCGAGGAAACGGGGTATATCAGTTCCGTATGTCGACGGAAGGGACGTTCCCATGAGTGGCACGACGGTGGAGCTGTCCCCCGAACCCGGCCGCGGCTACATCCACGACGCTCTTCTCTACGAGTCCACCGACGAGCTGATCGACGTCTCGGCGCCCTTCCTCCTGGAGGGCCTGGCCGCCGGGGACGCCGCTGTCATCGCCGCGAGCAGGCGCACCGCCGGGGTCCTGCTCGAGGCGGTGGGCGACCACCCGCAGGTACAGGTGCTGGAGCCCTCCGGCGTCTACCGGCAGCACACGCCCGCGGCGATCGCCACCTTCCGCCGGCTGGCCGAGCGGCACGCGGCGGAGGGTGCCCGACAGGTCCGCGTGGTCGGTGAGGTCGACTTCGGGCGGACGGCGCGGGAGTGGATCGAGTGGCAGCGCTATGAGGCGGTCATCAACGAGGCACTGGCCCCCCTGCCCCTGTGGGGGCTGTGCATCTTCGACGCCAGACGGCTCCCCGAACCGCTGGCCGAGTCCACCCGGCTCACCCATCCGAACCTCGTGACCGCCGGCGGGCGCGCGCCGAACCCGGAGTTCACCGACCCGGCGCGATACCTGCGTGGGCTGCCGGTGCCGCCCGAGCCGCTGGAGGAGACCGCACCGCGACTCGCCGTCGACGCCGTCTCGGACTTCTTCGGTCTCCGGCACGCCGTGCGGGCGGAACTCGAGGTGGTCGGCAGCTCCCAGAGCCTGATCGAGGACTTCCTGCTCGCGGTGAACGAGGTCGCCTCGAACGCCGCCCGCCACGGACGCCCGCCCGTCGGTCTCCGGCTGTGGACGTCCCCCGAGAAGGTCGTGTGCAGCGTGAGTGACCGTGGGGCCGGCTTCGACGACCCGTTCGCCGGATACGGACCCGTGCACAGCGACGACCTCGGCCCCCGCGAAGGCATGGGGCTGTGGCTCGCCCGCCAGCTCTGCGACCACGTCGACATCGCCCACCACACCGAGGGCGTGACCGTGCGCCTGACCGCCTCCCTCCGCTGACCCCCGGTACGCCGTCGCGGCACTTCTCTTCCCCACCGCGGGCAGCCCCATTGACTCCCACGGTGTGACCTGGCAGAAGGCAAAGATCGAGGGCTCGACATCGCACCATCTGGCCCGTCTTCGCCGGGAGCCGGAACAGGGTGAGCAGGGATGGCACGGAAAACCGAGTCGGCGGCACGCCTGGCCGATGCGCTGGGCCTCGTGCTCGGAACCACGAAGATCCCGGTGCGCCTGCGCGCGTGGGACGGCACGGAGGCCGGGCCCGACGGCGCGCCCGTGATCGTCGTCCGCTCGCGCCATACCCTGCGCCGGCTGACCTGGGCGCCGGGTCAGCTCGGCCTGGGCCGGGCCTACGTCGCCGGCGACATCGACATCGACGGAGACGTGTTCGCGGCCTTCGCGGCGCTGAGCTCCGTCGGTCGACTGGCGAAGACCGGCCATCAGCCGGGTCCGTCTGCCGGCGACCGGCTCCGGCTGCTGGGCATCGCGGCGCGACTCGGTGCGCTGGGGCCGCAGCCGCATCCTCCGCCGGAGGAGGTCGACCTCGGTCAGCACGCGCCGCGTCACACCCGCCGGCGCGACGCCGAAGCCATCGCCCACCACTACGACGTCGGCAATGACTTCCACGCCCTCGTGCTGGGCCCCTCGATGGTCTACTCCTGCGCGGTCTGGGACGACGAGCAGACCGGCCTGGACGCCGCCCAGCAGGCGAAGCTCGACCTGGTCTGCCGCAAGCTCGGCCTCGCACCCGGCATGTGCCTGCTCGACGTCGGGTGCGGTTGGGGCAGCCTGGCCCTGCACGCCGCCCAGCGCTACGGCGTGGACGTCCTCGGGATCACCCTCTCCACCGAACAGGCGACGCTGGCCCGCAAGCGGGTGGCCGAGGCGGGTCTGACCGACCGGGTGGAGATCCGGGTGCAGGACTATCGAGACGTCGACGACGGTCCCTTCGACGCGATCAGCTCGATCGGTATGGCCGAGCACGTCGGCCGGGCGCAGATGGCCCGGTACGTGTCCTGTCTGCACGATCTGCTGCGCCCCGGCGGCCGGCTGCTCAACCACGCCATCTCCTGGAACGCCGGGGAGGCGCGGTGGAACGGCGACACGTTCATCGCCCGGTACGTCTTCCCCGACGGGGAACTGCTCAGCCTGGCCGAGATGGTGGCCGCCCTCGAGGCCGGTGGTCTCGAGGTCCTGGACGTGGAGGCGCTGCGCCGGCACTACGCGCTGACCCTGCGCGCCTGGGTCCGGCGGCTGGAGGACAACTGGAACGCCGCGGTCACCGCCGCGAGCGAGGGTCGCGCGCGGGTGTGGCGGCTCTACATGGCCGCCTGCGCGCTCGCCTTCGAGGCGGGCACGATGGGCGTGAACCAGGTACTCGTGCAGCGCCCGGGTGGGATGCCGCCCCCACTACGACGGACCGCGTGGCTGTGAGGCCGGCCCTCGCCGTCAGTCCTTCCCCGCCGTCGACCCGGCCTTCGCCCGCTCGGAGGCCTCCGCCCGCTGCCGCGACTCGGGGGTCAGCCGCCGCCAGATCCAGCTGGACGGGACCCGCCGGCCCGTGACCACGTACTCGCGGACGGCGTCGACCACGAGGGTGGTGTCGAGGGCGCGGCGTGCGGCGGCCCAGCCGGCGAACAGCAGCTCGTCGCCGGTGGCGAGGACGAAGTCGGGTCCGGGCGCGAGAACGGCCTCGCGGCGGCGCAGCACGAGCAGCACGATCGCGTGCAGGGATTCGTCCCGGTCCTCCGGGTTGCGCAGCAGGTCCCCCAGGCGCGCCGTGCCGGAGGCCACCCAGCGGGTGAGCGCGGGGGCCTCCTGCGACGTCAGCCGGACCTTCCACAGCGACTGCAGGTGCGTGCCGCACAGCGCCGTCAGACGTTTGATGAGGTCGGCGGCCCACGCGTCCCCCTTCGCCGGCATCTCCCGCAGGAACCGCCACAGCAGCGGGGTGGACAGCTGCGCGTAGACCTCGTGCGCGATGACCTCGGTCGGCACGAGCAGGGCGTCGATGGCCATCGCGCCGAAGAGCGGCGCGCTGGCCGGCCGGTTCTGCCGGGCGGCGACGAACAGCGACGGGTTGATGCGGCGCGCCCCGGCCACCAGCGACAGGTTGATCGTGTCGTTGTCGGTGCCGGCAACGAACCCGACCGCCTGCTCGAGATCGACCTTGGCCAGCACGCCGGGCTCGGAGCCGTCCCCGACCACGAAGGCCTCGTCCTGGGGGTTCTGCGGGTTGGGCTCGATGACGGTGACCCCGATCCCCTCGGCGCGCAGGTCCGCGGTGATCTCGCGGCCGAGCCGGCCGTACCCGCAGACCACCCAGCGCCCGCTGCGCGGGGGCCTGCCGCGGGTCGGGAGCGCAGCGCCCGGTCCGCTCTCCAGCCAGGTGAGCAGCTGGTAGGAGGCAGGGCAGCGGAGAGCCAGGCGGAGGTGGTCGCCGAAGCGGTCGAAGGGGTTCACCACGTTCGGCGAGCCGAACGCCTCCATCCGCTCGGCCATCGCCCGCGACGTGGCCCGCGCGATCACCGGCACGTCCGGCCGCAGCAGCGCGGCGGTCATGACGACGGCGAGGTTGGCCTCCTCGTCGTCGGTGAGCGCCACCACCGCCTCGCAGGAGGGGTGGTCCAGGCCGGCCACGCCGAGGTAGCCGGGGTCGCGCGCGTCGGCGACCAGGCTGGGGACGTCGGCGTGGTAGGCGTCGAGTTCCAGCCTGTCGAGCCGTTCCACGGAAGAGTCGAGGACGACGAACCGCCGGCCGAGCGCGTCCATCGCGTGCCCGAGCAGCTCGCCGGCGCGCCCGTAGCCCGCGATGAGCACGAACGGTTCCCGCAGCCGGGACACCTTGCGGGTGAAGTGCTGCAGCGCCAGCGCGGAGCGGAACGTGCGGTCCTGCGCCAGGGCCAGCAGCGACCCGATCGCGTACGCCCAGCCGACCACCGTCAGGTAGATCGAGATCGTCACCCACATCCGCTGGTTGTAGGTGAACGGGTAGGGGATCTCGCCGAAGCCGATCGTCGTGGCCGTGTAGCTCATGATGTAGAAGGCGTCGAAGAAGCCCATCTGCCACGGCCGGCCCTGGGCGTCCTGCCCGGGGATCACGGTCAGGCCGAGCACGCTGATGGCGAAGATGGTGATCAGCACGATCAGCGGCGCGCGCATCCGGCGCATGATCAGGAAGATCGTGGCGGAGGCCTGCGCGGCGGACGCGGCGGCGATGCGCAACTTCTCCCGGCGGACCCGCCGCCCTTCGTGGTCCCGCTGGGGGTTGCTCACGACGCCCTCCGATCATCCGCGGTGGAACGACACCGTCTCGATGACGAGGAGCACGACCGAGACGATGTTGGCGAGGAGCGCACCCCCGGAGAGCGACACGACGCTCGCCGTCCATGCCGGCGTCATGCCGGCGGTGGAGACGTAGACCGCGTACCCGTACATCAGGGCTGCCCCGATGAGCTGCAGGTCGGCCACCAGGCTGGTGGCCAGGTGCACCGCCCCGATCTGAGTGCGGTCGCCGAACTTGAGCACGGTGGCGATGAGGTTGACCACGACAGCGGCGAACAGCTCGTAGGGGTTGTGCAGCTCCGGGTTGTCGATGTCACCGATGAAGAAGCCGAAGTTCAGCGTGGCGGCGAGCACCACGAAGAAGCCGAAGACCACCTTCTCGAGGTTCATCCGCCCCCTCCCGCGCGGTCGGACCCTGCCCGCTGCCCTGATCTTGTCCCTCCGGGACGCCGCGCGCCTGCTGGGACCGCCCGGTCCGTTGGCTCTCCAACGGTTGGGGTGCCCAACGAGCGGTACTCTGACGGCCGTGCTGACCGACGACGCGGCGCGGCAGGGCTCCGAGGACGCGCTCGCCCTGGAGCGGCAGGTGTGCTTCGCCCTGTCCGTGGCCGCACGGAACGTGGTGGCTGTCTACCGGCCTGTGCTGGAGCCGCTGGGCCTGACCCATCCCCAGTACCTGGTGATGCTGGCGCTCTGGCAGCACGGCCCCCTGTCGGTGAAGCGCCTGAGCGGGCTGCTGCAACTCGACCCGGGCACGCTGTCCCCGCTGGTCAAGCGCCTGGAGGCGGCCGGCCTGGTGCGCCGCGACCGCGACCCCCGGGACGAGCGGAACCTGGCGATCGCCCTCACCGAGAAGGGGCGGGCGCTCCGGGCCGAGGCCGAGAAGATTCCGGCCGGGATCGTCGAGCGGCTCGGCATGGACCTGTCCGAGCTGACCGCCCTCCACGAGGCGCTGACCCGGGTGATCTCGGCCTCCCAGCGCGCCCTCGCGACCGGAACTCCGCCCGCTCACGGGTGACCCGCGGCCTCGCCGGTGAGGCGGTGGCGTTGCGACGCCGCGGGGCCGGTCGCGGTGTTCCGCGACCGGCCCCGGCGTTCCCCCCTCGACCGGCGGCCCCGTTCCCCCGCGGGGACACCGGTCGTCCCAGGCCTGCGGGCCCGGCCGTCAGCGGCTCCGTCCCCCCGTGCTGCGGAGACGCTGAAGGTCGTTGCGGCTCCAGCGGGCCCGGCCCCCCTCGACCACCGGCTCCGTCCCCCCGTGCTGCGGAGACGCTGGTCGTTCCGGGCCCGCTGGGGCCGGGTCGGCGGGTTCCCCCTCCGACAACGGGAACTCTGCGGCCCGTTCCGCACGGGCTCCGCGGGGCATCCGCAAGAAAGCCGCAAGACCGGCGACGGCGGAAGGCAGCCCCCGGCTGGGGTGTTGACCGGTCGTGCAGCGCACCCTCGACGTCGTGGTCATCGGGGCCGGCCAGGCCGGCCTCAGCACCGCCTACCACCTGGCCCGGCTGGGCTTCCCGCCCGAGAGCGGCTTCGTCGTCCTCGACGGCAATCCGCGGGCCGGCGGCGCCTGGCAGCACCGGTGGCCCTCGCTCACCGTCGGGACGACGCATCGGGTGCACGACCTGCCGGGCATGCCCTTCGCGCCGGACCGCGACGCCGCGCCCGCCGCCGAGGCGGTGCCCGCCTACTTCGCCGCCTACGAGCGCCACTTCGCGTTGCCGGTCCACCGGCCGGTGCAGGTCACCGCGGTGCGCCGCACCGACGACGACCGCTACCGGGTGGAGACGCGAGAGGGGAACTGGACCGCCCGCGCGGTGGTCAACGCCACCGGCACCTGGACCCGCCCGTTCGTGCCGCGCTATCCCGGTCAGGAGCTGTTCGCCGGCCGGCAGCTGCACCCGGTCGACTACCGCAGCGCCGAGGAATTCGCCGGGCAGCACGTCGTCGTGGTGGGCGGCGGCGCCTCGGCGGTGCAGCTGCTGGGCGAGATCGCCCGCGTCACGACGACGACCTGGGTCACCCGCCGTCCGCCGGTGTGGCGGGAGGGGCCGTTCGGGCCGGAGGAGGGCCGGGCCGCCGTCGCCCGGGTCGAGGAGGCCGTGCGCGCCGGCCGCTCCCCCGGCAGCGTCGTCGGCGTCACCGGTCTGGTGGTCACGCCCTGGGTGCGCGAGGCACTCGACCGCGGCGTGCTGACCCGGCTGCCGATGTTCGACCGGATCACCCGCGACGGCGTCGCCTGGGACGACGGCCGGTTCGTGCGTGCCGACGTCCTTCTGTGGGCCACCGGCTTCCGGGCCGCCGTCGGCCACCTGGCGCCGCTGCGGCTGCGCGGCCCCGGCGGCGGCATCCGGATGGAGGGCACGCACGTCACCGGCGAACCGCGGCTGCACCTGGTCGGCTACGGCCCCTCGGCCAGCACGATCGGCGCCAACCGGGCCGGCCGCGCCACCGCGACCGAGCTCCGTCGGCTGCTCCGCCCGGACACGGAGCGGGCCCGCGCCGCCTGAGGCTCGCCTCCCATTGGGGCGGCCGCGAGGGCCCCGGCTGGAGAACGGCCTCCCGGGGTGGGCACAGTGGAGGGGTGACCTCCTCCGACGCCGCCGAGGGCCGCCGCCGCGCCGACGAGCTCCTCCGCCTCCTGACCGCCGACGACTGCGCCGGCGCCGACCGGCTGCTCGCCGGCCTGAGCGGGATCCGGGAGCTGACGTTCGTCGGGGCCGGACTCACCGCCGTCGCCCGCGCCGAGGGCCGGCGGCTGCCCCCGGCGCAGCGCGCCCAGGCCAACACCCGCCAGCTGCGGCTGGGCGTGCTGCGCGACTCCCACCGCGACGACCCCGAGGGGCTGCGCCTGTGGCTGCGGCAGGCCGCCGACGAGATCCTGCTCATCCGCTCCCAGCAGGCGGTCGCGGACTCGCTGGCCGGCTGAGGTCACCGCCTCCGGGCGGTCGCCGCCCGGGCCACCGGCAGGGTGAGCACCAGCGCGCCGGCCACCGCGGCGAAGGTCCACGGCAGCCCGATCCCCGCCGCCAGCAGGCCCAGGGCCAGCGCGCCGACAGCGGTACCGGCGTCGAACGAGGCGTTCCACATGGCGCTGGCCGCGGTCGTCCCGCCCTCCCCGGCGCGGGCGAAGGCGGTGATCAGCGTCAGGTTCTGCACCGCGCCGAACCCGGCGCCGAACACCGCCGCGCCGGCGAGCACCCAGCCGGCGCCGGCGTACAGCCCCAGAGCCAGGAGTGCCATCCCGACGGCGGCCACCACCAGGGCCAGGGGCATCAGCACCCGGGTTCCCACCCGGTCGGCCAGCAGCCCCGCCCGCCAGCGGGTGAGTGCTCCGGTCAGGCCGAACAGCAGCAGCGCCGAGGTGGCCAGCACGCCGTCGGGCCGCTCGATGGGCAGGAAGGTGACCAGCCCGCCACCGGCGAGGGTGACGACGAGCAGCACCGCCGACGGCGCGACCGCGGCGAGGGCGGCCGCCCGGGACGAGCGCCGCGCCCCCGCCTCCGGCCGCATCGACCGCACCAGCCCGGGCACGAGCGGCAGCGCCAGCACCGGTGAGGCGGCCAGCCAGCCCAGCCAGCCGGCGTGCCCGTCGAGCACGAGCGCCGCCCCGGCCGGCACGGCGACCAGGTTGGGGATCGCGATCGCCAGGCCGTACAGCCCGATCGCCTCGCCCTGCCGTCCGGCGGGCGCCACCCGGCCGGCGAGCATCGCGCCCAGCACGGTGAGCACGGCGAACCCCGCCCCGCGCAGCACCGAGATCGCCGACAGCCAGACCAGCCCGTCGCCGAGCGCGTAGAGCGGGGACGGCGCGCCGAGGGCGATCAGGCCCGCGGCGAGCACCGGGCCGGTTCCGAAGCGGGCGGTCAGCGCGGGCACCACCGCCTGCACGAGGATCGTCACCACCAGGAAGACGGCGGTGACCACGCCGGCGGTGTCCGGATCGGCGCCCCCGGCGACCGCGTACGCCGGCAGGGAGGCCAGGGTGAGGCAGTAGCTGGCGAACCCGAGCGTCGTGGTGCCCACCAGCGACCGCAGCGCCGGCAACCGCCACAGCGACGTCCGGACCTCCGTCGTCCCCCCGTCCACGCCGCTCCTCTCCCCGGGCGCCGGTGCCCGCCCCGAGCATGACCGGCGGTCGAGCCGGCCCGCCCGCCGGGGTAGGGCGCCGTCATGCCGTTGTCGACCGTCGGTCACGGAGCCGAGCGCCGGGAGGGCCTCGGGGAGCGCCTGGTCGCCGCGGGGATCGACCTCGTCGTCGACGTCCGCCGGTTCCCGGGCAGCCGCAGCAACCCCGACGTCCGCCGGGAGGCCCTGGCGGAGTGGCTGCCCGCGATCGGGGTCGGCTACCGCTGGGAGGAGCGCCTGGGCGGCCGCCGCCGGTTGCCGGCCGGGCAGCCGGTGCCCGACGGCTGGTGGACCGTCGCCCAGTTCGCCGCGTATGCCGTCCACACCCGCACGCCGGAGTTCGCCGCCGCCCTGGACCGGGTGCTGGCCGAGGCGGGGACGGCGAGCGTCGCGGTGATGTGCAGCGAGGGCGTGTGGTGGCGCTGCCACCGCCGGCTGATCGCCGACGTCGCCGTCCTCGGGCGCGGGGTCCCGGTGACCCACCTGATGCCCGACGGGCGGCTCGCCCCGCACCGGCCCTCGGCCGGAGCCGTCCTGGCGCCGGACGGCGCGGTGTGGTGGCCGGCCGCCGATCGCGGGCGTACGGAAGGGTCGGGGGCATGACCGTGCCGCTGACGCCCGACGAGCTGCTCACGACCACCCGCGCCGTCCGCAAGCGCCTCGACCTCGGCCGGCCGGTGCCGCTGGGCCTGGTCCGGGAGTGCCTGGAGATCGCCCTGCAGGCGCCCTCGGGGTCCAACGCGCAGACGTGGCACTGGGTCGTCGTCACCGATCCGGCGCAGCGGGCCGCCGTCGGGGAGATCTACCGGCAGCAGGTCGCCCGGTACGCCGCCTCGAGCGGCTTCGCCGGGAGGCTGCACGCCGAGCGGCCGGAGCGGTCCGCGGTGCAGCGTCGGGTGGGCGACAGCGCCGTCTGGCTCGGGGACCACATGGGGCGGGTGCCCGTGCTCGTGCTGCCTTGCATCCGCACCGGCCGGCCGCTCGAGGCGGTCAACCAGGCCGGGCTGTGGGGGTCGCTGCTTCCCGCGGCGTGGAGCTACTGCCTGGCCGCCCGCGCCCGCGGGCTGGGCACGGCGTGGACCACGCTGCACCTGGGGCGGGAGGCGGAGGTGGCCGAGATCCTCGGCATCCCCGACGGCGTGCACCAGGGCGCGCTCATCCCGACCGCCTACTACACCGGCGAGACCTTCAAGCCTGCGCCGCGCGAGCCGCTGGACACCGTCCTGCACCTCGACCGCTGGTGATGGAGTGGGAGGGGCGCGTTTTCCGCGCCCTCCCACTCCACTCAACCCATGTGCGGGTAGCGGTGGTCGGTCGGCGGGACGAAGGTCTCCTTGACCACCCGGGTGCTGGTCCAGCGCAGCAGGTTCTGCGCCGCGCCGGCCTTGTCGTTGGTGCCCGACGCGCGCCCGCCGCCGAACGGCTGCTGTCCCACGACGGCGCCGGTCGGCTTGTCGTTGACGTAGAAGTTGCCGGCCGCGAACCGCAGGAACCGCGTGGCCTCCGCGATCGCCTCCCGGTCCTGCGCGATCACCGACCCGGTCAGCGCGTAGGGGGCCACCGACTCCATCTGGGCGAGCACCGTGTCGTAGTCGGCGTCGTCGTAGACGTGCACGGCCAGGACCGGCCCGAAGTACTCGGTGGTGAACACCTCGTGCCCGGGATCGGTGCCCTCGATGATCGTCGGCCGCACGAACCAGCCCTCGGTGTCGTCGGCGGTGCCCCCGGCCACGATGGTCAGCGCGTCGTCGGCCTCGGCCCGCTCGAGCACGCCGGCGAGCTTGGTGAACGACTTCCGGTCGATGACCGCGCCCAGGAAGTTGGTGAAGTCGGTGACGTCGCCCATCGGCAGGGCCTCGGTCTGCCCGATGAGGTCGTCGCGCATCCGGGCCCACACGCTGCGCGGCACGTAGGCCCGCGACGCCGCCGAGCACTTCTGGCCCTGGTACTCGAACGCGCCGCGGATGATCGCGGTGCGCAGGACGTCGACGTCGGCCGAGGGGTGGGCGACGACGAAGTCCTTGCCGCCGGTCTCGCCGACGATGCGCGGATAGCCGCGGTAGCCGGCGATGTTGTCGCCCACGGTGCGCCACAGGTGCTGGAAGACCGCCGTCGACCCGGTGAAGTGGATGCCGGCCAGGTCGCGGTCGGCGAGGACGACGTCGGAGACGGCGATCCCGTCACCGGTGACCATGCTGATCACTCCGGGCGGCAGGCCGGCGACCTCCAGCAGCCGCATGAGGAAGTGCGCGGCGAACTGCTGGGTGGGCGCGGGCTTCCACACCACCGTGTTGCCCATGAGGGCCGGTGCGGTGGGCAGGTTCCCGGCGATCGCGGTGAAGTTGAACGGGGTGATCGCGTAGACGAACCCCTCCAGCGGCCGGTGGTCGACCCGGTTCCACACACCGGGCGCAGACTCGGGCTGCTCGGCGAGGATCTGCCGGGCGAAGTGCACGTTGAAGCGCCAGAAGTCGATCAGCTCGCAGGCGCTGTCGATCTCGGCCTGGTAGGCGGTCTTGCTCTGCCCGAGCATCGTCGCGGCGTTGAGCGTCTGCCGCCACGGCCCGGCCAGCAGCTCGGCGGCCTTGAGGAAGATCGCCGCCCGGTCGTCGAAGGACATCGCCTGCCACGCGGGCGCGGCCTCCTTCGCGCAGCGCACCGCCTCCTGGGCGTCGGCGTGCGTGGCGTGCGCCGCGGTGCCCAGGACGGCGGCGTGCCGGTGCGGCTGGACGACGTCGAACCGCTCGCCGCCGCCGAGCCGGTGGGTGGCGCCGAGGGTCATGGTCAGCTCGACCGGCTCCGCGGCCAGTTCGTCGAGCCGGGCCTGCAGGGCCGCGCGCTCCGGGGAGCCGGGGGCGTAGGTGAGCACCGGCTCGTTGCGCGGCGGGGGGACGCGGGTGATGCCGTCCATGGGGAGCCTCCGTGAAGGTGGGAGAAGACGTGAGGGTCAGGACCTCGGGACGAGGGATCGCAGGGCGTCCTGGACGGTCTCCCCGGCCGCGAACCGGTCGACCACCCGCCGGGTATCCGGTTTGCCGGTGACCATCCGGCGCAGCGCCGGGCGCCGGGAGGCGCCGAGCAGCAGGGCCTTGTGCGAGAGCATCCGCACCTCCGCGCGCCGGGACGTCGTCACCACCGACGCTAGGCAGCCAGGGGGCCGGCGGCCAGAGACAGACGTCTGGCGATCCCTTCCCTGCGCTCATACGCCCGTACGGAGACGAGCGGGGAGGTCCGCGGCGGGATCAGCGGTGCACGGCACCCCGGTCCGTCACCTACGCTCGACGCCACAGCTGCGGGAGGAGAGGCGTTGCCTCGAGACACGGGGGGCGCCGGCGACGTCCTCGGAGCACTGCGCACGGCGACCGCCGACGCGCACGAGCGGGTGGAGACCGCGCTCGGCCTGATGGATCCCGCCCTCACCCGGGAGCGGCTCGCCGACGTCCTCAGCCGGCTGCACGCCTTCTGGGCCGTCGCCGAGGCCGGCCTCGACGCGTGGGCCGCCCGGGAACCGGCCGACGCCCGGACCCTCGCCTGGTCCCGTCGCCGGCGGGCCCACCTGTTCGCCGCGGACCTGCGCGCGCTGGGTGTCGACCCGGCTCCCACCGGACGGCCGTCCCTGCCCGCCGTCGCCGGCACCGACGAGGCGCTGGGCCGGCTCTACGTGCTCGAGGGCTCCACGCTCGGCGGCACGTTCATCGACCGGCACCTCGCCGCCCGTCCGGAGCTCGCACCGGGGGTCCGGCTGCGGGCCTTCTCGCCCTACGGCACCGAGACCGGCGCCATGTGGCACGCCTACCGGCGGGCGACCCGCGACCGGGTCGCGACCGACGGCGACGCCGGCCGGGTGGTCGCCGCGGCCTGCGACACCTTCGCCGCGCTGGCGGCGTGGGTCAGCCCCGTCGCGGTCGGGACGCCGTCGTGACCGACGTCCGCCCCGAGGTGGAGCTGCTGCCGCCGGGCACCCCGGTCGACCTGAGCAACTGCGACCGCGAGCCGATCCACGTGCCGGGCAGCATCCAGCCCCGCGGCGTGCTCGTCGCCGTCCGCGAGCCCGACCTGGTGGTCGAGCAGGTGTCGGAGAACCTGGCCGACCTGGTGGGCATGCCCTGGCAGGAGGCGCTGGGCCGGCCGCTGGCCGAGGTGCTCGGCGCGGCCCCGACCGCGGCGGTGGCCCGCTCGGCCAGCGCCTTCGGTGACCTGCGGGAGCGCAACCCGGTCGAGATCACCCTCGACGTCGGGGGCAGCCCGGTGCCGGTCGACGCGCTGCTGCACCGCCCGGTGCTCGCACCGGCCGGCGGCGCCCCGGACGAGCCGCCGGCGGCGCCGGTTCTCGTCGTCGAGCTGGAGCCGGCCCGCGGGCCCAGGCCGTTCTCGTTCCCGAACACCTACCAGGCGGTGCGGGGGACGGTGGGTGAGCTCAACCGCGCCTCCACGCTGCAGGAGCTCTACGACATCACCGCCCGGGCGGTGCGCGCCCTCACCGGCTTCGACCGCGTGATGGTCTACCGCTACGACGCCGAGTACAACGGCGAGGTCGTCGCCGAGGCCCGGGCCGAGCACCTCAACTCGTTCCTCGGCCTGCACTACCCGGCCTCGGACATCCCGGCGCAGGCACGGGCGCTGTACGAGAAGAACTGGATCCGGCTGATCTCCGACGTCGACTACGTGCCCGCGCCGCTGCAGCCGGCCGCGCACCCGGCCAGCGGCGGGCCGCTGGACCTGACGTACTCGACGCTGCGCAGCGTCTCGCCGATCCACATCGAGTACCTGAAGAACATGGGCGTGCAGGCGTCGATGTCGATCTCCCTGCTGCGCGACGACAAGCTGTGGGGGCTCATCGCCTGTCATCACTACGCCGGTCCGCACGCTCCGCCCCACGCCACCCGGGCCGCGGCGGAGTTCCTCGGCTCGACCCTGTCGCTGCGCCTGGTCGACCGGGCCGAGGAGGACGAGGTCCACCGGGCGCTGCGGGTCCGCTCGACGCTGGCCTGGCTGACCGCCGCCACCCTGGACGAGGACCGCCCGCTGGCCGACACGCTGCTCGGCTCGCCGAGCCTTCTGGACCTGCTGCCCGCCGACGGCGTCGTGGTGAACCTGCAGGGCCACACCGGCAGCCTCGGCGTCCGGCTGCCCGAGGGGGCGGCACCGGCCGTCGCTGCCTGGGCCGCCGCCCGCGCGGAGGACGTCGTCGCCACCGACTCGCTGACGCTGCACGCGCCGGAGCTGCCGGTGCCGGCGGGGCCGGCCTGCGGCGTGCTGGTGCTGCCGCTGCCGGAGGGCCAGTACGTGCTCTGGCACCGGACGGAGGCCGTCCGCACCGTGGACTGGGGCGGCGACCCGCACAACAAGGCGATCGCCGCGCGCGAGGGTGACTCCGTGCGGCTGAGCCCACGCCGGTCCTTCGAGCGGTGGCGGGAGGTGGTCCGCGACCGGTCCGAGCCGTGGATGCCGCAGCAGGTCGCCGAGGCCGCCGAGCTGCGCATCCACGTGCTGGAGGCGCTCTACGCCCGGTCGCGGCGGATCGTGCGCGCCGCCGAGACCCTCCAGCGCAGCCTGCTGTCCGACCCGCCGGAACCCGACCACCTGCAGATGGCGGTGCGGTACGTGCCGGCCACGCGGGAGGCCCAGGTCGGCGGCGACTGGTACGACGTGTTCCTGCAGCCCGACGGCGCCACGATGCTCGTGATCGGCGACGTCGCCGGCCACGACACCGAGGCCGCCGCGGACATGGCGCAGCTGCGCGGCCTGCTCCGCGGCATCGCCTTCGCCAGCGCCGACAGCCCGGCCGGCGTCCTGCGGCGGCTGGACGCGGCCATCGCGGGGCTGCGACTGGGGGCGATGGCGACCGTCGTCGTCGGCCGGCTGGAGCAGGACGAGCAGCAGCGCGCGGCGGGCGTCACCCGGCTGCGGTGGGCCAACGCCGGGCACCTGCCGCCGCTGGTCCTCGGCCCGGACGGCGAGCAGCGGGTGCTGACGAGCGGCCGCCCGGAGCTGCTGCTGGGGGTCGACCCCGGCGCGCGGCGCACCGACGCCGAGATCCTCCTCCCCCGCGGCTCGACCGTGCTGCTCTACACCGACGGCCTGGTCGAGCGCCGCGACCAGCTGTTCGACGACGGGATCGGCCGGCTGCGCGCCGAGCTGGCCCGGTTGCGCGGCCGGCCGGTGGACGAGGTCTGCGACGAGCTGCTGGCCCGGCTGCTGCCCGACGGCGCCGAGGACGACGTCGCGCTGGTCGCCGTCCACCTGCGCCGGGAGGAGCCGGGCGCGGGGAGCTGACCGGCCGGCTCAGCTCCCGGCCGGGTCGCTGAACCGCGCGCTGAGCCCGTCGTCCTGGTCGCCGCCGGGGGCGGGCAGCGGCGCCTCGTCCTCGGCCGCCCGGACCTCGGCCGTCGTCTCCTCCGGCGAGGAGGTGCCCTCCCGGGCGTCGCGTTCCAGCGCCGCGAGCAGCCGCTCCTCGTCCGGGGCGAGGTCGCCGGGCCCGAGCCGGCCGCCGGGCTCGCCGGCGTCCGTGCCCGAGGCCATCGCGCTGTCAGGGGTCGGGTCCTCCGGGACGGTTCCGCTCATGCTCCGTCTCCTCATGGGCTCAGCGGGGGAAGTTCGGCTCGAGCCGCGGAACGATCTGCATCTCCGGCACGAAGCAGGACGGGTGCAGCGTCACCAGCGTGCGCACCATCTCCGCCACCGCCGACGGCGGCATCATCAGGTGGGACGGGATGCCCCACTGCTCCATCATGGGCGTGTCCATGGCCGCCGGGATGATGCTCTGCACGCGGCAGGGAAAGGGCCGCTCGGTGCCGTCGGGCAGCTTGGTCGCCTTCTCCCGCAGCTCCCGCTGGATGCACTTGGTGGCGTTGAGGAAGCCGGCCTTGGAGCCGTTGTAGGCGATCGCGCCGCTACCGGAGGTGATCGCCGACAGCGACACGATGTGCACGACGTCGGCGGTGCGGCCCTCGGGCAGCGCCTGCACCCGCTTCATGAACTCGCTGGTCAGGAAGATCGGACCCTCGCAGTTGACCGCCATCACCCGCCGGTAGTCGGCCAGGTCGATGTCGGTGATGTAGCCCGGCCGGTCGATGCCGGCCACGTTGACCAGGATGTCGAAGGCGTCGCCGTGCGCGTCGAAGAGCTGGGCCACCACCTGCCGGCGGTTGTCGTCGTCGGTGACGTCGAGCGGGACGACGTCGGCCGAGCCGCCGGCCTCGGCCACCAGCTCCCGGGTCCGCTCGCTGCCCGCCGCGTCGATGTCGGCGATGGCGACGTGCGCGCCGGCCTCGGCCAGCGCCACGCAGGTGGCGCGGCCCAGCCCGCTCGCTCCGCCGGTGACCAGGGCGACGCGCCCCTTCAGCGACCCGCTGTCGGCCAATGCAGTCCTCCGTCCGGTGATCACGTTGTCGCCGACAGCCTCGCGGAAGCCGCGACCGTCCGCAGGTCGGCGATTACGCGGTGGTCACGGTGCCCGTCACCGTCCGGCCGCGCAGCCGGGCGGCCGGCCCGCTCCAGGCGTCGGCCAGCGTCACCGTCTGCAGCTCCCGCTCGACGATGAGGTCCAGCAACTCGCCGTAGACCGTGGTCACCGTCCGGTGGTTGGCGTGGCCGACGATGATGCTCTGCGCGGCGAACCACTCCCGGGCGGCGTCCATCAGCTCCTCCCCGGTGAGCACGCGGTGGTCCTCCAGGGTGCCGTTCCACATCGCGATCGTGGGGTGGCCCTCCTCGGCGGCGATGCGGTCGGTGCGGTCGTCGTGGGCGCCGAACGGCGGCCGGAAGAACGGCGTGTCGCCGGCCCCGAAGACCCGCTGGAGGAACTGGCGGTTGCGGCGGATCTCCTCGGCCACCTCCGCGTCGCCCAGCGTGGTGATGTCCGGGTGCGACCAGGTGTGGTTGCCCATCGCCACCTGGCCGGACTCGACCAGGGGACGGAGCACGTCGGCGTTGTCCTCCCAGGACTCGTAGCGGCCGTTGGGGAAGAAGGTCAGCCGGACGCCGCTGTCCTTGGCGAAGGCGGCGAAGGCGGCGACGACCTCGGTATTGGTGCCGTCGTCGATGGTCAGCGCGATGCCGTTGCCCTCACCGGGCAGCCGGTCGATCACGCCCTCGGGGGCCTGCACCGGCGCCCGCCCGCGCGGCTCGGCCGTGGACACCTCCGACACGGGCACCGCGGAGGGCACGACGTCGGTGGCGGGGTCGACCAGGCCGGTCGTGCCCCGGCCCACGGCCGTGCCCGCCAGACCTGCGGCCAGGAAGAGGAGGAACCGTCGGCGCTCCATGCGGCGGAAGCTAGGGCGCGTGTCACATGCGTCCCGGCAGCGACACCAGCCCCACCGGGCGGCTGACACGTCCTGTGCCCTGCCGGCTACGGGACGTACTGGTCAGTGGTGCGGAACGAGCCCCGCGGCCTCGATGAGCCGGGCCTGCTCCCGGCACCAGGGCGACCAGGCGTCGCCCTCGGTCTCCTGCCGGCGGCGGAAGGCCGCCCAGTCCAGCAGCGCCCACTCCTCCACCTCGGTGGGGTCGGGAGCCGGGGTGCCATGGAAGCGGCCGAGGTAGACGGGGCAGACCTCGTTCTCCACCACGCCGCGGAACTCGGCCCGGTAGCGGTAGCCGGGCAGGGCCGCCCGCAGCCCGGTCACCTCCAGGCCGAGCTCGAAACCGGCGCGGCGGGCGATGGCGGCGCCGTCGTCCTCCCCCGGGCCGGGATGCCCGCAGACGGTGTTGGTCCACATGCCGGGGAAGGTCTGCTTGTCCTCCGCCCGGCGGGTGACCAGCAGCCGGCCGTCGTCGGCGAAGAGGTAGGCGGAGAACGCCCGGTGCAGCGGTGTCTCGCCGTGGTGCACCAACGGCTTGGGCATCGTGCCGATCGCCGTCCCGTCGTCGTCGACGAGCACGATCAGCTCCTCCGCCGCAGCAGTCACGGACCCCATGGTCCCCGACGGTCCGCCACCCCGCTGGAACGTGCCGGTCGACCGGCGCCGGAGGCTCCCCGAGGCGCGTGGCCGCTGTGTCGTCCGGGAGGACGACGTCATTGGTCGAAGTCGACGGTGACCGCGTCCGACGTCGGCAGGGACTGGCAGGTGAGCACGTAGCCGGCCGCCAACTCCTCCGGCTCGAGCGCGTAGTTGCGGCGCATGTGGACCGAGCCGGCGGTCAGCCGGGCCCGGCAGGTGCCGCACACCCCGCCCTTGCAGGCGAAGGGCAGGTCGGCGCGGACCCGCTGCGCGGAGTCGAGGATCGGCACCCCCCGCGGCAGCGTGAGCGGGGTGGTGCGGCCGTCGAGGACGACCGTGACCTGGCTGCTCGGGCCCTCCACCGCGTCCTCGTCACCGCGGACCGGCTGCGGCGGGACGTCGTCGACGTAGAACAGCTCCTGGTGCACCCGCTCCGGTGCCACGCCCAGCTCGGCCAGCACCGCGCGGGCCCCGGTGATCAGCCCGTGCGGACCGCACAGCCACCAGTGGTCGACGTGCGCCGCGTCGACCATGGCTTCGAGCAGCCGGCGCAGGCGCGGGGGGTCGAGCCGGCCCGAGGTCAACTCGGTGTCGCGGGGCTCGCGGGAGAGCACGTGCACCAGCTTCAGCCGGGGGACGTAGCGGTCCTTCAGGTCGGCCAGTTCGTCGGCGAACATCACCGTGTCGGTGCGGCGGTTGCCGTAGAGGACGGTGGCGGTGGAGCGGCCGTCGCGCAGCGCCGTGGCCAGCAGCGACAGCGCCGGCGTGATCCCGGAGCCGGCGACGAGGAACACGTGGTCGGCCGGCGTGCCGAGGTCGGTGGTGAAGCGGCCCTTGGGCGGCAGCACCTCGATCTCGTCGCCGGGGCGGACCTCGTGCACGAGCCACGAGGAGAACAGCCCGCGGGGCACCTCCCGGACACCGATCCGCAGCGGCGCGCCGGCCGGAGCGCAGATCGAGTAGTCCCGCCGCTCGTCGCGGCCGCCGTCGCGCCGGCGCAGGGTGAGCGACTGGCCGGGCCGGAAGGCGAAGTCGGCGGCCAGGTGCTCGGGGACGTCGAAGGTGACCGCCACGGCGTCGTCGGTGAGCCGCTCCACCCGGGCCACCCGCAGCCGGGCGAACTGCGGCCGGCGCCGAATCACCGCCGGCTCCACCGTGGCTACCACTCCGCGCCTCCCGTGGCGCTCCGCGGTCGCTCCGCTCCTCGCTCGACGGCACGTGTCGCCTCCGCGGTCGCTCCGCTCCTCGCTCGCTGGCGCTCGCTGCGATGCTCACTCCCTGTCGGCTCCGTGGCGCTCGCTGCGATGCTCACTCCCTGTCGCGCCACTCAGATCTCCTTCAGGTGCTCGAACGGCTCCCGGCACGCCCGGCAGCGGCGCAGCGCCGTGCACGCGGTGGCCCCGAACTCCGACAGCTCCTCGGTGTCCGGCGAGCCGCACAGCGGGCAGTCGGCCGTCCGCGAGGTGGGGCCCAGCCGCAGCGGCACCGGCCCCGGCGGGCGCGCGGGCGCCGGCCCCGGCGGGGCGATCCCGGCCTCGGCCAGCTTCCGCCGTCCCTCGCCGGTGATCCGGTCGGTGCTCCACGGCGGGGACAGCACGGTGCGCACGTCGACGTCCGGGAAGCCCGCGGCGTGCAGGGCGCGCACCAGGTCGGCGCGGATGACGCCCATCGCGGGGCAGCCGGTGTAGGTGGGCGTGATCTCGACGACCACCGTGCCGTCGTCCTCGGTGCGCACCTCGCCGAGCACGCCCAGGTCGGCCAGGGTCAGCAGCGGCAACTCGGGATCGAGCACCGCCTCGGCCACCGTGCGCGGGTCCGCCTGCGCCGGGGCGCTCACCAGCTCGCCTCCGGGTGCGCGCGGGCCAGGCCCTGCATCCCGGCCAGCAGGGGCGCGAGCTCCGGGCCGTGCTGCCCCATCCGGCCGCGCGGCGGGGCGTCGGCCGGCCACGGGGGCACGGGCAGCGTCGCACGGGTCAGCACCTGGGCCAGCACCTCCTGCACCTCGGCGCGCAGGTCGGCGGGGTCGACGGCGACCGAGGCCAGCCGCCGCTCGACGTCGGTGGCGGTGAACAGGTCGGCCAGCAGCGGCCAGACCGCGGTCACCGCCTCGCGGGTGCGCCGGTGCGACTCCGCCGTCCCGTCACCGAGGCGGAGCACCCAGCGGGCGGCGTGGTCGCGGGCGTAGGCGAGCTCGTGCACGCCCTTGGCGGCGACCGCGGCCAGCACCGGGTCGCGGGAGCCGCGCAGCCGGGTGAACAGCGCCAGCCGCCAGGTCACGGCCACGAGGAGCCGCAGCATCGTGCGCGCGAAGTCCCCGCCGGGCGCGGCGACCAGGGCGGTGCAGCGGAACTCGTCGGGGTCGCGGAAGTAGGCGAGGGCGTCCTCGTCGGGGATCGTGGCCGGCGCCCGTTCCCGCGAGCGGCCCAGCACGCCGACCGAGCCGGCCCGGGCCAGCAGGAAGCGCGCCTGGCCGAGCAGGTCGAGGGCGATGTTGGCGACCGCCACCTCCTCCTCGAGTTCCGGCGCGCGGGTGATCCACTCGATCAGCCGCTGCGCCAGCACGAGCGCGTCGTCGCCGAGCATCAGGCAGTAGCCGCCGAGGTCGGTCGGGTCGACGCCGTCCGGCACGGTGGTGTCGACACCGGCGAGCGGGTCGTCGAACCCGGTGCCGAAGACCCAGTGGCCCTCGTCCCCGTGGGCGGCGGTCAGCGCCTCGTAGACCGTCTCCTCGTGCATCGTTCTCCCTCGTGGAGTCGCTCGACCGCGCAAACCGATGCCGAGCGACTCCGCGTCAGATGTGCGGGACGTCGGCGGGGATCTCGTAGAACGTGGGGTGCCGGTAGACCTTGTCGGCGCTCGGCGCGAACAGCGGGTCCTTCTCGTCGGGGCTCGAGGCGGTGATGTCGGTCGAGCGCACCACCCAGATGCTCACGCCCTCGTTGCGCCGGGTGTAGAGGTCACGCGCGGCATGCACCGCCATCTCGTCGTCCGGGGCGTGCAGCGAGCCGACGTGCACGTGGTTGAGCCCGCGCTTGCCGCGCACGAAGACCTCGTACAGCGGCCAGTCCCGCCTGCTGAGAGCCGGCCGCGGCTCGGCCGGCACCCCGGGTCCGGTGGGGACGGCGCCGTGCCCGCCCTCGGCGGTGTAGTCACTGGTCACGGCGCTCCTCCCGTTTCTCCTGCTTCTCCGCGTACGCCGTCGCCGCCTCGGCCACCCACGCGTTGTCGTCGCGGGCGGCCCGACGACGGGCGATCCGCTCGGCGCTGCACGGGCCCTGGCCGCTGACCACCCGGGTCAGCTCGCTCCAGTCGATCTCCCCGAACCGGTGGTGCCCGGTGGCCGGGTCGAACCGCAGGTCGGGGTCGGGCAGCGTGACCCCGAGGAACTCCGCCTGGGGCACGGTCATGTCCACGAACCGCTGCCGCAACTCGTCGTTGGTGTGCCGCTTGATCCCCCAGGCCATCGACCGGGCGGTGTTGGGGCTCTGGTCGTCGGGCGGACCGAACATCATCAGCGAGGGCCACCACCAGCGGTCGACGGCGTCCTGCACCATCGCCCGCTGCGCGTCGGTGCCGCGCATCATCGTCAGCAGCAGCTCGTAGCCCTGCCGCTGGTGGAACGACTCCTCCTTGCAGATGCGGATCATCGCCCGGGCGTAGGGGCCGTAGGAGCTGCGGCACAGCGGCACCTGGTTGCAGATCGCCGCGCCGTCGACCAGCCAGCCGATGACCCCGACGTCGGCGTAGGTCAGGGCCGGGTAGTTGAAGATCGAGCTGAACTTCTGCCGGCGCTCGATGAGCTGGTCGGTGAGGTCGGCGCGGTCGGCGCCCAGGGTCTCGGCCGCGGCGTAGAGGTACATGCCGTGACCGGCCTCGTCCTGCACCTTGGCCAGCAGGATCGCCTTGCGCCGCAGGCTCGGGGCCGACAGCAGCCAGTCGCCCTCCGGCTGCATGCCGATGATCTCCGAGTGCGCGTGCTGCGCGACCTGGCGGACGAGGGTCTTCCGGTAGCCCTCGGGCATCCAGTCCCGCGGCTCGATCCGGTGCTCGGCGGCGATGACGGCGTCGAACTGCTCCTGCAGTTCCGCCTCGTCGAGCGGGCGGTCCGTCGTCGGCCCGGGCATCGCGTCTCCCTCGGGACATTTACTGACCGGACGGTCAGTAATAGTGTGACCCACGCCACCGCAAGCCCACAACCGCCTGGTGGGCCGAGCCCGCCGCCGAGCGACCAGGGACGGCCGACGATGTCGACGACAGCGGACAGCTTCCGAACGCGGCGCTCCGGATCGGGAGCCGGCCCGGACCCCGCCACGCTCGACCCCGAGGAACGGATGGGCCTCGACGAGCTGCGCGCCCTGCAGTTGCGGCGGCTGCAGGAGACGCTGCGGCACGCCTACGACCACGTGCCGCACTACCGGCGGGCCTTCGAGGCGGCCGGCGTCCACCCCGACGACTGCCACGAGCTCGCCGACCTCGCCCGGTTCCCCACCACCGACAAGGACGACCTGCGGGAGAACTACCCGTTCGGCATGTTCGCCGTCCCGCGCGAGCAGGTGCGCCGCGTGCACGCCTCCTCCGGCACCACCGGGCGGCCCACCGTCGTCGGCTACACCCCGCGCGACCTCGACACCTGGGCGGACCTCATGGCCCGGTCGATCCGCGCGGCCGGCGGGCGGCCCGGCGACGTCGTGCACGTCGCCTACGGCTACGGGCTGTTCACCGGCGGGCTGGGTGCCCACTACGGCGCGGAGCGGCTGGGCTGCACCGTCGTCCCGGTCTCCGGCGGGATGACGCCCCGCCAGGTGCAGCTGATCACCGACTTCGCGCCCCGCGTGATCATGGTGACGCCCACGTACATGCTCGCGCTGGTCGACGAGTTCGAGGCCCAGGGCATCGATCCCCGTACCTGCTCCCTGGAGATCGGCATCTTCGGCGCCGAGCCGTGGACCGAGCAGATGCGCCGGGAGATCGAGGAGCGGCTGGACATCGACGCCGTGGACATCTACGGCCTGTCGGAGGTCATGGGGCCCGGCGTGGCCCAGGAGTGCGTCGAGACCAAGGACGGGCTGCACGTCTGGGAGGACCACTTCCTTCCCGAGGTGATCGATCCGGTCACCGGCGCGGTGCTGCCCGACGGGGAGCAGGGCGAGCTGGTGTTCACCTCCCTGACCAAGGAGGCCATGCCCGTCATCCGCTACCGGACCCGCGATCTGACCCGCCTGCTGCCGGGCACGGCGCGGCCGGCGATGCGCCGGATGGAGAAGGTCACCGGCCGCACCGACGACATGATCATCCTGCGCGGGGTCAACCTCTTCCCCACCCAGATCGAGGAGATCGTGCTCGGCACGCCGGGGCTCTCGCCGCACTTCACCCTCGTGCTGAGCACCCGGGGCCGGCTCGACCACCTCACCGTCCGGGTGGAGGCCCGGCCCGACTGCCCGCCCGACCGGCGCGAGGCCGCCGCGCGGGAGGCCGCGACCAGGGTGCGGGAGACCATCGGGGTGGGCGTCGACGTCGACGTGGTCGACCCCGAGACACTGCCCCGCTCCGTCGGCAAGCTCAAGCGGCTGGTCGACGAGCGGGAGCGCACGTGACGCAGCCGGCTGCCGGCCCCCGGCCCGGCGCGCCTCCGACGGCGCCCCGGGTCCGCCGGGGCCGGCCGGGGCACAACCAGGACACGCTGCTCGACGTCGCCGTGGCCCTCTTCAACGAGCGCGGGTTCGAGGCGACGAGCATGGAGGAGCTCGCCGGCCGGCTGGGCGTCACCAAGTCGGCGATCTACCACCACGTACCGAGCAAGGTGGAACTGCTGCGGCTGGCCCTCGACCGGGCGCTGGACGGGCTGTTCGCGGTCACGGCCGAGCCGGGCGCCACGACCGGGCCGGCGATCGCCCGGCTCGAGCACGTCGTCCGGGGATCGGTGCGGGTGCTGGCCGCCCGGCTGCCGTTCGTCACCCTGCTGCTGCGGGTGCGGGGCAACTCCGCCGTGGAGCGTGCGGCGCTGGAACGGCGCCGGGAGTTCGACCGGTTCGTCACCGGCCTGGTCCGCGCCGCGGAGCGGGAGGGCAGCGTGCGCCCCGACGTCGACCCGGCGCTGATCAGCCGGCTCCTCTTCGGCACGGTCAACTCGCTGGTGGAGTGGTACCGGCCCGACGGCCCGCTCTCCCCCGACGACCTGGCGGACGCGCTGGTCGCCACGACCTTCGACGGCCTGCGCACCGGGTTCCGGTGAGGACCTCCCTGGGCAGAGGAGAACCGTGGACAGCTTCCGACGCGACGGCATGGTCTTCGACGTCCGGGACGGCGGGCCGCCCGACGGCGAGCCGGTGGTCCTCCTGCACGGCTTTCCACAGGACTCGACCGCGTTCGCGCAGATGGCCCCGGTCCTGCACGCCTCGGGGCTGCGCACCCTCGCCCCCGACCAGCGGGGGTACAGCCCCGGCGCCCGTCCGATCGGTCGCTCGGCATACCGGCTGCGGGAGGTCACCGGGGACGTCCTGGCCCTGCTCGACGCCGCCGGCCTGGACCGCGCGCACGTGGTGGGCCACGACTGGGGCGGGATCGTCGGCTGGGCGCTGGGCGCCTGGCACCCGGAGCGGGTGCGCACGCTGACGGTCCTGTCGGTCCCCCACCCGGCGGCGATGGCGCGGGCCATGGTGACCAGCGACCAGGCGCTGCGCTCCTCCTACATGGGCTTCTTCCAGCTGCCGGTGGTGCCCGAGCGCATGATGCTCGCCCGCGACGGTGCCGGGCTGCGCCGGATGCTGCGGCACGGCGGGCTGCCCGAGGACGTCGTCGACCGCTACGTGCGCCGGATGCGCGAGCCGGGGGCGCTGTCGGCGGCGCTCAACTGGTACCGCGCGATCCCGTTCGGCGCGCGCGACGCGGTGGGCACCGTCCGCGTCCCGACCCTGCACGTGTGGAGCACCGGGGACACCTTCCTCGGTCGGGCCGCCGTCGAGGCGAGCGGGCAGCACGTGGAGGCCCCCTACCGCCTCGTGGTGCTGGAGAAGATCCCGCACTGGATCCCCGAACTGGCCGCGGACCGGACCGGACAGCTGGTCGTGGAGCACGTCCGCGCCCCGCGCTGACCCGCCGCACGTCTCGGGCGGCCGGAATATGCAGCGGCCAGTAGAGGTTTTCTCCGACGAGGACCACAGAGTCCTGGACCGAGAGGACCCGACCATGACCCTTCCCGTTCGTACCCCGTCCCGTTCGGTCGCCTCCTGGGACCCGTTCCGTGAGCTGGCCGAGCTCAGCGAGCGGATGAACCGCCTGTGGGAGACCGGCTTCGGGGCGACTGCTCTGGACCGCTGGGCGCCCCTGGCGGACGTCGAGGAGACCGAGGACGCGTGGTCGGTCGAGATCGACCTGCCGGGCGTCGCGCGGGGGGACATCGACATCCAGCTCAACGACCGCGAGCTCACCGTCTCCGGCGAGATGAAGGACAAGGAGCGCGCCGGCATCCTGCGCCGCCGCACGCGGCGGGTCGGGCAGTTCCACTACGCCGTCACGCTGCCCGGTGACGTGGACGCCGACAACGTGACCGCCTCGCTGAGCGAGGGTGTGCTGACCGTCCGCGTGCCGAAGGCGCAGCAGGCCAAGCCGCGCCGGATCGCCATCAGCAGCTGATCCGGTCGCAGTGGAGTGCCACGGGCGCACTTTCCGCGCCGTGGCACTCCACCCGGGCGCATGATCCGGCCCGCCGGGGGGCACCCCGGGACGGCCCGCCGTCCCCCAGCCCCCAGGGAGTCCCCATGTCGAGCTCGACGCGCCCCACCCGCCGCCTCCGCTGGCGCACCGCCGCAGCGGGCGCGCTGATCGCCGCCGCCTCCTTCACGACGGCCGCGTGCGGGCAGGACGTCGTCGACGACGGCGTGCAGGAGGACGTGGAGCAGGGCGTCGAGGACGCCGAGCGGGAGGTCGAGGAGGGCGCCGAGAACCTCGAGAACGAGGTCGACGGCGACAACTGAGATGCCGCCGCGGCGTGCGTGAACAGCCCGCCCCCGCGGGTAGACCAGCGGGGATGGACACCCAGACCACGCTGCCGCTGACCCGGGCCCAGCGACTGGACCGGCTGCCGTTCACCCGTGAACACGGCCGACTGGTCGTCGGCTCCGGGCTGGGCTGGGCCCTGGACGCCATGGACGTCGGGCTCATCTCCTTCGTGATGGCCGCGCTCGCCGTCCAGTGGTCACTGACGCCCACGGAGCTGTCCTGGATCGGCTCGATCGGCTTCGTGGGCATGGCGCTGGGTGCCACCCTCGGCGGGCTGCTCGCCGACCGGTTCGGCCGGCGGCAGGTGTTCGCGCTGACCCTCCTGATCTTCGGGCTGGCCACCGGTGCCGCCGCGCTGTCCTGGTCGGTGGCCGCACTGCTGGTCTTCCGCTTCCTCATCGGCCTGGGCCTCGGAGCGGAGCTGCCGGTCGCCTCCACGCTGGTCAGCGAGTTCGCGCCGGCGCGGGTGCGGGGCCGGGTGGTGGTGCTGCTCGAGGCGTTCTGGGCGGTGGGCTGGCTGCTCGCGGCGCTCATCGGCTACCTCGTCGTCCCGCGCAGCGACGCCGGCTGGCGCTGGGCGCTGGCGCTCGGCGCGGTCCCGGCGGTCTACGCGGTGGTGGTGCGCCGCGCGCTGCCAGAATCCGTGCGCTTCCTGGAACTGCGCGGGCGGATCGACGAGGCGGAGGGGGCGGTCCGCCGCTTCGAGCGGGCCGCCGGGATCGCTCCGGTGCCCTCCCCGGTGCACGAGCCGACGCCGGTGCCCGGGCCGGGGGCCCTGTGGGCCCGGGGCAGCCGCGGCCGGACGGCGGCGCTGTGGACCGTCTGGTTCTCGATCAACTTCGCCTACTACGGCGCGTTCATCTGGCTGCCGACGCTCCTGGTGGCGTCGGGCCTGTCGCTGGTCCGGTCCTTCGGGTTCACGCTGGTGATCACGCTGGCGCAGCTGCCCGGCTACGCCGTCGCGGCGTACCTCATCGAGCGGTGGGGGCGCCGGCCGACACTGGCGGTGTTCCTCGTCGGCTCGGCCCTCGGCGCGGGCCTGTTCGCCGCCGCCGACGGCGAGACCGCCGTGCTGGTCACCGGCATGGTGCTCTCGTTCTTCAACCTCGGCGCCTGGGGCGCGCTCTACGCCGTGACGCCCGAGGTCTACCCCACCGTCCTGCGGGCCACGGGCGCCGGCGCCGCCGCCGGGTTCGGCCGGCTGGCCTCGATCGCCGCGCCGCTGTGCGTGCCGCTGCTGCTCGACCTCGGCGGCAACGGCGTGGTGTTCGGCACGTTCGCGGCGTTCTTCGTGCTCGCCGCCGTGGCGACCGCCGGACTGCCGGAGCACCGTGGGCGGGCCCTGGAGGAGGCCGTCCCCGACCCCGAGCCACTGGCCGTCCGCTGACCCTCGGGGCACTCCGCCCGCGCCGGCCGACGTCCCGGTCGCCGAGATGCGCCGCACGGCGCTCTCGCGGCAAGCCGAGACAGCCCTCCTTCGCATCCCGGCGGACGACGCCTCTTGCAAAGACCCCTTTGCAAAGGAGTCTTTGCGGTCTAACGTCCCCGGCATGTCCGAGGTCCCACCCGAGGCTCCACCGCCCGCGCCGACCGTCGACGTCCGGGATCCCCGGGCGCTGCGGGCGCTGGCTCATCCGCTGCGCAACGCGCTGCTCGGCCTGCTCCGGCTGGAGGGGCCCTCCACCGCCTCGCGCCTGGGCCAGCGGCTCGGCGAGAGCAGCGGCGCCACCAGCTACCACCTCCGGCAGCTGGCCGCCTTCGGCTTCGTCGAGGAGCTGCCGGGCGAGGGGACGGCGCGGGAGCGGTGGTGGCGGGCACGGCACCGCAGCACCCGCTGGCAGACCGAGGACGTCGTCGACCAGCCCGGCGGCCGGGAGGTCGTGGAGGAGCTGACCCACCGGCAGCTGGCCCAGCAGCGGCGGATCCTGGCCGCCCACGCCGAGCAGCGCGAGGCCCTGGAGGAGGCCTGGTGCGACGCGGTGTCGCTCAACGACTGGGCGCTGCGCCTCTCCCCCGCCGGCGCCCGGGAGCTCGCCGACGAGCTCAACGGCGTCCTCGAGCGGTGGCGCGCCGAGCGCGAGGAGCCCGACGGGCGCCCCGTCCACGTGCTCCTCGACCTCTTCCCGCTGACGGAGTACCCGACATGACGCTCACCGCCGTCTCGGCCGGGCGTCGGTTCGTCGTCCTCACGGCGCTGCGCTGGCTGCCCCTGGGGCTCAGTGCCCCGGTCACCGTGCTGCTGGCCTCGGCCCGGGGGCTCTCCCCCGCCGACATCGGCGTGCTCCTCGCCGTGTACTCCACCGTCACGCTGCTGCTGGAGCTGCCGACCGGCGGGCTGGCCGACGCGATCGGCCACCGGCCGGTGCTCGTCCTGTCGGGGCTGCTGACGGTCGCCGGGCTGCTGACCATGGTGGTGGCCGACGGGATGCCGCTGTTCGCCGTCGCGTGGGCGCTGCACGGTGCCGGGCGGGCGCTGGACTCCGGCCCGCTGGAGGCCTGGTACGTCGACGCCGTCCACGCCGTCGACCCGACAGCCGACGTGACCACCGGCCTGTCGCGGGCGGCGGCCGCCGACGGCGCGGGGCTCGCTCTCGGCGCGGTCCTCGGCGGGCTGGTCCCGCTGCTGGCCGCCGGATCGGGCAGCACGGTGCTCGCCCTGCCCCTGCTGCTCGCCGCAGCGCTCGGCGTCGTCTCGGTCGTCGCGGTGCTGCTGCTGGTCGTCCCGCTCGGCACCGCCTCCGGCCACGGGGGCGCGGCCCTCCGGACGGGCGTCCGTGCGGTGCCGGCCGTCGTCCGGGACACGGCCCGGCTGGTGGCCGGCGACCTGCTGCTGCGACGGCTGCTGGCGATCTCCCTGCTGACCGGCACGGTGCTGACGACGCTGGAACTGCTCGGCCCGCTGCACTTCGCCGACCTCGCCGGGAGCCCGACCGGAGGGTCGGCGGTCTTCGGGATCGTCATGGCCGCCTCCTTCGCGGCCGCGGCGGGTGGGGCGCTGCTGGCCCCGGCCGCCCGCCGGGCGGCCCGGGGCCCGGCGGCGGCCGGCGCCGCGCTGGCGGGAGCAGGCGCGCTGAGCGTCACCGCGGTCGCGTCGGCCCCGCACGTCGTCCTCGCCGCCGTCGGCTACGTCGTCTTCTACCTGACCAACGCCGCGGCGTGGCCGCTGCGCAAGCACCTGCTGCACGGGCAGGTTCCCGCGGGGCGGCGGGCCACGACGGTCTCGGCGACCTCGCTCGCGCTCATGGTGGGCGGCCTGGGCGGCAGCCTGCTGGTGCCGCGGCTGGCCGAGGCGGCCGGCAACCCGGCCGGCTTCGCGGCCGGCGGGGTCGCCCTGCTGCTCATCGCCCTGATCTCGGTCGGCCTGCGTCCACGCACCACCCCCGATCGAGGCGCCGGAACCAGCGATCGGGCCTCGGAGGCGGTCCCGGCGCCATGATCACGGTGGATGACGGCCGTCCGCTCTCACCTCACAGGTCGAAGGCTGTGGGGTGCCGCGCCTCGTAGAGCCCGAGCCGGCCACCGCCGGGCAGCCGCACCGCGGTGAGCAGCCCCCACCCCTGGTCGCTGACCGGCTCCTCCACCGCGACCCCCCGCCCGGCGAGGTCGGCCACGGTGGCCTCGATGTCGTCGCACACGAGGTAGAGCTCGGCGGCCCCGGAGATCTCGGCGGGGTGGACGGCGACCTCGCCGGGCGGCAGCTGGAAGATCAGCCAGCCGCCGCCGGCGTCCACGTGCGCAAGGCCCAGGACGTCCCGCAGGAAGGCCCGGTCGGCCTCCGCGTCGGTGCTGTAGAGGATCACGTGCGCCCCGCGGATCATCGCGCCAGCGTAGGGCGGCCCCTCGGATAGCCCGGGGACGGCGCGGGTAGCCGCTGTGCATGGCTGAGCTGTCCCGCGACCACCTGCAGGGCCTGAGGGTCGCCGTCACCGGCGCCAGCGGCAACGTCGGGACGGCGCTGCTGCGCCGGCTGACCGACCCCGGCAGGGGCGTCGCCGAGGTGCGCGCCCTCGCCCGGCGGCAGCCCCCGGACATCGCGCCCTACGACGCGGTGCAGTGGCACCTGGCCGACCTCGGCGAGACGCGCAGCGAGCACGTCCTCACCCCGTTCCTCGACGGTGTGGACGCCGTCGTCCACCTGGCCTGGGCGATCCAGCCCGGCCGGCAGGCCGACCGGCTGCACCGGGTCAACGTCGAGGGCACCCGGCGGGTGGCCCGCGCCGCCGCGGCGGCCGGGGTGGCGCAGTTCGTGCACCTGTCCTCCCTCGGCGCCTACGCGCCCGGCGCGGGCGGGCAGAAGGTCACCGAGGACTGGCCGACCACGGGGATCCCCAGCTCGCAGTACAGCCGGGACAAGTCCGAGGCCGAGCGGGTGGTGCGCGAACTGCTCGGCCGGCGCCAGGCCACCACCCTGACCGTCGTCCGGCCCACCCTGGTGCTCCAGCCCGAGGCCGCCAGCGAGATCGGCCGCTACTTCCTCGGGCCGCTTCTGTTCGGCGCCGCCCGCGCCCTGCCGGACGCGGTGGCCCGCCTGCTGCCGCTGCCGCTGCCGTCGGTGCACGTGGGCTTCATCCATGCCGATGACGTCGCCGATGCCCTGGAGCGGATGCTCGACCGGCGCGCTCCGGGCCCGTTCAACCTGTCGGCCGAGCCGGTCCTGGACGCCGACGCGATCGCCCGCGCGCTCGGCACCTTCCGCGTTCCGGTGCCGGCGTTCGCGCTGCGGACGGCGCTGCAGGCGGCCTTCACCGGCCGCCTGGTGCCCACCGAGCCGGGCTGGCTGGACATCGGCACGCAGGCGCCGGCGCTGGACACCACCCGCGCGCGCAGGCTGCTGGACTGGACGCCGGTCCACCGCGGCGACGAGGTGCTGGCCCAGTTCGTCGCCGCGCTCGGCCGCGGGGAGGGCGCGCCCGGACCGCTGCTGACCCCGTCCGGAGGGCCCGCGCGCGACCCCGGCGGCGACCAGGACGACGTCCCGGGCCCGCGGGCCGACTGACGCTCAGTCCTGGGCGGTCCAGGCGTTCACCGGGCGGCCGGCCGCGGCGAACACGCCGGCGGCCTGGTCGGCGCGCAGGGTCACGAACAGCCCCTCCGCCTCGGCGAGCACGGTCTCCGGCTCCTCCTCGGCGACCAGCCGTGCGCGCGCGGTGGTGCGCCGGCCCGCCGCCTCCCCGATCTCGGCGGTGAGCAGCAGCGGGACGCCGAGCCGCACCGGCCGCCGGTAGCGCACGGTGAGCGTCGCGGTCAGCCCGCCGCGGCCGGCGGCCCGCGTGGCGCGGGCCAGCACGTGGTCGAGCAGGGTGGCGACCACCCCGCCGTGCACCACCCCGGGCGGCCCCTCGTGCGCCTTGCCCACGGTGACCCGGCCGGTGGCCCGCCCGTCGGGGGTGTCGGTGGCCTCGAGACCCGGGGCGACGGGGCTGCCCGGGCCGTAGACGGGGCTGTACCACCGCGTCCCCACCGCCGGGTCGTCGGTGCGGGGGATCTCGTAGAGGTCGCGGTGTGCCGCGCGCAGCCGCGCGGTGAGCGCGCGGGCCTCCTCGGCGACCGCGGCGAGCTCCGCGTCGTCGACCTCGGTCAGCACGGCGGCGTCGACCAGGTCGCGCAGCGCCGCGCCGAGGTCGGCCACCGCCCGGCGGCGGGCGGCGCGCTCCTCGGGGGCGGGCGGGGCCTCAGCCACGGGGCATACCGGCCCCGCGCAGCAGCCCGCCGCCGATGATCAGCCGCTGCACCTCGCTGGTCCCCTCGTAGAGCCGGAACAGCCGGGCGTCGCGGTAGAACCGCTCGACCGGGGTGGTGCGCAGGTAGCCCAGGCCGCCGTGCACCTGCACGGCCCGGTCGACGGCGCGTCCGACCATCTCGGTGCAGAACAGCTTCGCCGACGACGGGCCCACGGAGGTGTCCTCGCCGCTGTCGTAGCCGGCGGCGACGTCGCGGACCAGGCTGCGGCCGGCGAGCAGCTCGGTGTGCATGTCCGCGAGGTGGGCCTGCACCAGCTGGAAGCGGCCGATCGGGGCACCGCCCTGCCGGGCGGTCGCGGCGTAGGCCACCGACTCGTCGAGCACCCGCTGGGCCATGCCGACGCAGAGCGCGGCGATGTGCAGCCGGCCGCGGGAGAGCACGGTGAGCGCCTTCGCGTAGCCGCGCCCCTCCTCACCGACGAGCGCGCCGCCGGGCACGCGGACGTCGTCGAAGAAGACCTCCGCGGTCCAGGCGCCGGCCTGGCCCATCTTCTGGTCCTTGGGGCCGACGGTCACCCCCGGCGTCGCGGCGTCGACGACGAAGCTGGAGATCCCGCGGCCGCCCTTCTCCTCCGGGTTGGTGCGGGCGAAGACGACGAACAGGTCCGCGATCGGCGCGTTGGTGATGTACCGCTTGCTGCCGGTGATCACCCACCCGTCGCCGTCCCGGCGGGCGCTGGTGCGCAGCCCGGCGGGGTCGGAGCCGGCCTCGGCCTCGGTGAGCGCGAAGGAGCCGATCAGCTCCCCGGCGGCCATGCGCGGCAGGTAGGCCTTCTTCTGCTCGTCGCTGCCGAACCGGGCGAGAACCTGGCCGGCGATGCCGTTGTTGGTGCCGAACAGCGAGCGGAACGCCGGCGTCGTGTAGCCGAACTCCATCGCCAGTTCGACGTCCTCGCGCATCGTCACGCCCAGACCGCCGTACTCCTCGGGCAGCGCGTACCCGAACAGGCCCATCTCGGCAGCCCGCGCGCGCAGCTCGTCCGGGATGCGGTCCTCTTCCTCGATCCGCTCCTCGAGCGGGACCACCACCTCCCGCACGAGGTGCCGGACGGCGTCCCTGACCTGGCTGAAGTCCTCGGCGTCCACGACGGCCATGGTGACCGCCGGCCGGGTCGCGCGACCAGATGGGGTCGGGCGGGAGGCGCACCACGGGCGGTTCCGGCAGGCTGGTCGCGCCGGGGGGCGACGGGGCGGCGAGGAGGACCGGTGGGCGAGATCGTGGTGCTGCGGCACGGGCAGACCGAGTGGAGCCGCAGCGGGCAGCACACCAGCGTCACCGACCTGCCCCTGCTGCCGGAGGGCGAGGAGCAGGCCCGCGCCCTGGGTGGGGTGCTGGGCCGGCGGAAGTTCGTCGAGGTGTGGGTCAGCCCCCGGCAGCGGGCGCTGCGGACCGCCGAACTGGCCGGCCTGCGCCCGACCGCCGTGGACCAGGACCTCGTCGAGATGGACTACGGCGGGTACGAGGGCCGCACGACCGCGGAGATCAGCGCCGAACTCGGCCGCACGTGGTCGGTGTGGCGCGATCCCATGACGCCCGGCGCCAGCCCCGGCGAGACGCTCGCCGACGTGGCGGCACGGGTCGACCGGGTGCTCGACCGGGCGCGCGCCCGGCTGGACGAGGGCGACGTCATGCTGATCGCGCACGGGCACGTGCTGCGCGTGCTCACCGCTCGCTGGCTGGGGCTGGGCCCGGAGGCGGGGGCGCTGTTCGCGCTGCCCGCCGGCTCGTTCGGCATCCTCGGGCACGAGCACGCCCGGCAGGTGCTCAGAGGCTGGGGACTGGGCTGACCGGCGTCCAGGTGGAGACCGGCCCGTCGGCCGACGCGGGGGCGACCGGGCGGCCGAACAGCCAGCCCTGACCGAGGTCGGCGCCGAGGCCGGTGACCTCCTCGGCCACCTGCTCGGTCTCCACGCCCTCCGCCACCACGACGGCGTCCAGCCGGCGGGCCTGGTCCACCACCGCGCGCACCACCGCCCGGGCGCCCTCGTCGGGCAGCGCCTGGACGAGCGCCTTGCCGAGCTTGACGACGTCGGGGCGGACGAGGACCAGCAGCGCGCGACTCGACCAGCCGGCCGCGACGTCGTCCAGGGCGACGCGCCAGCCCAGCGCGCGGTAGTGCTCGAGCAGCGGGACCAGGTGGCCGCGGTCGGCAGCCGCGTGCGCCTCGCTGACCTCGACGACCAGCCGCGAGGGCTCGATGCCCGCCGCGTGCAGCGCCTCCTCGGTGCCGGCGAGGCAGACCTGCGGCCGGTGCACCGCCGCGGGGTCGGAGTTGACGAACAGGTCGGCGTCGCCGAGCCAGTCCGCCGCGCCGGCGATCGCCGACTCCCGGCCGATCCGGTCCAGCGTGGCCAGCCAGCCGGCGGACCCGGCGACGAAGAACAGGTCCCCGCCGCCCACCTCGCGGCCGTCCACCATCCCCCGCAGCAGGGCCTCGTGGGCCACCACGGCGCGGTCGGAGAGGCGGACGATCGGCTGGTACACCGACCACAGCTCGGCCTCGGCGAGCACGCCGATCTCCGCGGTCACGCCGCGGCGGGCCAGCTCCACGGCCAGAGTGGGAGCGGTGAGCAACCGGGCGGCCAGGGCGGCCCACTCCTCCGGTGGATCGGTCGCGACGCGCACGGCCTCGGTCTCGGCGGCGGTCAGCTCGCGGGCCAGCCGCTGGAACAGCCGGTGCAGCGCGCGGCCGTCCCGATCGTCCACGACGTCGAGCAGGTCGGCGGTGGCGAACACCGACAGGCCCAGGGCCCGTGCGGTGCGGGCGACGGTGGGCAGCAGATGCTCGTCCGACGTCGCCAGGAGGACCCGGGTCGCCCGGTCGGGAACGGCCCAGAACTCCCGCCGCCGGGCCGGGCCAAGGGTGCTCGCCACGCTCCGCAGGATGACGGAGCCGACCCGCCGGAAGGGTCAGGCGCGCGGCCGTCGGAGCTGTTCCCGGACCGCCGAGTCCACAAACCGCGGAGAGTTGGCCGCTCGTCGTCAACTTTAGTGTCTAAGGTCAGTCATATGGCGGTTCTCAGCATGACTGATCCGGTGCGCCCCAGCCGGGGCGGACGTCCTCGTGACCCCAGCCGGGACAATGTGATCCGGGCGGCCATCCTGCGACTGCTGGCTGACGTGGGCTACGGGGCGCTGACCATGGATGCGGTGGCCGCCGAGGCCGGCGTCGGCAAGGCGACCATCTACCGGCGGTGGCGGACCAAGGAGGACCTGGTCGTCGACACCATCGCGGAGATGAGCCGGTCGGTGGTCGCGCCCTCCGACACGGGTTCCCTGCAGGGTGACCTGCGCGAGCTCATGCACTCGGTGGTGTACCTGACCCAGAGCCCGGTGGGCGCCGCCATCCGCTCGCTGCTGCCGGCGATGCAGCACCAGCCCGCACTGGTGGAGGCGTTCCGCTCCGGGCCGCTGGCGGTGTGGCGGGCGACCTACAAGGAGGTCTGGGACCGCGCGGAGGCGCGCGGCGAGATCCGCCGGGGCCTGGCCCTCTCCCCCGTGGCGGAGGCGACCAGCGCGCTCATCGTGCAGCGGTGGCTGCTCACCGGCGAGCCGGTGGACGAGGCCTACGCCGACCGGGTTCTCGAGGAGGTCGTGCTCCCGCTGATCCGCAACGCCGCCCCGAGGCCCTGACCGGTGCGCCGGTCAGTCGTTGCGGTGCCGGAACTTCTGGACGACGACGAGGGTGACCAGCAGCCCCATCGCGCCGATGGTCGCCATGCCGGCAGGGCTCTGCAGGAACCGCTGGACGGCGGCCTGGCCCTGCACCGTCAGCCGCTTGGGGCTGCTCCGGTAGGCCAACTGGTCCAGGGTGGCCGCCAGGGACTCACGGGCGGCGTCGATCTCCAGCTGGATCTGGCGAGGGTCGCGAGGCACGGCGACAGACTGCCAGACGACGCCGCATCCAGCGCGTTCCCGCCGATGCGCGGCACCCGCACGGGTCACTCCTAGACTCGGGGCTCGCGCGGGAGTGGTGTAACGGCAGCCACGCCAGACTTAGGATCTGGTGCCTTCGGGCGTGGGGGTTCGACTCCCCCCTCCCGCACGACGCCGGCGTCGCGTCCCACCCGGGAATGTGCGGCCGCGGCGCGTTCTGGCGACAGAAGACGCCGCGGAC
>DATAAV010000400.1:0-4031 GCA_036259935.1 Geodermatophilus sp. | reverse complement strand
CCTCACCGGCCTGGGCACCCTGCCCGCCGAGATGAACCAGCAGGCCGCCCTGCTGCAACGGGCCGCCCAGACGACCGCCGAGGCGATGCCGCGGCTGCGCACGCTCAAGGACCTCTCCGACTACTGGATCGAGGTCAACCGGATCGAGAACGAGGCGGACAAGCTCTACCGCCGGCTGATCGGGCGGCTCTACAGCGGCGAGTTCGACGCGCTGGAGATCCTCAAGCTCAAGGAGGTGGCCGACCAGCTGGAGGAGGCCGCGGACGCCTTCGAGCACGTGGCGAACGTCGTCGAGACGATCACCGTCAAGGAGTCCTGACCCGGATGGACGCGGCCTTCGTCGCCCTGGTCGTCATCATCCTGGTCGCCCTGGCCTTCGACTACACCAACGGCTTCCACGACGCGGCCAACGCCATCGCCGTCGCGGTCTCCACCAAGGCGCTGACCCCGCGGGTCGCCCTGGCGCTGGCCGCGGTCATGAACCTGGTCGGCGCGCTGCTGTCCACCGAGGTGGCCAAGACCGTGGGCGCGGGGATCATCGACCCGCCCGAGGGTGCCATCGGGCTCGAGATCGTGTTCGCCGCGCTGCTCGGCGCCATCGCCTGGAACCTCATCACCTGGTGGTTCGGCCTGCCGTCGTCCTCGTCGCACGCCCTGATCGGGGGTCTGGTCGGCGCCGCGGTGGCCGCCGCGCACACCGTGCAGTGGGGCGGCGTCTTCGACAAGGTCGTCGTCCCGATGATCGTCTCGCCCCTGGTCGGCTTCGGCCTGGGCTACCTCTTCATGCTGGGGATGCTCTGGTCGTTCCGGAACGCCCACGTGGGCCGGGCCAACCGGGGGTTCCGGTACGCGCAGATCCTCAGCTCGGCCACGATGGCCATGGGCCACGGCCTGCAGGACGCGCAGAAGACGATGGGCGTCATCACCCTGGCGCTGTTCACCGCCGGGGAGATCGAGGACTTCACCGTCCCGTTCTGGGTGGTGCTCGCCGCCGCGCTGGCGATCAGCGCCGGCACCTACGCCGGCGGGTTCCGGATCATGCGGACCATGGGCCGGCGGATCATCCAGCTCAGCCCGGCGGGCGGCTTCTCCGCCCAGACGGTCGCCTCCGGCGTCATGGTCACCACGGCGACGGTGTTCGCGGTGCCGGTGTCGACGACGCACATCACCACCACGTCGATCATGGGCGTCGGCGCGACCCGGCGGCTGTCGGCGGTCCGGTGGGGCGTGGCCGGCAACATCGTCCTCGCCTGGGTGGTCACCCTGCCGGCCGCCGGTGCGGTCGCCGCGGCGGCCTACTTCCTGACCCACGCCGTCGTCGGCTGAGTCCGGGATGGCGGCGTCGGGCAGCTCCTCCGCGCCGCCGGTCGCCCTCGGGACAGCGCCGGGCCGCTGGCTGCTGCTGGCGACCGTGCTCGCCTCGGGCATGGCGTTCCTCGACGCCACCGCGATCACCATCGCCCTTCCGGCGATCGGTGCGGAGCTGGACGCGTCGCTGTCGGCCCTGCAGTGGACGGTCACCGGCTACACGCTGGCCCTGGCCGCGCTGATCCTGCTCGGCGGCTCGCTGGGCGACCGGTACGGACGGCGCCGGGTGTTCCTGGTCGGCGTCGCCTGGTTCGCCGTCGCGTCGTTGCTCTGCGGCCTGGCCCAGACGTCGGGACAGCTGGTCGCGGCGCGGGTGCTGCAGGGGGTGGGCGGCGCGCTGCTGACCCCCGGCAGCCTCGCGCTGATCCAGTCCTCCTTCCGCCCGGTCGACCGGGCCCGCGCCATCGGTCTGTGGTCGGCCCTGGGCGGGATCGCCGGGCTGGTGGGCCCCTTCCTCGGCGGGCTGCTCGTCGACGCGGCCAGCTGGCGGCTGGTCTTCCTGCTCAACGTGCCGCTGGCGGTGCTGGTGGTCGCCGTCTGCGGCCGGCACCTGCCGGAGAGCCGGAGCGGCTCCTCGGGTCGCTTCGACGTCCCCGGGGCGGTGCTGGGCGCCGCGGCGCTGGGCGCGGTGACCTACGCGCTGATCGCGGCCGGGGAGGCCCCGTCCCGGCCCGACGTGGCCGCCACCGCCGTCCTGGGCCTGCTGGCCGGCGCCGGATTCGTGGCGCGGGAACGGCGGGTGGCCGATCCGCTCCTGCCGCCGCGACTGTTCGCCGACCGCCAGTTCACCGGCGCGAACCTCGCCACCTTCGCGATCTACGGGGCCCTCGGCGGGTTCTCCCTGTTCCTGGCGCTGCAGCTGCAGACCGTCCTCGGCTACGACGCGACCGGCGCGGGGGCGGCGATGCTGCCGTCCATCCTGCTCATCACGCTGCTCTCTCCCCGAGCGGGCGCCCTCGCCTCGCGGATCGGACCCCGGCTGCCCATGACCGTGGGGCCGGTGGTCGTCGCCGCCGGCACACTGTGGCTCATCGGCGTGGACGGCAGCCGGCCCTACGTCGTCGAGGTGCTGCCCGGCTCGCTGCTGCAGGGGCTGGGGATGGCGCTCACGGTGGCGCCGCTGACCGCCACCGTGCTGGCCGCCGCCCCCGACGCGCTGGCCGGGGTGGCCAGCGGGGTGAACAACGCCGTCGCCCGCGCGGCCCAGCTGCTCGCCGTCGCCGCGCTCCCGGTCGCCGTGGGCCTCTCCGGCGACGACTACGCCCGGCCGGCGGAGTTCACCGCCGGCTTCCGGACGGCGATGGTCGTGTGCGCGGGGCTGTTCGTCCTGGGCGGCGCGGTGTCCTGGTTCACCGTCCGCGCGGACGTCCTGCGCGGCTGATCCCGGTGCGTGGGACCGGATGTGGCATATCCCGACCGATCTGGTAGACATATCGCCGTGGCGGCGACGACGGTGCTCCTTGTGGGGCGGATCCACGTCGACCTGCTGCGCGTCTGCACCGCCCGCTGTCCGGGCTGCTGACCCCCGCGCCTCTCGCGCCCTTCCTGCGTTCGCTCCGCGCTGCGCTGCGCCCTGTCCGCGCGCCCGCGGTCCCCCTCGGAAGACTCGGAGTCCAGCCCTCGTGAAGACCCTCGTCCTGCTCGCCCTGGCCGGCCTGGGCGCGCAGTTGGTGGACGGCAGCCTCGGCATGGCCTACGGCGTGACCTCCACCACCCTGCTGCTGGCGTTCGGCACCAACCCGGCGGCCGCGTCGGCCACCGTCCACTTCGCCGAGATCGGCACCAGCCTGATGTCCGGGCTGGCCCACTGGCGCTTCGGCAACGTCGACTGGAAGGTCGTCGCCAAGATCGGCCTGCCCGGCGCGGTCGGCGCCTTCGTCGGCGCCCACGTCCTGTCCAGCCTCTCCACCGAGGTCGCCGCCCCGGTGATGGCGCTGATCCTGCTGTCGCTGGGGATCTACCTGCTCGTCCGCTTCACCCTGCGCGGCGTCGACCGCCGGCACCTCGGCAAGCCGATGCGCAAGCGCTTCCTCGGCCCGCTGGGCCTGGTCGCCGGCTTCGTCGACGCCACGGGCGGCGGCGGCTGGGGCCCGATCGGCACCCCGGCGATCCTCGCCAGCGGCCGGATGGAGCCCCGCAAGGTCATCGGGTCGATCGACACGTCGGAGTTCCTGATCGCGCTCGCCGCCAGCCTCGGTTTCCTCCTCGCGCTGGGCTCCCAGGGCATCGACGCGACCTGGGCCCTGGGGCTGCTGGCCGGCGGTCTGGTCGCGGCTCCCATCGCCGCCTGGCTGGTGCGGCACGTCCCGCCGCGGCTGCTGGGGTCGCTGGTCGGCGGCATCATCGTGCTGACCAACATCCGGTCGCTGCTCAACAGCGACTGGATCGACGCCTCCGACCCGGTGCGCTACGCGGTGTACGCGGTGATCTACCTGGTCTGGGCCGCGGCCGTCGTCCACTCCTTCCGCGAGTACCGCAAGGACCGCGCCCTGGAGTCGGCCGACGCCCTCGCCGCCGAGGCCGCCTTGCTGCGCGACGAGATCGACCTGCCCGCGGACGCGGCCGACGTGGCCGACCTCGAGCGCAGCCTCACCGCCGGCCGGCCCAGCGCTCCGAAGGACTGACCCGCACGACCCCGCGGAGGGCCCCGTCCGGCCGGTGCC
>DATAAV010000399.1:0-10884 GCA_036259935.1 Geodermatophilus sp. | reverse complement strand
CGCGGTGGAGGGCGTCCAGGTGGAGGCGCTGCGCCCCTACGCCGGGCCGCTGGATACCCACCGGGAGCTGGAGCTGCTCGAGGCGCTGGCGCGTGCGGCGGAGGGCACCACGCTGGAGCTGCTGGCCACGGAGCTGCCCCGGGTCTTCAACAGCGGCTGGGCGGTCGTCCTGCAGTGCGCGGGCGACGACTGGGAGGTCACCGCGGCCTCGGAGGCCGCGCCGAGCTTCGACGGCCTGGAGCTGCCCTGGATGCCGCTGACCGCGCCGCGGCTGCTGCCCAGCGAGGAGGACTGGCTGCCCGAGCGGTGGCGGGACATGGCCATCGAGATGATGGCCGCGCCCTACGGCGGGGAGGCCTGCGCCGTGGTGGTGGGCCGCTCGGGCGGGCCGGCGTTCCGCCGCTCGGAGCTGCTGCGCCTGGCGCACCTCACCGGCATCGCCTCCACCGTCGCCTCGCTGCCGCCCGCCTGAACGGCGCCCTCCACTCAGGCGTCGCCGATGGTGGCGACCTCCCGGGCCGCATCCGGGCCCTGCTCGAGCAGCACGCGGAAGCCGTCGTCGTCGAGGATCGGCACCTTGACCTGCACGGCCTTGTCGTACTTGCTGCCCGGGTCGGCCCCGACGACGACGAACCCGGTCTTCTTGCTGACCGAGCCGGTGACCTTGCCGCCGCGCTCCTGGATCGCGGCGATCGCCTGGTCGCGGCTGTAGTCGCGCAGCGAGCCGGTGACGACGACGGTCACGCCGGTGAGCGGGCCGGGCGGGGCGCCGTCGCCGGCGTCGGCCATCCGGACTCCGGCGGCGCGCCACTTCTCGACCACCTCGCGGTGCCAGTCGACGGCGAACCAGTCGCGCACCGACTTCGCGATGGTCGGGCCCACCCCGTCGGCGGCGGCGAGCTCCTCCTCGCTGGCCTGGGCGATCCGGTCCAGCGAGCGGAAGTCCCGCGCCAGCGCCTGGGCGGCGGTCGGGCCGACGTGCCGGACGGACAGCGCCACCAGCACCCGCCACAGCGGGACGTCCTTGCGGGCCTGCAGGTTGGCCAGCAGCTTGGCCCCGTTGGCCGACAGGGTGCCGTCCTTCTTGGTGAAGAACGCCGTCTTCTTCAGCTTCTCCTCGTCGAGGAAGAACAGATCGCCCTCGTCCTGCAGGAGGCCGCTGTTCAGCAGGGCGATCGCCGCCTCGTAGCCGAGCACCTCGATGTCGAAGGCGCCGCGCCCGGCGACGTGGAACACCCGCTCCCGCAGCTGCGCCGGGCAGGACCGGGCGTTGGGGCAGCGGATGTCGGCGTCGCCCTCCTTCTCCGGGCGCAGCTCGGTGCCGCACTCCGGGCAGTGCGTGGGCATGACGAACTCGCGCTCCTCGCCGGTGCGCGCGGCGACCACCGGCCCGAGGACCTCCGGGATGACGTCCCCGGCCTTGCGGATCACCACCGTGTCGCCGATGAGCACGCCCTTGCGCTTGACCTCCGAGGCGTTGTGCAGCGTGGCCAGCTGCACGGTCGAGCCGGCCACCTTCACCGGCTCCATGAACGCGAAGGGGGTGACCCGGCCGGTGCGGCCGACGTTGACCCGGATGTCGAGCAGCTTGGTGGTGGCCTCCTCCGGTGGGTACTTGAACGCGATCGCCCACCGGGGGGCGCGCGAGGTCGACCCGAGCCGCCGCTGCAGCGCGACCTGGTCGACCTTCACCACCACGCCGTCGATCTCGTGCTCGACCGAGTGCCGCTGCTCCCGGAAGTGCTCGATGTAGGCCCACACCGCCGGCAGGTCCTCGACCACCTCGTACCGGGTGCTCACCGGCAGGCCGAGCGCGCGCAGCCGCTCGTAGGCCTCCGACTGCCGCCCGGGCTCGTAGCCGCGCCGGGCGCCCATGCCGTGCACGACCAGCCGCAGCGGCCGGGACGCGGTGATCCGCGGGTCCTTCTGCCGCAGCGACCCGGCCGCGGCGTTGCGCGGGTTGGCGAACGGCGGCTTGCCCTGCTCCACCATCGCCGCGTTGACCTCGGCGAAGGCGGCCACGGGGAAGTAGATCTCGCCGCGGACCTCCAGCAGCTCCGGGACGTCGTCGCCGGTGAGCTGCTGCGGCACGTCGTCCATCGTGCGGACGTTGGCGGTGACGTCCTCCCCGGTCGTCCCGTCACCGCGGGTGGCCGCCCGCACCAGCCGGCCGCGCTCGTAGACGAGGGCGACGGCGACGCCGTCGACCTTCAGCTCGCACAGGTAGGCCGCCGCGGAGCCGACCTCCCGCTCGACGCGGGCGGCCCAGGCGGAGAGCTCGTCGCCGGAGAAGGCGTTGTCCAGGCTCTGCATCCGCTCCAGGTGCCGGACCGGGGCGAACGTCGCCGCGAACCCGCCGTTGATCTTCTGGCTGGGCGAGTCAGGCGTGACCAGTGCCTGGTGTTCGGCCTCGATCGCCTTGAGCTCGGCCATCAGCTCGTCGTACTGGCCGTCGCTGATCAGCGGCTGGTCGAGGACGTAGTAGGCGAACGCGTACCGGTCGAGCTCCTCGGAGAGGTCCCGGTGCCGGGAGCGCACCTCGTCGGGAACCTCGGTCACGTCCTCCCGCTCGGTCGGGGCGACGACGGCGGGCTCGTCCAGCTCGGCCTCAGTGGTCACGGCCGAACGGTAACCGCCCGGTACGACGGGCGAGCGGCCTTCCCCGGTCCGGGGGACGAGGTCCCCGGGTGCTACTCCGGCTGCAGGTACCTCGCCGCCTCGCGGACGTGGGTCATCGCCGCCCGCGCGTAGCCGGGCGAGGCGCCGGCCAGCCCGCAGGCCGGGGTGAGCGTGACCGCGGCCGCCAGCCGGTCCAGCGGGAAGCCGAGCTCGCGCCACCAGGCCTGCACCCGCGAGGCGGTCGCCTTCGGGGCGGGCAGTGCCGTGTCGGTGCCCGGGACGACGCCGGGCAGCAGGTGGGTGCCGGCCTCGACGGCGGCGCCGACGGCGTCGAGGTCCTGCACCAGCCCGAGGTCGAAGGAGACCGCGGCGGCGCCGGCCGCGCGGAACAGGTCCAGCGGCGCCCGGTTGGTGCAGCAGTGCACGACCACCGGCGCGGGCAGCGCGGCGACGAGCGCGGCGAGCTCCTCCTGCACGGCGGGGGCGGGCACGGCGGGGAGCTTGCCGAAGCCGCTGACGGTGGGCAGCGCTCCCTGCAGGACGGCGGGCACCGACGGCTCGTCGAGCTGGACGACCACCCGGGCGCCCGGGACCCGGGCGCTGACGGCGTCCACGTGCTGGGCGAGCCCCTCGGCGAGGGACTGGGCGAGGTCGCGGCGGGCGCCGGGGTCGGCGACGGCGCGGTCGCCGCGCACGCGCTCGAGTCCCGCGGCCAGCGTCCACGGCCCGGCCGCCTGGACCTTCCACGGGCCGGCGTGGTCCGCGGCGACCTCGTGCAGGGCGTCGAGGTCGCGGGCCAGGAACTCCCGCGCCCGGCGCTGGTCGACGCCGGGGCGCGGGACCAGCCGCCAGCCGGCCGGGACGAGGTCGACGGAGAGGTCGACCAGCAGCGCGGCGGTGCGGCCGATCATGTCCGCGCCGGCGCCGCGGTCGGGGAGCTCGGGCAGGTGCGGGAACTCGGGCAGCTCGCCGGTGACCACCCGCAGCGCCTCGGCCGGGTCGGTGCCGGGCAGGGAACCCACGCCGGAGGCCGAGCCCCACGTCAGCGGGGCCGCGGTGCGCTCGTTCTCCTCGCCCGGGGTCGGGTCGATCGGTGGGACGGGATCGATCGGCGGGGCCACGACGGCGACGGTAGTCCGCCCACGACGTCCGGCAGGCGGCCCCTTTGAGGCCGGATCGACGCGCAGCACGCCGGAGAGCAGCCCTGCGGCCCCGGCAGGCGCTGTTACGGTGCGGATCGGTTTCGGGCCGTCCGCCGTGTCGAGGAGCGCACGCATGAGTCAGACCCTCACCGGCGCCGAGCAGTCGGTGGGCCCCGACCGGCCCGCGGAGCGGGTCCCCCGGAGGGCGAAGATCCGGGAGCACCTGGAGCGGGACTGGCTGCGCGTCCTCGTGGTCGTGCTGGGATGGCATGCCCTGTTGACCGTGGCCGGTCGGGTGCTCGAGGCACTGCAGTCCTCGGGTGGGAGCGCCGCCGAAGCGCCCACGCTCTTCACCCACACGCTGCGGTGGGACGCGGGATTCTTCCTCCGGATCGCCGAGGGCACCGGCTACGAGAACGAATCGGCCGACCGGGCCTTCTACCCGCTGTTCCCGCTGACCGTCCGGCTGCTGCGCTCCGCCCTCTTCGACAGCATCTCCATCCCCGCGGCGGGCCTGATCGTCAACACCGTCGCCACGTGGCTCGCGGCGCTGGCGCTGCTGAGGATCGGCTGTCTGCTGTTCGGCGGGAAGCAACCGGGCTGGCTGCTGGTGGCCACCCTCCTCACCGCCCCGACGGCCTTCTTCCTGCACGCCTTCTACAGCGAGGCCGTGCTCGCCGCCCTGGGCTTCGGGGCGTACTACTTCGCGCTCACGCGTCGCTGGAACCTCATGGGCCCGCTGCTGGTCCTCAGCACGGCGGCCCGGTTGCCGGCCGTGCTCTTCGTGGGTCTGTGCTTCCTGGAGTTCTGGCGTTCCCGGGGATGGCGGCTGCGCGGTCTCGTGTCGTGGCCGGTCCTGTGGTTCCCGCTCTCGATCGGCGGGTTCCTCGGCTACGCGCTCTACCTCCAGGTGCTCACCGGGAACCCGCGCGGGATGTTCGACGCCTATGCGGGCAACTGGCCCTACCACGTGTTCAACCCGAACATCGCCGCGACCCTGCTCGACGAGGTCCGGACGGTGTGGGCCATGGCCAGCGGGCAGCAGCCGGTCGGCCCCGCCGATCTGCAGGACCACGTCCTCCCGCTCGCCGGGTTGGCCGTCCTGGCCGCCTCGACCGTCTACCTGCTTCTGGTCTGGCGAGGCAACGGGGTGCCGCTGGCCGCGTTCGGAGCCGCCGCGCTGATCATGTTCACGCTGAACAGCAACGTCATCTCGGTCCACCGCTACCTGCTCCCGGTGATCGCCACCAACGTCGCGCTGGTGCACCTGGCGCAGCGGGGCTGGTGGGGCCGGTCGGGCCTGTACGGGTGGATGTTCGCCGGGGTCGGGCTCCAGTCGCTGCTCTACGCGCTGTTCGTCTCGGGCAGCTGGGCGGGCTGACACGCTTCGCTGCTCGCCGAGTCGGCGACCACGTGATAGGCCGGACGCCCCTGGACCTGCTGGAAGACGCGGCCGAGGTACTCGCCGAGGACCCCGATGCAGCTGAGCTGGACCGCCCCCAGGAAGTACACCGGGATCACGGTCGAGGCCCAGCCGGGGACCGTGCCGCCGAGGACGTAGGCGGCCAGCGCCCACACGCTCATGGCCACGCTGACCGCGCCGATGGCCAGTCCGGTCGCCGTGGCGATGCGCAGCGGGCTCGTGGAGAACGTCGTGAGGCTGGTGACGGCCAGCACGGTCATCTTCTTGACCGAGTACTTGGTCACACCGGCGACCCGCGGGTCACGGACGTGCTCCACCACTGCGGAGGGGTAGCCGAGCCAGGGGATCAGCAGACGGTAGACGCGGTTGTGGTCGGGCAGGTGCCGCAGCGCCATCACGACCCGCCGGCTCAGCAGCCGGAAATCACCGACATGGCGCGGCACCTCCACCTCGGCCAGACGACGCATGAGCGAGTAGTAGAGGTTGGCGGTCCCGCGCTTGAACCTGGGGTCGGAGCTGCGGTCCTTGCGCCGCGCGTACACCACCTCCACGGCGTTCTCCCGCGCGACCCGGACCATCTCGGGGATGAGCTCCGGGGGGTCCTGGAGGTCGGCGTCCATGGTGACCACCCAGTGGCCGTCGGCGACGTCGAGCCCGGCGGTGAGCGCCGCCTGGTGCCCCGAATTGCGCCCCAACCGCAGGCACCGCACCTCGGGCCAGTGCGCTGCCAGCTCCCCCAGCACCCGCCACGTCCCGTCCTGCGACCCGTCGTCGACGAAGACGACCTCGTACGGCTCGTCCAGGCCGTCCAGAACCGGCCGCAGCCGCACCACCAGAGCGGGGAGGGCCTCCTCCTCCTGGAAACAGGGAATCACGACGCTGATCAAGGATCCTCCTGTCCGCTCCGGCTCACGGACGGCGACGACGGGACGAGCAGCGCCGGCGCGAGGCCCCGGTCACCGCATTCGGTCCCGACTGTCGGCGAAACCGTAGCGGTCCGGAACCCTTTTGAGGATGGTTCCTCCTAGCGGGGGACCTGCTCACCCGGCCAGGGGGTCACGACAGTGCCCTGTCCGAGCACCAGGTCGCCGCGCTCGGCGTCGGGGGCGTAGAGCACCGCGGACTGCCCCGGCGCCACGCCCCGCTGCGGCTCGTCGAGCGCCAGCCGCAGGCCGTCGTCCGCGCCGGCGGAGACCTCGCACGGCACCGCGGCCCCGTGCGCGCGCAGCTGGACCTCGGCGCGGAAGGGCAGGACCGGCGCCGGGCCGGTCCAGGTGGGCGGGGCGGTGTGCACCTCGGTCAGGCCGGCGAGGTCGGCGGTCCCGACGGTCACCGTCCGGGAGACCGGCTCGATGCCCAGCACGTAGCGGGGCCGCTGGTCGCCTGTGCTGACCCCGAGCCCCCGGCGCTGACCGACCGTGAAGCCATAGGCGCCCGAGTGCTCCCCCACCGTCTCGCCGGTCGCGGCGTCGACGATCGGCCCGGGCTGCTCCCCGAGCCGTCGGGCGAGGAAGCCGCGGGTGTCGCCGTCGGGGATGAAGCAGATGTCGTGCGAGTCGGCCTTGGTCGCGACGGCGAAGCCGCGCTCGGCGGCGATCTCGCGCACCCGCTGCTTGGTCATCGACCCCAGCGGGAAGACCGCGCCGGCCAGCTGGTCGGGCGTGAGGACGGCGAGCACGTAGGACTGGTCCTTGGCCGCGTCCACCGAGCGGCGCAGCTGCCCCCCGGCCAGCCGCGCGTGGTGCCCGGTGACGACCGCGTCGAAGCCGAGCGCGCGGGCACGGTCCAGCACCGCGGCGAACTTGATCTTCTCGTTGCAGCGCAGGCACGGGTTGGGCGTGCGGCCGGCGGCGTACTCGGCGACGAAGTCGTCGACGACGTCCTCGGTGAACCGCTCGGCGAGGTCCCAGACGTAGAACGGGATGCCGAGCTCGTCGGCGACCCGCCGGGCGTCGTGGGCGTCCTCGACGCTGCAGCAGCCGCGGGCGCCACTGCGCAGGGTCTGCCGGTCCGGCGACAGCGCCAGGTGGACGCCGGTGACGTCGTGGCCGTCCTCGACGGCCAGAGCCGCGGCGACGGCCGAGTCGACCCCGCCGCTCATGGCTGCGAGCACGCGCACCGCTACCGCCGCCCCATCCCGGCCCGCCGGGCACGCTCCACGACCGGACCGATCACCTCGAGCAGCGCGTCGACGTCGGCGTCGGTCGACGTCGAACCCAGGGTGAACCGCAGCGAGCTGCGGGCGCGGTGCGGGTCGGCGCCGACGGCCAGCAGCACGTGGCTGGGCCGGGCGACCCCCGCGCTGCACGCCGAGCCGGTGGAGCACTCGATACCCCGGGCGTCGAGCAGCATGAGCAGCGCGTCGCCCTCGGCGCCGGGGAAGGACAGGTGCGCGTTGCCGGGCAGCCGGCCGGGCCCGCCGGGCAGGCGGTCGTCCAGCGGAGCGCCGTTGAGCTGGGCGTCGGGCACCTGGTCGACCACCCCGGCGACCAGCCGGTCCCGCAGCGCGCCCAGCCGGGCGGCGCGCTGCTCGCGGCCGTCGACGGCGATCCCCGCGGCGACGGCGAGGCCGACGATCGCGGCGACGTCCAGCGTGCCGGAGCGGACGTCGCGCTCCTGCCCGCCGCCGTGCAGCAGCGGCATGCACTCGGCCTCCCGGCGCAGCAGCAGCACCCCGGCGCCCATCGGGCCGCCGAGCTTGTGGCCGGTCATGGTCAGCGCGTCGACGCCGCTGGCGCCGAAGTCCACCGCCACCTGGCCGACAGCCTGCACCGCGTCGGTGTGCAGCGGCACGCCGACCGCGTGCGCGACCTCGGCGAGAGCGGCCACGTCGCTGACCGTGCCGATCTCGTTGTTGGCCCACATGACGCTGGCCAGCGCGACGTCGTCGCCGTCACCCAGCGCGGCGCGCAGCGCGTCAGGAGTCACGCGCCCGGTCGGCTCGACCGGCAGCCAGGTGACGTCGGCGCCGTCGTGCCTGGACAGCCACTCGACGCTGTCGAGGACGGCGTGGTGCTCGGCCGGGCTGACGACGATCCGCCGGCGGTGCGGGTCGGCCTGCCGACGGGCCCAGAACAGGCCTTTGACCGCCAGGTTGTCGCCCTCCGTGCCGCCGCCGGTGAAGAGCACCTCCGACGGCCGCGCACCCAGGGCCTCGGCCAGCCGCTCCCGGGACTGCTCGGCGACGCGGCGGGCGGCGCGGCCGCTGGCGTGCAGCGAGGAGGCGTTGCCCACGCGGCCCAGCTGCTCGGTCATCGCGGCGAGCACCTCGGGCAGCATCGGCGTGGTCGCCGCGTGGTCGAGGTAGGTCACCTGCCCTCCTCGTTGGCGCTCGTCGGGCACGTGCTCTCCGGCGCCCTGTCCGTTCGTGACCTCTCGCGCTCGGTCACTGCGCCGCCAGGGTAGTCGCGGGCGCCGAGGGCCCCACCGCTCCCGCCGGACCGGCGGCCCGGGAGGCGACCAGCGCGCCCAGCACCGCCACCCCGGCCAGCACGCCGGCGGCGACCAGCACCGCGGCCGACAGGGTGAGCAGCCCCGCCGTCGCCGCGGCGATCAGCACGCCGACCAGGCCGACGCAGACGGCCGAGCCGGTGACGTCGGCGATCTGGAAGGCCGCCGAGTCGGCACCGCGGCGGTGCTCGGGCGACTGGTCGAGCAGCAGCACGCCCACGCTGGGCATGCCGAGGCCCATCCCGAGCCCGGCCACGGCCCACGTGAGGTAGGCCGGCCATCCGGCGACACCGGGGGCGGCGACGAGCGCCGTGCCCGCGACCCCGGCGGCGAGCAGGACGAAACCGACCCGCAGCAGCCGGACCCGGGACAGGGCGGGACGGCGGCCCTGCAGGTGGGACGCCAGCGCCCATCCGCAGGACCCGGCGGTGAGCACGACGCCGGCAGCCGTGGGGCTGAAGCCGTGCAGCCGGGTGAGCGCCAGCGGCAGCAGCGCGTCGATGCCGAAGAAGGCACCCGCCAGCAGGCCGCGGGAGGCGACGACGGTCGGCAGGCCGGCGCGGGCGCGGCCGGTGCCGGGCGGCAGCAGCCGGCGCAACCCGGCCAGCAGCGCCCCGAGCCCGGCGACGGCGAGCACTCCGGCGGGCAGGTCCAGCCGCTGCCCGGCGTACTGCAACGCCCCGATCCCGACCGCGGTGAGCAGGGCCCACCACCGGCGGGCCGCTCCGCCGCCCGGCGCCCGGTCACCGGCCGCGGCCAGGCCGCGCAGCGCGGGCAGGAGGAGCAGCAGCCCCGCGGCGATCAGCGGCAGCAGGCCGAGGAACACCAGCCGCCAGCCGACGTGCGTGGTGACCAGCCCCGACACCAGCGGGCCGACGAGCGCGGGCAGCACCCAGGCCGCGGAGATGGCACCGAACAGCCGCGGGCGCAGGCCGGGGGCGTAGGCCTGGCCCGCCACGACGTACAGCGAGACGGCGATCAGCCCGCTGCCGAACCCCTGCACCGCGCGCCCGGCGACGAACAGGGCCATCGACCCGGCCAGGCCCGCGGTCAGCAGCCCGGCCGCGAAGATCCCGGTCCCGGCGAGCAGGGCCGTCCGCGGGCCGCGCCGGTCGCCGACGTCACCGCCGAGGACCATCCCCAGCACGGAGGCGACGAGGAAGGCGCTGAACGGCCAGCCGTACCAGGCCAGCCCGTCGAGCTCGGCGACCGCCGTCGGCATCGCCGTCCCGACGGCCATGGCCTCGAACGCGACCAGCGTCACGAGCAGGAGCAGGCCCACGGTGGGCAGCCGGTGCCGGCCGTCGAGGAGCCGGGCCGGACCCTGCCCGCCGCCGGCCGGTGCGCTGCCCACGTCCACCTCCCGGCCAACCGCCCCCGCCCGTCGGAGCTTCCCCGTTCCGGGCCCGGACAGACGTCGAGCGCCGACCCCGGTGGAGGCCGGCGCTCGTCGGCCCCCTGCGGGGTCCCGCCGCGAGCCTGCGAGCGGTGGTGGGCAGGGGTCCCTTCTCAGCCCTTGCGCGCCCTGATCAGCTCCGCGGCGGCCGGGACGATCGTGTTCAGGTCACCGACGACGCCGAAGTCGGCCAGCTCGAAGATCGGCGCCTCGGCGTCCTTGTTGATCGCGACGATGGTCTTCGAGGTCTGCATGCCGGCCCGGTGCTGGATCGCGCCGGAGATGCCGACGGCGATGTACAGCTGCGGGGAGACGGTCTTGCCGGTCTGCCCGACCTGGAAGGTGTGCGGGTAGAACCCGGAGTCGACCGCGGCCCGGGAGGCGCCGACCGCAGCGCCCAGGGAGTCGGCGAGGCCCTCGATGATCGAGAAGTTCTCCGCCGAGCCCACTCCGCGGCCGCCGGAGACCACGATCGCGGCCTCGGTCAGCTCCGGCCGGCTGCTCTTCTGCTCGGTCACCCGGTCGACCACCCGGGTGGCCCTGGCGGCGTCGGACAGCTGCACGCTGACCTGCTCCTCGGCGGCGGCCGCCGGCGCGGGCTCGGGGGTGACCGAGTTGCCACGCAGGGTGTAGACCGGGGTGCCGGTGGTGACCTTGGAGTGGACGATCGTCGCCCCGGCGAAGATCACCTGGGTGGCGGTGCCGTCGCCGGTGAGCTCGGTGACGTCGGTGAGCAGGCCGCTGCCGGTCTTGACCGCGACCCGGGCGGCGATCTCCTTGCCCTCCGGCGAGGAGGGGACGACGACGGCGGCCGGGGACTTCTCGGCCACCAGAGCCGCCAGCACCTCGGCCTT
>DATAAV010000398.1:0-8853 GCA_036259935.1 Geodermatophilus sp. | reverse complement strand
CCGCGATCGGAAACCGACCCCCGATCACTCGCTTGACCAACCTCTCCGGGCAGTACACCTAGGGCCGGGGCTACGACAGTTTCGGCCCGCTGGCCAGGACGGATGGAGGAAAACCGAGCGCTACCGAAAGGCCTCCGAGCTGACGATGGCACTCGGGACTACGAGAACTCGGGCGCTGCCGAAGGGGCTCGGGAGCCGCGATGATCAGGCGCTACCGGGCAAGTTCTCCAGGGCTACCCGGAAGGGCTTTCGGCTCCACCACCAAGAGGGCCGATCAGACGTCGACCCAGCCGCCGCTGCGCCAGTAGAGCCCGGCCTCGCGGGAGAGCAGCCCCTCGTCGACGAGGTAGCGGCGCAGCGCGGCGACGTCGGGGTGCCAGACGGCGAGCAGCGCATTGACCTCCCGCTCGGGATAGCGGACGCCGACGTCGAACACCCGCACCAGGTGCTCGAGCACGATCCGCCGTTTGCTCTGCTGCGCGGGGATGGAGACCAGCCGCCCGTCGCGCACGAACGCGGAGAGGACGGCGTCCTCGGCGGGGTCCGCCGACAGCGGCTCGGGTGGCGGCACCGCCTCGGCGGCGGCCCGGGCGGCGGCGGCGAACCGGTCGGTGTGCAGCTCGAGCACGTGCCCGTCGCGGCGCACCAGCCCGGCACGGGCCAGCCGCCGGGCGGCGAGCGCGACGTCCTTGAGCGCCAGGCCGGAGGCGGCGGCGACCTCCTCGATGGTTCCGGCGCCCAGGGCCAGCGCGGCGACGACCTTCAGGCGGGCGGGGTCGGCCAGCAGCCCCACGATCGTCGCGGCGTCCACACCTCGACGGTATCCGCGCATCGCGGCACCGGGGCGGACCGCGGCAGGGGGCGGTTGCGCCGTCCCGGCTCTGCCGCCCGCTAGGTTCGGTGCCCATGACGCCGGACCGGGACTACACCGGGGACATGCACCTGGCGCACGTGCTGGCCGACCAGGCCGACTCGATCAGCCTCGACCGATTCCGTGCGCTGGACCTCCAGGTCGAGACCAAGCCCGACCTCACGCCGGTCACCGACGCCGACCGCGCGGTGGAGGAGCAGCTGCGCATCACCCTGGCCCGGGCCCGCACCCGCGACGCGGTCCTCGGCGAGGAGATGGGCATGACCGGCCACGGGCCGCGGCGCTGGGTGCTCGACCCGATCGACGGGACCAAGAATTTCGTCCGCGGGGTGCCGGTGTGGGCCACCCTGATCGCCCTGTTCGACGGCGACGAGCCGGTCGTGGGCCTGGTGTCCGCGCCCGCGCTGAACCGGCGCTGGTGGGCGGCCAAGGGCGTCGGCGCCTGGACCGGACGGCGGCTGGAGTCGGCCAGCCGCTGCCAGGTCTCGCGCGTGCGCTCCCTGGCCGACGCGAGCCTGTCCTACTCCAGCCTCTCGGGCTGGGAGGAGCGCGGGCTGCTCGACGGATTCCTCGACCTCACCCGCGCGGTGTGGCGGACCCGCGCCTACGGCGACTTCTGGAGCTACGTGCTGCTCGCCGAGGGCGCCGTCGACGTCGCCTGCGAACCGGAGGTCTCGGTGTGGGACCTCGCCGCCCTCGACGTCATCGTGCGCGAGGCCGGCGGCACGTTCACCGACCTCGCCGGGAGCCCGGGCCCCGCCGGCGGCAGCGCCCTGGCCACCAACGGCGCGCTGCACGACGCCGCGCTCGGCCTGCTGCGGCTGCCCGACCCGGCCTGACACGACCGCGGCACCTCCCCGAACCCGGAGGAGGTGCCGCCGTCAGGGATGCCGCCCGGTCAGGGTGCCGGTGGCGGCGGAGGCGGAGTGCCGGGCGAGCCGGTCGTCCCACCCGTCGCGCCGGGCCCGCCGTGGCCGCGACCGCCCTGGATGCGCCGGCGTACGTCCTCGATCTTGGCGCGGGTCTTGGGGTCCTTGGCCAGCTGCTGAGCCTTCTCCGACACCTGCCGCAGCGCCTGTTTGCCCTTCGGGCTGTTGGCGAACTGCGCCACCTTGTTGAACAGCGACGCCATGACGGGATCGCCCCCTTCTGTCGGCTGGGCCGTCGTCCGGCCCTGCTCCCCTACCAACGGTGCCAGGGGCCGGCCCGTTCCGCGCGCCGGCCGGGCCGCTCAGCCGGCGCGCCACCGGTCGGCCGCGGCGGCCAGCTCCGGCGCCGGTCGGGGCTCCACCAGCCGGCCGGAGGGGCGCTGCGGCACCACCTCGCGTCCACCGCCGCGACCGGCGAGCACGGCCGCACCGATCGCCGAGGCGCTCCTGATCGGCAGGTACCGCACCGGGGCGCCGAGCACGTCGGCCAGCAGCTGCTGCACGACCGACGGGCGCCCGCCGCCCCCGGTGAGGACGACGGTCGCCCCCGGCTCCGGGGCCAGGAGCTCGGTCGCGGCACCGATCGCGAACAGCACCCCCTCTACCGCCGCCCGCGCGAGGTCGGCGCGGGTGGTCCCCGGGTGCAGGCCGGTCCAGCTGCCGCGGTCGCCGGGGCCGGCGATCCCGCCCCGCTCCCCCGTCAGGAACGGCCGGAAGACCACCCCTGCGGCACCGGCCGGCGTCGCCGCCGCGGCCTCGAACAGCTCGGCCGGGGCGAGCCCGAGCACCTCGCCGGCCCATGTCCAGGCCAGCCCGCCGTTCTGCAGCGCCGCCATCGCGTACCAGCCGTCCTCGACATCGGCGTAGCCGTGCAGGGGCGGGTCATCGGCCGGCGCCGGTGTCCAGCCGGGGCGCAGCACCTGCACGCCGGTGCCCAGGTTGACCTGCAGGCCCGACCGGGTGCCGGCCGCCAGCAGGGCCAGCGGGGTGTCCGCGCCGCCGACGACGACCGGCACGTCCCCCACCGGCAGGGCAGCCGTACCGAGCGTCTCCGCGGACGGCCGCACGGCGGGCAGGAGGTCCCGCGGGATCCCCGTCGCCCCCACCGCCGCCGCCGACCAGGTGTCGGAGACGACGTCCCACAGCAGGGTGGCCGAGGCGTCGCTGCGGTCGGTGACCCGCGGGTCGGCGTCCGGGAGCAGCGCGGCGCGCAGCGCGTCCTTCGGGAGGAGCACCGCCGCCGCCCGCACGAGGAGGTCCGGCTCGTGGGCGGCCAGCCAGGCGAGGACCGGCCCGGTCATCCCCGGCACGAGCGGGTTGGCCAGCGCGGCCCGGTCCGCCGACGGCAGCACCCGCCAGCGGTGCACCTCGGCGACGGCGCGCCGGTCGGGCCACAGCACGGCCGGCCCGAGGGCCGCTCCGGCAGCGTCGACGAGCACGGTGCCGTGCATCTGGCCGGCCAGCCCGAGCCCGGCCACCCGGGCACCGGGCGGCAGCGGCAGCCGGGCCAGGGCGTCGTCGAACGCGCACCGCCAGACCCGCACCTCGTTCTGCGCCCAGTCCGGCCGCGGGCGGTCGACGGCGTACCCGGCCTCGGCCTCCGCGAGCAGGGCCCCGTCCTCGTCGAGGGCGACCAGCTTCAGGCCGCTCGTGCCGAGGTCCGCGCCGAGCCAGACGTCGGTCACCGGGGCCGGTGGGCGAACCCGCCGCCGCGGCCGGCGCGGTCGGCCAGCAGCCCGGCGAGGGTGCTCAGGGCGATCTCCGGCGGTGTGCGGGAGCCGATGTCCAGCCCGATCGGCCGGTGCACCCGCGCGATCTCCTCCGGCGGCACGCCCAGCGCCGTCAGTGCCGCGACGTGCGGCCCCTCGTGGCGGGGATTGCCCATCACCCCCACCCAGCGCACCCGGCGGGCCAGCACGTCGCGCAGCACCTCCCCGAGCTCCGGCCGGTGGTGGTCGGTGACCACCACGTCGGCGTCCTCCACGGCCAGCCGCCCGTCGAGCTGGGCGAGACCGACGACCGCGCCCTCGGCGGCGCGGTCGGCGTCGGGCTCGACGAGGGCGGTCCGGAAGCCGAGCTCCGGCGCCCACCGCAGCAAAACCTCGGCCACCGGGGAGGCGAAGACGGCGACGAGCACCCGCCCCTCCACCTGCGGGGACGGCGCTCCGTGGGCGACGCCGCACGTCGGATCGGGCTCGGTCATGCCCCGCATCCTGGCCGCCGTCCGTGCCCATCGGCCACCCCCGGCGTTTCCCCCGGGACGGCGCGGGTAGGCGCCCGAGCCCGGGTGCCCGCCCGGTCGAGACGACCCCGGAGGTCCCGATGAGCGCTCCGCGCGGCCCGCGGCGCACCGCCCGCTTCCTCGGTCTGGCCAGCACCGGCCTCGGGGTCGCGATGCTCCGCGACCCGAAGGGGGTGGCGCGCATCTCGGGGGTCGACGACTCCGCCACCGCCCTGTCGGTGATCACCCTGGTCGGCGCGCGGGAGCTGCTGCTGCACGCCCCACCGCTGCTCGCCGGACGCCCCCGCTGGGCCTGGACCCGCGTGGCCGGCGACGCGATCGACCTCACCGCGATGGGGCTCGCCCTCGCCAACCGCCGGGGCGAGCGCGAACGCCGGTTGCGCACCGCGACGGCCGCCGTCGCCGGGCTGGCCGCCCTCGACCTGCTCACCGCCGTCCGCTCCCGGCGCCGCGCCGACGCCGGCGGGCTGCCCGTGCCGGCCGGTCCGGGCTCGCGTGCCGTCGAGGTGACCGCCGCGACCACGGTCAACAAGCCCCCGCAGGAGGTCTACCGCTACTGGCGCGACCTCGAGCACCTGCCGTCGTTCATGGCGCACGTGCGCGAGGTCCGCACCCTCGACGGCGACGGCCGCCGCTCGCACTGGGTGGCCGAGGCGCCCGGGCGCCGCACCGTCGCGTGGGACGCCGAGGTGGTCGAGGACCGGCCCGGGGAGCTCATCCGCTGGCAGTCGCTGCCCGGGGCCGACATCCCCAACGCCGGCTCGGTCGAGTTCCGGCCCGCGCCCGGCGGGAGGGGCACCGAGGTACGGCTGCAGCTGGCCTACGCCCAGCCCGGCGGCCGCCTGGGCAAGGCGGCGGCCAAGCTGCTCGGCGAGGCGCCCGACCAGCAGGTGCGTGACGACCTGAGCCGGTTCAAGCAGGTCCTCGAGACCGGGCAGGTGGTCCGCTCGGAGGGCAGCCCGGAAGGTCCGCTCGCCGGCCGGCTGCTGCGCCAGCACACCGCCGCACCGCACGCCTGACCCGATCCCGTCTCCGGAAGGACGATCCGTGCGCGCCACCCAGTGGATGGGCAAGAACAAGGTCGAGGTCAACACGGTCCCCGACCCGAAGATCCTCAACGACCGGGACGCGATCGTGAAGGTCACCTCGACCACGATCTGCGGCTCGGACCTGCACCTCTACGACGGGTTCATCCCCACGATGAAGAAGGGCGACATCCTCGGCCACGAGTTCATGGGCGAGGTGGTGGAGGTGGGCCGCGGCGTCGGCAACCTGCGCGTCGGCGACCGGGTCGTGGTGCCCTTCCCCATCGCCTGCGGCAACTGCACGCCTTGCCAGCGGGGGCTGTTCTCGGCCTGCGAGAACTCCAACCCCAACGCCGGCATCGCCGAGAAGCTGATGGGCCACTCCCCGGCGGGGATCTTCGGCTACTCGCACATGATGGGCGGCTATCCCGGCGGGCAGGCGGAGTACGTGCGGGTGCCATTCGCCGACGTCGGTCCGCTGAAGATCGACGCCGACCTCACCGACGAGCAGGTGCTCTTCCTCACCGACGTCTTCCCCACCGGCTACATGGGTGCCGAGCACTGCAACATCCGGCCGGGCGACGTCGTCGCGGTGTGGGGTGCCGGCGCGGTCGGTCAGTTCGCCGTGGCCAGCGCGAAGCTGCTCGGCGCCGAGCGGATCATCGCGATCGACCGGTTCGACTACCGGCTGGCCAAGGCCCGCGAGGCCGGCGCCACCGACACGCTCGACTACGAGGAGGTCTCCGTCCTCGACGCGCTGAAGGAGATGACCGCCGGGCGCGGGCCGGACGGGTGCATCGACGCCGTCGGCATGGAGGCCCACCACCCCAACCTCGCGGTGCACGCCTACGACCGGGCCAAGCAGGCGACGATGGCCGAGACCGAGCGCCCGCACGGGCTGCGCGAGGCGATCATGTCGGTGGCCAACGGTGGCACCGTGTCGATCATCGGCGTCTACGGCGGCCTGATGGACAAGTTCCCGATCGGCTCGCTGATGAACCGGTCGATCACCGTGCGCACCGGCCAGACACCCGTGCAGAAGTACATCCGGCCGCTCTACGAGCGCATCCGCAACGGCGACATCGACCCCAGCTTCGTCGTCTCGCACACGATGCCGCTGAAGAAGGCGCCGAAGGCCTACCGGATGTTCCGGGACAAGAAGGACGACGCGAACAAGATCGTCCTCAAGCCCTGACGGACGCGGCCGCCGGAGGCCGCCGGGCGGGCGGAAGTCATCGCTCGCACCCGTGGTCTGGTGGGATGGCCCCGAAGAGCTCCGGCGACCGGCCGGCGCGATGGAGAAGGGCCGATCCGTGCAGTACGCCGAGTCCGTCGTCGACCTGATCGGGAACACCCCGCTGGTCCGGCTCACGAGCGTCACCCGTGACCTGGGCCCGGAAGCCCCGCTCGTGCTGGCCAAGGTCGAGTACGTCAACCCGGGCGGGTCCGTGAAGGACCGCATCGCGGTGCGGATGGTGGACGCCGCCGAGGCCGCCGGCGCCCTGCGGCCCGGCGGCACGATCGTGGAGCCCACCAGCGGCAACACCGGCATCGGGCTGGCCATCGTCGCCCAGCAGCGCGGCTACCGGTGCATCTTCGTCTGCCCCGACAAGGTCAGCCAGGACAAGATCAACGTGCTCAAGGCCTACGGCGCGGAGGTCGTCGTCTGCCCCACCGCCGTCGACCCGGCCGATCCGCGCTCGTACTACTCCGTCTCCGACCGGCTGGCCCGCGAGACCCCCGGCGGCTGGAAGCCCGACCAGTACTCCAACCCGGCCAACCCGCAGTCGCACTACGAGACCACCGGCCCGGAGATCTGGACGCAGACCGACGGCCGGGTGACCTGCTTCGTCACCGGCGTGGGCACCGGCGGAACGATCAGCGGGACCGGGCGGTACCTCAAGGAGATCTCCGGCGGGCAGGTGCGCGTCGTGGGCGCCGACCCCGAGGGGTCGGTGTACTCCGGCGGCACCGGCCGGCCCTACCTGGTCGAGGGCGTCGGCGAGGACTTCTGGCCGTCCGCCTACGACCGGGGGATCCCCGACGAGATCATCGCCGTCAGCGACGCCGACTCCTTCGCCATGACCCGGCGGCTGGCGCGCGAGGAGGGGCTGCTGGTCGGCGGCTCCTGCGGCATGGCCGTCGTCGCGGCGCTGCGGGCGGCGAAGCGGCTGACCAGGGACGACGTCGTCGTCGTGCTGCTGCCCGACGGCGGCCGGGGCTACCTCGGCAAGATCTTCAACGACCAGTGGATGGCCGACTACGGGTTCCTCGACGTCGCCTCCGGCGAGACCGTCGGCGACCTGCTGGCGGCCAAGTCCGGGGCCACTCCCCAGCTGGTGCACACGCACCCCAACGAGACCGTGCGGGAGGCGATCGACATCCTGCGCGAGTACGGCGTCAGCCAGATGCCCGTGGTGCGCGCCGAGCCGCCGGTCACCGCCGGCGAGGTGGTGGGCGCCGTGGAGGAGAAGACGCTGCTCGACGCCTTGTTCGCCCGCCGGGCGAGCCTGGCCGACCGGGTGGAGAAGCACATGTCGCCCCCGCTGCCGATCATCGGCTCCGGCGAGCCGGTCAGCGCCGCCGTGACCGCGCTCGGGTCGGCCGACGCGCTGCTGGTCCACGTCGACGGCAAGCCCGCCGGGGTGGTGACCCGGCAGGACGTGCTCGGGCACCTGGCGGGCCTCGCGCCTACGGTGGCCCCGTGACCGTCGACGACGCCCGAGCGAGCGCCGGAGCCGACAGGGAGCGAGCATCGCAGCGAGCGCCGGCGAGCGAGGAGCGGAGCGACCGCGGAGGCGACCCGTTCCAGAGCGAGCGAGGAGCGGAACGAGGGCGGAGTCGAGCCATGACCGGCTTCAACACTCGGGCGATCCACGCCGGGCAGGACCCCGACCCGGCCACCGGCGCGGTGATCGTCCCGGTGCACCTGACGACGACGTACAAGCAGGACGGCGTCGGCGGCCTGCGCGGCGGCTACGAGTACAGCCGCAGCGGAAACCCGACCCGCACCGCGCTGCAGGAGGCGCTGGCCGCGCTGGAGCGGGGCAGCGCCGGGCTGGCCTTCGCCTCGGGCCTGGCCGCGGAGGACACCCTGCTGCGGACCGTGTGCGAGCCGGGCAGCCACGTCGTCCTGGGCGGGGACGCCTACGGCGGCACCTTCCGGCTGATCTCGAAGGTGCTCGCCCGCTGGGGGATCGAGCACACGCCCGCCGATCTCAACGACCCCGAGGCCCTGCACGCGGCGCTCCGGCCGGCGACGCGGGTGGTCTGGTGCGAGACGCCGACCAACCCGCTGCTCAACATCGCCGACATCGCCGGGCTGGCCACGGTCGCGCACGAGGCGGGCGCGCTGCTCGTCGTCGACAACACCTTCGCCTCGCCCTACCTGCAGCAGCCGCTGACCCTCGGCGCGGACGTCGTCGTCCACTCGACGACGAAGTACCTCGGTGGGCACTCCGACGTGGTCGGGGGTGCGCTGGTCGTCTCCGATCCCGAGCTCGGCGAGCAGCTCGCGTTCCACCAGAACGCCATGGGCGCCATCGCCGGCCCGTTCGACGCCTGGCTGGTGCTGCGCGGCATCAAGACCCTGGGCGTGCGGATGGACCGCCACCAGGAGAACGCCGCCCGGATCGCCGAGTTCCTGCTCGGCTCCCCCGCCGTCGCCGCCGTGCTCTACCCGGGCCTGCCCGACCACCCCGGCCACGACATCGCGGCCAAGCAGATGTCCGGCTTCGGCGGGATGCTCTCCTTCCGGCTGGCCGGCGGGGAGGAGGCCGCGCTGCG
>DATAAV010000397.1:0-13909 GCA_036259935.1 Geodermatophilus sp. | reverse complement strand
GGGTGCACAAGCCCCGGCAGACGGTCACCATCGCGCTGGTCGGCAAGTACATCGACCTGCCCGACGCCTACCTGTCGGTGACCGAGGCGCTGCGCGCCGGCGGCTTCGCCCACCGCAGCCGGGTGGACATCCGCTGGGTGCCCTCCGACGACTGCCAGACCCCCGAGGGCGCCCGGCAGGCGCTGGCCGGGGTCGACGGCGTCTGCGTCCCCGGCGGATTCGGCGTGCGCGGCATCGACGGCAAGCTGGGCGCCATCACCCACGCCCGGGTCAACGGCATCCCGCTCCTCGGCCTGTGCCTGGGCCTGCAGTGCATGGTGATCGAGGCCGCCCGCAACCTCGCCGGCCTGGAGAAGGCCAACTCCGCCGAGTTCGACCCCGACACCCCCGACGCGGTCATCGCCACCATGGCCAGCCAGGTCGACGTCATCTCCGGGGAGCGCGACATGGGCGGCACCATGCGCCTGGGCAGCTACCCGGCGACGCTGCAGAAGGGCTCGGTCGTCGCCGGCGCCTACGGCTCGACCGACATCACCGAGCGGCACCGGCACCGCTACGAGGTGGCCAACGCCTACCGCGACCGGCTCTCCGAGGCCGGGCTGGTCTTCTCCGGGACCTCGCCCGACGGCCTGCTCGTGGAGTTCGCCGAGCTGCCGCAGGACGCGCACCCGTTCTTCGTGGGGACCCAGGCGCACCCGGAGCTCAAGAGCCGCCCGACCCGCCCGCACCCGCTGTTCCGGGCGTTCGTGCAGGCCGCGATCGACTACTCCGAGTCCGCGCGGCTGCCGGTGCCGGTGGACGAGGCCGAGAAGGTCGGCATCTGATGGAGGCCACCGAGCCGCACGAGTACCGGGTGCTGGGCAGCGAGCTGGTCTACGAGGGCCGGGTCATCGAGCTGCGCCGGGACACCGTGGCCATGCCCGGCGGCGGGGACAGCGTCCGCGAGGTCGTGCACCACCCCGGCGCCGTGGCGATCGTGGCGCTCGACGACGACGAGCGGGTGCTCCTGCTGCGCCAGTACCGGCACCCGTTCGGCGACTACCTGTGGGAGCTGCCCGCCGGGCTGCGCGACGCCGACGGCGAGCCGCCGCTGGAGACCGCCAAGCGGGAGCTGGCCGAGGAGGCGAAGCTGGCCGCCGACCGCTGGTCGCTGCTGGCCACCACGTACACCAGCCCCGGCTTCTCCGACGAGCAGGTGCTGGTCTACCTGGCCGAGGGGCTCTCGCCGGCCGAGCACCCGGAGGGGTTCACCGTCGAGCACGAGGAGCTCGACATGACCCTGGAGCGGGTGCCGCTGGCCGAGGCCGTCCAGCGGGTGTTCGACGGCGACATCCGCAACTCCTCGGCCGTCGTCGGCGTCCTCGCCGCCGCCCAGGCCCGCGCCGCCTCGCCGCGGCTGCGCCCGGTCGACGCCACCTGACCACCCGGATCCGCCCTCCGGCGGAACGCGGTGAGGAGGGCTACGGCAGCAGCCGGTCCGCGCCCGTGCGCCACTCCAGGACGATGATGCTGGCGTCGTCCTGGAGCTGGTCGGCCTGATGGGCGAGGAGGCGGCGCATCAGGCGGCGGACCGTCTCGGGAGCCGGCTCGCCGGCCGCGACGGCGGCGCTGACGTGGTCGGCCAGTCGCTGCTCGCCGAAGAACTCCCCGTCGGGGGAGCGTGCCTCGGTGATCCCGTCGGTGTAGAGCAGGAGGCGGTCACCGGGTTCCAGCCGGGTCTCGCACGAGGCCGGCTTGGCCTCCTGCAGTCCCAGCGGCCGGGCCGGCGGGCAGGGCGGCAGCCGCACCAGGGACGGACCGCGCAGGATGAGGGGCTCGGGGTGGCCGGCGTTGATCCACCGCAGCCGGCCGGTGTCGACGTCGAGCCGGGCGAGGATCGCGGTGGCGAACTGGCTGGCGCCGATCTGACCGGCGATGGCCGTGTCGATCTCGGCAGCGATGTCGGGCAGGTCGAGCAGGTTGCGCCGGGCGTGCCGGTAGGCGCTGACGGCGACGCTGGCCAGCACCGCGGCGGACAGTCCGTGCCCCACCGAATCGATCACCAGCAGGTCGACGGTGCCGCCGTTGAGGGCGTAGTCGAAGGAGTCGCCGCCGATGTCGTAGGCCGGCTCCAGGCCGCCGGTGACGACGACCCGCTCGGTGCCGCAGGTCAGCGGCGGCAGCAGCTCCCACTGCATCTCGGCGGCGAGGCTGAGGGTCTTGCGGCGGCGCAGTCGGGAGAAGACGTCGCTGTAGGCGTCGTTGGTCACGATCAGCTCGGCCGCCAGGGTGACGAGGTCGTGGAGGGCGGCCTCGAGGTCCGGGGTCGGCGCGGTGGGCAGGTCCAGCTCGGCGACCCCGAGGCGCTCGACCCCGTCCAGCAGGGGCACCCACAGCCGGTGGGTGTGGTCCCCCGGCGAGCTGTGGACGATCGTGACCCGGCGGAAGGCCCGGCCGGCCATCGTGCCCTCGATCGGCAGCTCCTGGCGCTCCGGAATGCCCGCACCGCGGATCGGCAGCAGGCTCACCTGCTCGTAGTCGGCCAGGTAGAGCACCGTCTCCTGCACGCCCAACTGCCGGGCCTGGGCGGCCACGGTCGCGGCGAGGTCGTCGGGCGCCATCAGGTGCGACGCGCGCAGCAGTGAACCCAGGGGATCGGACACTGACCGGGGCCTGTCTGTCCGGTGACGGTGACGCGCGAGACGCTAGCCCAACTGCACGAATCCGGTGATCACGAGCCGCGGGACGTCGCTCCCGAGTGGGGGAGCCCCGAGCCGGGGTCCTCAGGGGCGGGCGGCCGCAGGCCGAGCCGGCGCAGCTCCACCGCGGCCAGGGTCCGCACCGCGGCCGGGTCCCCGGTCCGCCACCCCGCGGCCGTGCCCGGTGGCAGCGCCGCCAGCCGGGGCAGCGGAGCGGTGGCCAGCGCCCGGGCGGCGAGCACGTCGAGGTCCCGGTCGGCCAGCCGCGCCGCCGCGCCGGCCTCGCGCGCATAGCGCACCCGCCACGGCAGCCAGCGCACCAGCAGCAGGCCGACGGTGAGCACCGTGAGCGCCACGGCGAGGATCGTCGCCAGCGTGGCGACGGCGTCCTGCGCGGACTGACCCGCGGCGGCGACCGACCCGCCGGCGTCGGCCAGCGCGTCGAACGGCGCGGACAGCTCGTCGCCGACCACGGGGACGTCCTCGGCGACCCCGGCGGCCGAGGTCATGTTCCCCGCGACGGAGTCGCCGAGGTCCTCCACCGCCCGGCCCGGCTCGGCCAGCACGAGCACCGCGCGGTGGACCGCCCGGGCCAGCAGCACCCACAGGACCGTCCACGCCAGCATGCCGAGATCGGCGGCCACCTGGAGCAGGCGGAGGTCCGGGCGGGTGGCGTACAGGCGCATCGGGCTCCTCCGGGGGCAGGGGGTGGCGCCGCCGACTGCGCAGTTGTTGTCGGCGACACGTGCGGACACGCCCTACCCGGCGGCGACAACTGCTCACTCGGGCATCAGCCGGGCCGCGGCGAGGCGCCGGCTTGCGCTCGGGCGGTGGGCGGCAGCACGCCTAGACTCCGCGCGAGGCCCGCCCCGACCGGGCGGCCCACGACACGGCGGGGGCTCCGTCACCCTCGGGGGCGTCGCCGGGACCAGGAGTCGGACGATGCGCGTCGGGGTTCCCCGAGAGGTCAAGAACCGTGAGTACCGGGTGGCGCTCACCCCGGCCGGGGTGACCGAGCTCGTGCGGGCCGGGCACGAGGTGCTCGTCGAGCGGGGCGCGGGGGAGGGCTCGTCCATCCCGGACGGCGACTACGTCTCCTCGGGCGCGCGGATCCTCCCCGCCGCCCACGACGTCTGGGCGGACGCCGACCTGCTGCTCAAGGTCAAGGAGCCGGTGGCCGAGGAGTACGACCGGCTGCGGGCCGACCAGACGCTGTTCACCTACCTGCACCTGGCCGCGTCCAAGGAGTGCACCGACGCGCTGGTCACCTCCGGCACCACCGCCATCGCCTACGAGACCGTGCAGACCGCCGACGGCCGGCTGCCCCTGCTGGCCCCCATGTCCGAGGTGGCCGGCCGGATGGCGCCGCAGGTGGGCGCGCACCACCTGGAGCGGGCGCACGGCGGCCGGGGGGTGCTGCTCGGCGGGGTGTCGGGCGTCTACGCCGCCAAGGTCGTGGTCATCGGCGCCGGCGTGTCGGGGATGAACGCGGCCGCGATCGCCCTGGGGATGCAGGCCGAGGTCGTCGTCCTCGACAAGGACGTGGACAAGCTGCGCGCCGCCGACCGCATCTACCAGGGGCACCTGCAGACGGTCACGTCCAACGCCTACGAGGTCGAGCGCGCCGTGCTCGACGCCGACCTGGTCATCGGGGCGGTGCTGGTCCCCGGGGCCAAGGCGCCGACGCTGGTGAGCAACGAGCTGGTGGCCGCCATGAAGCCGGGGTCGGTGCTGGTCGACATCGCCGTCGACCAGGGTGGCTGCTTCGAGGACTCCCGCCCCACCACCCACGACGACCCGACCTTCCGGGTGCACGAGTCGGTCTTCTACTGCGTGGCGAACATGCCCGGCGCCGTCCCCAACACCTCCACCCACGCGCTGACCAACGTGACGCTGCCCTACGTGATGGCGCTGGCCAACGAGGGCACGGTCGCGGCGGTGCGCGCCGACCCCGCCCTGGCCCACGGCGTCAACGTCGTGGCCGGCCAGGTGGTGCTGCCCGAGGTGGCCGCGGCGCACGGAACGACCGCCGTCCCGCTCGAGGAGGTGCTGTCCTGACGACAGCGACGGGAGCATCGCAGCGAGGAACGAGCGAGGAGCGGACCGGCGCGCGGAGTCGGGACCATGGACAGAGCCTGACGACCGCGCCCGCCGCCACCGGCACCGACGTCGACCGGGTGGTCACGGGCTACCTGGACCACCTCACCGTCGAGCGGGGCCTGGCCGCCAACACCATCGCCTCCTACCGGCGCGACCTGCGCCGCTACACCGAGTTCCTCGCCGAGGCCGGCGTGCGCGGCCTGGGGGAGGTCGCCGAGTCCGACGTCGCGGCCTTCCTCGCCGCGCTGCGCCGGGGGGACGACGACCACCCGCCGCTGTCGGCGACCTCGGCGGCCCGCGCGGTGGTCGCCGTCCGCGGGCTGCACCGCTTCGCCCTGCTCGATGGCATCGTGCCCGACGACGTCGCGCACGAGGTCCGCCCGCCGGCGCCGGCGCGGCGGCTGCCCAAGGCGATCCCGGTGGAGTCGGTGGTGGCGCTGATCGAGGCGGCCAGGGCGGTCGACGGCCCCCGCGGGCTGCGCGACCGGGCGCTGCTGGAGCTGCTGTACGGCACCGGGGCGCGGATCTCGGAGGCGGTCGGGCTGGCCGTCGACGACCTCGACCGCGGCCAGGCGGCGGTGCGGCTGGCGGGCAAGGGCGGCAAGCAGCGGATCGTCCCCGTGGGCAGCTACGCGCTGCGGGCGGTCGAGGACTACCTGGTGCGCGCCCGGCCGGCGCTGGCCGCCGCCGGGCGGAGCGGCCCCCGCGGGGGCGCGCTGTTCCTCAACGCCCGCGGCGGGCCGCTGTCCCGGCAGAGCGCCTGGGCGATCCTGCGGACGGCGGCCGAGCGGGCCGGGATCGGCGTGGAGATCTCCCCGCACACGCTGCGCCACTCCTTCGCCACCCACCTGCTCGACGGCGGCGCCGACGTCCGCGTCGTCCAGGAACTGCTCGGCCACGCATCGGTGACGACCACGCAGGTGTACACGCTCGTCACCGTCGACCGGCTTCGCGAGGTCTACGCCAGCAGCCATCCCCGAGCACTGACCTGACAGTCGGCAGCCTCCCGTTCTGTCGCTCTCTGCCAGCAGTTTTGCCCCTGCACGGCGCGTGGCTGGGCACACGTCGCCAAGTCGACACGGAATCCGGCGTGCCTCCCCGGCAACGCGCGTGCCGGTCCCTAGCGTCGGGTCCACCGAGCGGCAGAACGGCTGACCGCGCCCGGCGCACCCGCCGGACCGGTGCACGAGGTGGAGGCAACAGACCCATGGCGATCCGAGGGGACGCGGTCGGCTCGGCCGTCGCGCTCCCGACCGAGAGCGGCCCCGAGATGGGCGCCGCCGCCTCGCGGCTGGACCCGGCGCGTGCGCGGCAGCGCCGGCTGCCGGAGCCGAAGCCCCTGACCCAGCACGGGCCGGCCCGCATCATCGCGATGTGCAACCAGAAGGGCGGCGTCGGCAAGACGACGTCGACCATCAACCTGGGTGCGGCGCTGACCGAGTACGGCCGCCGGGTGCTGCTGATCGACCTCGACCCGCAGGGGGCGCTGTCGGTCGGCCTGGGCGTGCCGGCCCAGCAGATGGAGCGCACGATCTACAACGCGCTCATGGAGCGGCGGACCACGCTGGCCGACGTCCGGGTGCCCACCGACATCCCCGGCCTGGACCTGGTGCCCAGCAACATCGACCTGTCGGCCGCCGAGGTGCAGCTGGTCAGCGAGGTGGCCCGCGAGCAGACCCTGCTGCGGGTGATCGCCGACGTCCGGCACGAGTACGACTACATCCTCATCGACTGCCAGCCCTCGCTGGGCCTGCTCACGGTCAACGCGCTGACCGCGGCCCAGGGCGTGATCATCCCGCTGGAGTGCGAGTTCTTCTCGCTGCGCGGGGTGGCGCTGCTGGTGGACACGATCGAGAAGGTCAAGGAGCGGCTGAACTCCGAGCTGGAGATCTCCGGGATCCTCGCGACGATGTACGACTCCCGCACGGTGCACTGCCGGGAGGTGTTCAGCCGGGTCGTCGAGGCCTTCGGCGACACCGTGTTCCGGACGGTCATCCAGCGGACCGTGCGCTTCCCGGAGACCACCGTCGCCGGGCAGCCGATCACCACGTGGGCGCCGACGTCCTCGGGCGCTGCCGCCTACCGCGACCTGGCCAAGGAGGTGCTGGCACTGTGACTCGCCGTCCCGTGCTCCCCGGTGCCGCCGAGCTGTTCCGCCGCACCGACACCCCGCCGGCGGTCCCCGAGGTCACCGAGCTGCCCAACGTCAGCGCCACCGTCAGCTCCCCGGCGCTGCGCGGCACCCCGACTCCCCGGCGGAGCGGCGAGGCGGCCGAGACGCTGCCCGGCATGCCGCTGACCCTCGTGCCCGGCGGGGCCGAGGTGACCGCCGACCCGCTCGCCGCCTACCGCACCGCGCCGGCGCCGCCGGCACCCGCGCCCGCGCGTCCCACCCGGGGCCGGGCCGCGCGCACCGAGCGCACCAAGCACGACGAGAAGATCACCGTCTACATCTCCGCCGAGGAACTGCTCGCGCTGGAGTCGGCACGGCTGTCGCTGCGCGCCGAGCACGGGGTGGCCGCCGACCGCGGCCGGATCGTCCGCGAGGCCGTGGCGGTGCTGCTCGCCGACCTCACCGAGCGCGGCGAGGAGTCGGTGCTGGTCCGGCGGCTGAAGGGCTCCTGACCGCCCGGCGCCTACCCTTCGGGGACGTGGAGGCGAACCCGGCGGCGGAGGCGCCGTCGCCGCGGTTCACCGTCCGGCTGACCAACTTCGAGGGCCCCTTCGACCTGCTGCTGCAGCTGATCGGCAAGCACAAGCTCCACGTCACCGAGATCGCGCTGTCGAAGGTCACCGACGAGTTCATCGCCCACCTGCGCGCGCTCGGCGACGAACTGGACCTCGACCAGGCCAGCGAGTTCCTGGTGGTCGCCTCCACCCTGCTCGACCTCAAGGCCGCGCGGCTGCTGCCGGCCGCGGAGGTGGAGGATGAGGAGGACCTGGAGCTGCTCGAGGCCCGCGACCTGCTGTTCGCCCGGCTGCTGCAGTACAAGGCCTACAAGCAGGCCGCGGAGTTCCTCCGCCGCCGGGAGGCCGACGCGCTGCGCCGGTTCCCGCGGGAGGTCTCCCTCGAGCCGCGCTTTGCCGACCTGCTGCCCGAGGTGCTGCTCGGCGTCACCCCCGAGCAGTTCGCGGCGCTGGCGAGGCAGGCGCTGACGCCGAAGGCGCCGCCGGTGGTCAGCGTCTCCCACCTGCACGCACCGCCGGTGAGCGTCTCCGAGCAGCTGCTGCTGGTGCGCAACCACCTGATGGGCTCCGGGACGGCGACCTTCCGGGCGCTGACCGCCGACTGCGGCCACACCCTGGAGGTGGTCGCCCGGTTCCTGGCGCTGCTGGAGCTCTACCGGCAGCAGCGGGTCACCTTCGAGCAGCTGACCCCGCTCGGGGAGCTGCACGTCCGGTGGACCGGGGGTGCGTTGCCCGATCCGGCGGAGGACGGGACGGACGACGAGGACGGCGCTGCCGCGGACGAGGAGTACACGTGAGCGAGGATCGGCCGCCGATCTCCTGGGAGGCTCTCGCCGCCGAGCTCGCCGCCACCCGCGAGGAGGCCGAGAACCGCGGCGAGGCCGACCCGGGCACCTGGGACGCCGTCGCCGCCGAGCTCGCCGCCCGGGTCGCCGAGCGCCCGCCGCAGGAGCCCGAGCCGGTGCCGGTCGAGGAGCTCGCGCCCCTGCCGCCACCGGTCCAGCCGGCCGCGGTCGCGCCCCAGCCCCAACCGGCCGCCGAGCCCGCCGCCGAGGACGAGCCCGACCCGGCCGCGCTGCGCGGTGGCCTGGAGGCGCTGCTGTTCGTCGTCGACAGCCCCGTCGACGAGGCCACCCTGGCCGGTGTCCTGCGCTGCTCTGCCGGACGGGTGCGGGCGGCGTTGGCGGAGCTCGCGCAGGAGTACGAGCACCGCGGCGCCGGCATCGCGCTGCGCCGGGTCGGGGAGGGGTGGCGGCTCTACACCCGCGAGGAGTTTGCACCGGTCGTCGAGCGCTACCTGCTCGACGGACAGCGCAGCCGGCTGACGCAGGCGGCCCTGGAGACCCTCGCGGTGATCGCCTACCGCCAGCCGGTCACCCGGGCGCGGATCTCGGCCATCCGGGGCGTGGGGGTGGACGGCGTCATGCGCACGCTGATCAGCCGGGGCCTGGTGCACGAGGTGGGTAACGACCCCGACAGCGGTGGTGGGCTGTACGCCACGACGCCGCTGTTCCTGGAGAAGCTCGGGCTCACCGGCCTCGACGAGCTGCCCGAGCTGGGTCCGCTGCTGCCGGAGGCCTCCGCCGTCCTCGACGAGCACCCCGACGGCTGACCCGCCCGGCCGGGGCATGATCGCCGTCCTCGCCGCGCGGTCGCCGTCCCCGCCCTGTACCGCGAGGCCGGCGACGTCGCGGTGCGGTCGACCGTCGGCCCACGCGCCGGAGGGACCGCCGGCGGCGGTGGGAGACTGGACGGGATGAACACCGCCCCGCCCGACGAGATGCCCGACGAGGCCCGCACGACCGGCCCCGGGGAGGGCTGGTCGGAGGACATGGAGCTCGCCCCGGTCCACCCCGGCGACCGCGGCCGGAACACCCCCGGCGAGGAGCGGCAGGGGGAGCGGCTGCAGAAGGTGCTCGCCCGCGCCGGCGTCGGCTCGCGCCGGGTCTGCGAGGACATGATCGACGCCGGCCGGATCAGCGTGAACGGGAAGACGGTCACCGTGCAGGGCATGCGCGTCGACCCGCGCACCGACCGGATCGCCGTCGACGGCGCCCGCATCGAGCTCCGCGACGACCGGGTCACCTACGCGCTCAACAAGCCGGCCGGCGTCATCACCGCGATGAGCGACGACCGGAACCGGATGACCGTCGGCGACATGGTCGGCGACCTGGCGCCCGGCCTGGTGCACGTCGGCCGGCTGGACCAGGACACCGAGGGCCTGCTGCTGCTGACCAACGACGGCGAGCTGGCCCACCGGCTGGCCCACCCCTCCTACGAGGTGCGCAAGACCTACCTGGCGCAGGTCTCCGGCTCGGTGCCGCGCGACCTGGGCCGGCGACTGCGCGCCGGCGTCGAGCTGGAGGACGGCCCGGTCGCCGTCGACTCCTTCAGGGTGGTCGACACCCACGCCGGCCAGTCGGTGGTCGAGGTGGTGCTGCACGAGGGCCGCAAACGCATCGTGCGCCGGCTGCTGGCCCACGTGGGACTGCCGGTCAACCGGCTCACCCGCATCGCGGTCGGCCCGGTGAAGCTCGAGCGCATGCGGGTGGGGTCGATCCGTAAGCTCAGCCGGACCGAGGTGGGGGCGCTGGAGGAGCTGGTCGGCCTGTAGACCCGCGTCCCGGTCCTGCCGCGGATTCGAGTGCGGCAGGATCGGCCGCGTGCAGACCCCGCAGCGAGCGCCCACCGGGGAGCAGTTCGTCCTGCGCCGGGACGACGCCGAGGTCACCGTCGTCGAGGTCGGCGGAGGGCTGCGCCGCTACCGCGTCGGGGACCGCGAGCTGCTCGACGGCTACGACGTCTCCGAGATGGCCTCCGACGGGCGCGGCCACGTGCTCGCCCCCTGGCCCAACCGGCTGCGCGACGGCCGGTACACCTGGGACGGCGAGGAGCACCGCACCGCCCTCACCGAGCCCGAGACGGGAACCGCGATCCACGGCCTGGTCCGGTTCGTGCCCTGGCGGGTGGTCGACCGCGCCGACGACCGGGCCGTGCTGGAGTACCTCCTGCACCCGCAGCCGGGCTATCCGTTCCTGCTGCGGCTGCGCGTCGCCTACGAGCTCGCCGCCGACGGGCTGCGGGTGACCACCACCGCGACCAACGAGGGCACGCTGCCGCTGCCCTACGGCGAGGGGCACCACCCCTACCTGGCGGCCGGTCCCGGGTCGCTGGTGGACGACTGCACGCTCGCCGCTCCCGGGACCACCCGGCTGGAGACCGACGGGCGGGGGATCCCGACCGGGGCGGTCCCGGTGGCCCGCACGCCGTACGACCTGCGCGGCGGCCGCCCCCTCGGCGACCTCGTCGTCGACCACGCGTTCACCGACCTCGAGCGGGACGCCGACGGCCGGGCCTGGGTGCGGCTGACCGGGTCCGACGGCCGCGGCGCCGCCGTCTGGATGGACGAGAGCTACCGCTGGCTGCAGCTGTTCACCGGCGATGCCCTGGCCGCGGCGAGGCGCCGGCGCGGGCTGGCGGTGGAGCCGATGACCTGCCCGCCCAACGCGCTGCAGACCGGGGAGGACGTGATCCGCCTGGAACCAGGGGAGTCCACGACCGCCACCTGGGGGCTCCAGCCCGTCGGCTGACCTTTCCCGGGGGTGCCGCGGTCCGGGTCCTGGGGCCCCGGCCGATCCCCGGCTGTCGTTCGGGGGCCCCGCGGCGCGCACCTAGACTCGACAGGGCCCCGGCGACCCGGGAGCCGGGGAACCGAGCAAGGAGAGTGCATGGCCGTCCGAGCCATCCGGGGCGCGACACAGGTGGACGCCGACAAGCGGGAGCTGATCCTCGACGCCACCCGGGAGCTGGTCAGCGCGGTGATCGAGCGCAACGGCCTCGAGCACGACGACCTGATCAGCATCCTGTTCACGGCCACGCCGGACCTGGTGTCGGAGTTCCCCGCGCTGGCCGCCCGCGAGCTGGGCCTCGGTGACGTGCCGCTGATCTGCGCCACCGAGATCGACGTCCCGCACGCGCTGCCGCGGGTGCTGCGGCTGATGGCGCACGTGGACACCGACCGGCCGCGGTCGGAGATCCAGCACGTGTACCTGCGCGGTGCGGTGGCGCTGCGACGGGACATCGCCCAGTGAGCGCCGGGTTCATCGGGCAGATCACGCTGGACGGGCCGTCGGGAACGGGGAAGTCCAGCGTGGCGCGCGCCGTCGCCGCCCGCCTGGGGGCGGCCTACCTGGACACCGGCGCGATGTACCGGGCGGCTACCGTCGCCGTCCTCGACGCCGGGGTCGACCCCGAGGACGCCGAGGCGGTGGCCAAGGTCGTCGCGGCCGCCCGGATCGAGGTGGGCACTGCCGCCGAGACCGAGCTGGTCCTCGTGGACGGCGTCGACGTGGCGGGCCGGATCCGCGGGCCGGAGGTGACCCGCGCGGTCTCGCCGGTCTCCGCGGTGCCCGCGGTGCGCCGGCAGCTGGTCGAGCAGCAGCGCGCTCTGGTGGCGGCGGCCGACGCGGTCGTCGTCGAGGGCCGCGACATCGGCACCGTCGTCCTGCCGGACGCGACGCTGAAGATCTACCTGACCGCCGCGCCCGAGGCCCGCGCCCGGCGCCGGGCCGACCAGCTCGGCATCACCGATCCCGCCGAGATCGCCGAGCTCGCCGCCGACCTGCGCCGCCGCGACGAGTACGACAGCAGCCGGGCCGACAGCCCGCTGCGCCCGGCCGCCGACGCGGTGATCGTCGACAGCACCCACCTGGACCGGGAGGGCGTCGTCGGCCGGGTCGTCGAGCTGGCGCGCTCCGCCGTCGGGGCGGGGGAGCCGACGTGACCGAGAGCAACGGCGGGCCCCTGCCCGTGGTGGCGATCGTCGGCCGGCCCAACGTGGGCAAGTCCACGCTGGTCAACCGGTTCCTGGGGCGGCGGGCGGCCGTCGTCCAGGACACCCCGGGGGTCACCCGGGACCGGATCGCCTACGAGGCGCTGTGGAACGGCAAGCGGTTCACCGTCGTCGACACCGGCGGCTGGGACCCCAAGGCCGCCGGGCTGGGCGCGTCGATCACCCGCCAGGCGGAGTACGCGATGCGCAGCGCCGACGTCATCGTCTTCGTCGTCGACAGCTCGGTGGGCGCGACCGACACCGACCTGGCCGCCGCCCGCATCCTGCGCCGCAGCGACCGGCCGGTGATCCTCGTCGCCAACAAGGTCGACGACGAGCGCAGCGAGGCCGGCGCCGCCGAGCTGTGGTCGCTGGGCCTGGGCGAGCCGCAGACGGTGAGCGCGCTGCACGGCCGGGGGAGTGGCGATCTGCTCGACCTGGTCCTCGACGCGCTGCCCGAGGCTCCCCGCGAGCAGCCCGAGGCCGGCGGCCCGCGGCGGGTGGCGCTGGTGGGGCGGCCGAACGTGGGCAAGTCCAGCCTGCTCAACCGGCTGGCCAAGGAGGAGCGGTCGGTCGTCGACTCGGTCGCGGGGACCACGGTCGACCCGGTGGACTCGATCATCATCCTCGGCGGGGAGGAGTGGCGGTTCGTCGACACCGCCGGCCTGCGGCGCAAGGTCTCCACGGCCAGCGGCACCGAGTACTACGCCAGCCTGCGCACCGAGGCCGCGATCCAGGCCGCCGAGGTGGCCGTCGTCCTGCTGGCCGCCGACGAGGTGATCAGCGAGCAGGACCAGCGGGTGATCAGCCAGGTCGTCGAGGCCGGGCGGGCGCTGGTGCTGGCGATCAACAAGTGGGACACCCTCGACGAGGACCGGCACGCCCAGCTCGAGCGGGAGATCGAGCGGGACCTGGCGCGGGTCAAGTGGGCCAGCCGGGTCAACATCTCCGCCACCACGGGGCGCGGGGTGAACAAGCTGGCCCAGCACCTGCGGGAGGCCCTGGCCGCCTGGGAGACCCGGGTGCCGACGGCGGAGCTGAACACCTACGTCCGCGCGCTGGTCCAGGAGACCCCGCCGCCGGCCCGCGGCGGGCGCGCGCCGAAGATCAAGTACGTGACGCAGGCGGACATCCGACCGCCGCGGTTCGTCGTCTTCTCCACCGGCTTTCTCGAGGCCGGCTACCGCCGGTTCCTGGAGCGCAAGCTGCGGGAGAAGTTCAGCTTCCACGGCACGCCGATCGAGATCTCGGTCAAGGTCCGCGAGGGCCGGGGGAGCGAGCGGCAGAAGGGCTGAGCCGGTGCCGGGACGCCGGACCGGCGTGCGGTAACCTGCTCATCGCAGCGATCGAGTGGTCCGGCCGTCCGGCCGGCCGCCCGACGCTCGGGCTGTAGCGCAGCTTGGTAGCGCACTTGACTGGGGGTCAAGGGGTCGCAGGTTCAAATCCTGTCAGCCCGACAGTGAAACCGCAGGTCAGAGGCGGGTCGCCCGGAAGGGTCGGCCCGCCTCTCGCGTGAGTACAGCAACGGGTACAGCAACGCGGCCGGAGTACAGCAATCCGGCACAGCACGGCGCCGGACCACAGCAGCGCTCACCACCGGAGCGCCTGATCG
>DATAAV010000396.1:0-6680 GCA_036259935.1 Geodermatophilus sp. | reverse complement strand
TTCGACCGGGAGCTGGCCGCCCTGGTCCGCGACCTCGAGGAGACCGTCGACCACCCCGGCCGCGCCGGGCTGGCCGCGCCGCAGATCGGCGTGAGCGCCCGGGTGTTCTCCTACAACATCGAGGGCGTCATCGGGCACGTGGTCAACCCGAGGATCGTCGAGCTCTCCGAGGAGATCCAGGACGGCGACGAGGGGTGCCTGTCCATCCCGGGCATCTGGGCGCCCACGGCGCGGGCGATGCACGCGGTCGTCGAGGGCTTCGACGTGCACGGGGAGCCGCTGCGGCTGCAGGGCAGCGGGCTCATGGCCCGCTGCCTGCAGCACGAGGTCGACCACCTCGACGGCAAGGTCTTCCTCGACCGGCTGACCGGCGAGGCCCGCAAGGCGGCCCTGCGCGCGCTGCGCGAGGCGGCTACTCGCTGACCGCCGGGCGTTCCGCCAGGGTCACCTCGACCTCCCGCTCCTCGCCGTCGACGCCGCGCACGTTCATCGTCACGGTGTCGCCGGGGTCCCGGGCGCGCAGGAGCGCGAGCAGGTCCTCGGGGGTGGCGGTCGCCTCGCCGTCCACGGCGGTGATGACGTCGCCGGGCCGGATGCCGGCGGCCGCGGCCGGGCCGCCGGGGACGACGGCGGCCACGATGACGCCCTCGGTGTCGGGCAGGCCGAGCCGCTCGGCGATCTGCTCGGTGATGGGTGCCGGCTCGATGCCGATGAAGGCGTGCTCGGCGGTCCCGTCCTCCAGCAACTGCTCGACGACGTCGACGACCGTGGCCGCCGGAATGGCGAAGCCGAGGGAGACCGCGCCGGTCTGCGGCGGGATGTAGGCCTCGCTGATCCCGATCACGTCGCCGTCGCCGTCGACCACCGCCCCGCCGCTGTTGCCCGGGCTGATCGCCGCGTCGGTCTGGATGAGGTCGACCAGCGCCTGGCTGGTCGCGGCGCTGCCGGGGATGTCGCGGTGCAGCCCGGAGACGATCCCCGCCGTCACCGTGCTCTCGAACCCCAGCGGGCTGCCGATGACCACCGCCAGCTCGCCGATCCGCGGCAGTTCGGTCTGGAACTCCGCGGCGGGCAGCCCGGTGCGGTCGGCCTCGACCAGCGCCAGGTCGGTGACGACGTCGGTCGCCCGGACCGTGCCCGCCACCCGCTGGCCGTCGGCGAAGGCCACCTCCACGGTGGTCGCGCCGCGGACCACGTGCTCGTTGGTGACGATCAGCCCGTCCTCGGCGTAGACGACGCCGCTGCCGGTTCCGCTCGCGGTGAGGATGGTGACCACGCTCGGCTGCAGCCGGGCGGCGACGTCGGGGACGACGGCGAGGGTGTCCTCCGGGCCCTCGGCCGGGACCTCCGGCGCGGCCCCGGTGGTCGCGGGTGCCGCGGCCTCGTCCGAACCCGCGTCGCCGCCCGTGCACCCGGTCGCGGCCAGCCCCAGCGCCAGCACGGCGCCTCGTATCCACCGGCGTCCCGCTGCTGCCACGACGTCCCTCCTGCTCGGCGGTCGGCTGCGCGGAGGGCTACCCCCGCCCCGGCCGGGGGAACCGGCGGTCAGGGCGAGGCGGCGCAGCCGGCGCAGGTCCCGAACACCTCCACCTGGTGCTGGACGTCGGCGAACCCGTGCTCGGCGGCGATCCGGGCCGCCCAGCGCTCCACCGGCGGGTCGGCGACCTCCACGGTGCGCCCGCAGACCCGGCACACGAGGTGGTGGTGGTGCACCGGCGAGCACCGCCGGTAGACCGCCTCCCCCTCGCTGCTCCGGAGGACGTCGACCTGACCGTCCTCCACCAGCGCCTGCAGCGCCCGGTACACCGTCGCCAGCCCCACCGCGTCGCCGCGCTCGCGCAGCAGGGCGTGCAGGTCCTGGGCGCTGCGGAAGCCGTCGAGGTCCTCGAGCAGGGCCAGCACCGCGCTGCGCTGCCGGGTGGGCCGGCGGGCGGGGCCCTCGGCCGGCGGGGTTGTCGTCACGGCGTCCCCGCCTGCTCCGCCGGGGGAGCCGCGACCGGGTGCTCGCCGTGCTCGTCGTAGTGGACGCCGGCGCCGGTGCGGTGCGGGGCGTGCAGGTGGCCGTCGTGGTCGTAGTCGACGTGGTCGCCGTGCGGCACCGCCTCGTGCCCGCAGCCGTCGCCGTGCTCGTGCGGGTGCGCGGCGTGGACCTCGGCGTGCCGCCGGTGCCGACGGCGGGCGGTGCCCTCGCGGAGGGCGACGCCGCCCGTGACGAGCAGGAACAGCGCGATGGCCAGCAGCACGATCGTGCCGCCCGACGGGGTGCCGGCGTAGTAGGAGAGGGTCGTGCCCGAGACACTGACCACCAGACCGATGCCGCACGCCAGGTAGAGCGCCTGGCGGAAGCTGCGGGCCAGCAGCTGGGCGACGGCGCTGGGCACGATCATCAGCGCGCTGATCAGCAGCAGGCCGACCACGCGCATCGACAGCACCACGGTGGAGGCGACCAGGGCGGCGAGCACGATGTTGAGCCCGAGCACCGGCAGCCCGACGGCACGGGCGTACTCCTCGTCGTCGCTGACCGCGTAGAGCCGCTGGCCGAGCAGCCACACGAGGCCGGCGACGACCACCGTGATCACGGCGAAGACCACGACGTCGCCGGGGCTGGTGGTGGTGATCGCGCCGAACAGGTAGGCGTCGAGGTTGGTCGCCTGACCGCGGGGTGCGAGGCTCAGCAGCACCACGCCGCCGGCGATGCCCCCGTAGAACAGGACCGCCAGCGCGACGTCCCCGCTGGTGCGGCCGCGCGCGCGGACCAGTTCGATGAGCACCGCCCCGAGGACGGCGGCCACCAGCGCGGTCCCGACCGGCGCGGTCGTGGTCAGGACGCCGATCGCCACGCCGGTGAGGGCGACGTGCCCGAGGCCGTCCCCGAGCAGCGACAGCCGCCGCTGGACGAGGAAGACGCCGACGGCGGGGGCCACCAGGCCCACCATCAGCGAAGCCAGCAGCGCCCGCTGCATGAAGCCGAACTCGAGGATGTCCACGTCAGAGCGCTCCCTTCCGGGGGCGGGGCGTGTCCGTCGCCACCCGCGGTTGGTCCTGCCGGTAGCCGGTCGGCGACGGTTCGACCGGCTCGTCGGCGTGGTGGTGGACCCCGGCTCCCGCGTGCGCCTCGGCCCCGGCGAGCGGGCCGTCGTAGCTGATCCGCCCGTGGTCGACCACGACCGCTCGGCCGAGGACGCCGGCCAGGGGGCCGGTCTCGTGGGTCACCACGGCAAGGGTGGTCCCGGTCGCCGACACCGCGGCCAGGACAGCGGCGAGGGCCTCCTGGCTGGCGGCGTCCACGCCGGCGGTCGGCTCGTCCATGATCAGCAGCTCCGGCTCGGCCGCGAGCGCCCGGGCGACCAGCACCCGGCGCTGCTGCCCGCCGGAGAGCGAGGCGACCGGCTCGTGCAACCGGTCGCCCAGGCCGACGGCGGCCACGGCGTCGACCACGGCCGCGCGGTCGGCCGGCCCCAGCCGCCGGAAGAGCCCCAGCCGGGCCAGCCGGCCGACGCCGACCACCTCGCGGACCGTCGCCGGCACCGCGCCGCTGACCGTGTGCCGCTGGGGCACGTACCCCACCCGCCCGCGCTCGCGCAGCCGCCCGACCGGGGCGCCGAGCAGCTCCACCTCGCCGCCGAGCACCGTGGCCAGGCCGAGCAGCCCCCGGGCGAGCGTGGTCTTGCCCGAGCCGTTCGAGCCCAGGACGGCCACCGCCTCCCCGTGCCGCACGGTCAGGTCGACGTTGCGGACGATCGGGACGTCGCCGTAGCCGATGCTGGCGTCACGCAGGCGGATCGCGACGCCGTCCGGCCGTGCCGCGGAGTGGGCGGTCATGAGCAGGACTGGCCCTCCTGCAGCGTGACCAGGTTGGCCCGCATGACGTCGAGGTAGTCGTCCCCGGGCGACTCCTCGCTCAGACCCTCGAGCGGGTCCAGGACGGCGGTGCGCACACCGGCCTCGGCGGCCACCGTCTCGGCGACGGCCGGGTCGACCAGCGTCTCGGTGTAGATCGTGGTGACGCCGCGCTCGCGGACCAGCCCGGAGATCTCGGCCAGCTGGGCGGGGTTCGGCTCCTGCGACGGGCTCAGCCCGCTGATGCCGACCACCTCGAAACCGTAGCGCTCGGCGAGGTAGCCGAAGGCCTCGTGGCTGGTCACCAGGGTGTCCACGGCGCAGCCGGAGAGGCCGGCGCGCATCTCGGCGTCCAGTGCCTCGAGGTCCGCCCGGAGCGCGGCGGCGTTCTCCTCGTAGGTGGCCGCGCCGTCGGGGTCGAGCTCGGCGAGCCGGTCGGCCAGCGCGTCGCCCACCGCGGCCAGGCGGGTGGGATCGAGCCAGAAGTGCGGGTCGAGCGCCCCTTCCTCGTCCGCCTCCTCGCCCTCGTGCCCGTGCGGCTCGGCCGACGGCGCGAGGTCGGCGGCCCGCCCGGCGTCCCACGCGGCGTCGGCGGCCTCGGAGGCCGCGGCCTCGTCGAGGGCGGGCTGGAAGCCGTCGAGGTAGACCAGAAGGTCGGCCTGGGCCACCGCGGCGACGTCCTGCGGCGCCAGTTCCAGGTCGTGCGCCTCCGCGCCGGGCGGGGTGAGCGAGGAGACGTCGACCCTGTCCCCGCCGATGCGCTCGGCGGTCCACTCCAGCGGATAGAAGCCGGCGACGACGGTCAGCCCCTCGCCGTCCCCGGCGGCGTCGGCCTCCCCGCCCCCGCAGCCGGCCAGCAGGAGGGCGGCGGCCGAGGCCGCGGCGACGAGGGCGAGGGGAGACCGTGTGCTCATGAGAATCATTCTCGCATAGCGGGGGAGCGGGTCGGCGCCCCGCCGCCTGGAAGACTGCAGCCGTGACGATCCGCCGCACGGCCACCGCCTGACGTGGGCTGCCTCGAGCCGGTGACGCTCACCGGCGACCTCGTCACGCTCGAGCCGCTGCACCCCGACCACCACGACGAACTGGTCGCCGCCGCGAGCGACGGGCGGCTGTGGGAGCTCTGGTACACCTCCGTGCCGACGCCGGAGGGCATGCGGACCGCGATCGAGGAGCGCCTCGCCGCCTCCGCCGCCGGGACCCTGCTGCCGTTCACCGTGCGCCGCGCCGACACGGGGCTGGCGGTGGGGATGACGACGTACCTCAACGTCGACCCCGAGACGCCGCGGCTGGAGATCGGCTCCACCTGGACCGCCCGATCGGCGCAGCGGACCGGGGTGAACACCGAGAGCAAGCTGCTGCTGCTCACGCACGCCTTCGAGACCCTCGGCTGCGTCGCGGTGGAGTTCCGGACGCACTGGCACAACCTCCAATCGCGCGCCGCGATCGCCGGGCTGGGCGCCAAGCAGGACGGCGTGCTGCGCAACCACCGCCGGCTGCCCGACGGCTCGCTGCGCGACACCGTGGTGTTCTCGATCCTGGACACGGAGTGGCCGGCGGTGCGCACCGGGCTGCGCGCCCGCCTGGCCGGCCACCGGCGGAGCTGACGCGAGGGCACGGATCCGGCCTCTGCGCCGCGTACCCTCGCGGGCGTGTCCGACGCCGCCGACCTGCCGCTGATCGGGGCCGCCGCGCTGCGCGCGCGGGCCGCCGCCCGGGTGCTGCGCACCCTCCCCACCGACGTGAAGGACGCCGCGCTGACCGCGATGGCCGACGCGCTGCTGGAGCGGACCGACGAGATCCTGGCCGCCAACGCCGCCGACGTCGACGCCGCCGCCGACGGCACACCCGCGGCCGTCATCGACCGGCTGCGCCTGGACGCCGGCCGGGTGGCGGGGGTGGCCGCCGCGCTGCGCGAGCTGGTCGCGCTGCCCGACCCGGTCGGTGACGTCGTCCGCGGGTCCACGCTGCCCAACGGCCTGCAGCTGCGCCAGGTGCGGGTGCCGCTGGGCGTGGTGGGGATCGTCTACGAGGCCCGCCCGAACGTGACCGTCGACGCGGCCGGCCTGTGCCTGAAGAGCGGCAACGCCGCCCTGCTGCGCGGCTCGGCGTCGGCCTACCGCACCAACGCCGCGCTGGTCGCCGTCCTCACCGAGACGGCGGAGAAGTGCGGCCTGCCCGCCGGGGCGATCGAGCTGCTGCCGGCCGACCGCGCGTCGGTGGGCGAGCTGCTCAACGCCCGCGGGCTGGTCGACGTCGTCATCCCGCGCGGCGGTGCGTCGCTGATCCAGCGGGTGGTGCGCGAGTCGACCGTGCCGGTGATCGAGACCGGCGAGGGCAACTGCCACGTCTACGTCGACACCTCCGCCGACCCGGCGATGGCCGAGGCGATCGTCCTCAACGCCAAGACCCACCGGGTGTCGGTGTGCAACTCCGCGGAGACGCTGCTGGTGCACCGGGATGTGCCGTTCCTGCCGCGGCTGCTGTCCGCGCTGGTCGACGCCGGGGTGACGCTGCACGGCGACGAGGTGGCCCAGGCCGCCCACGAGGCCGTCGTCCCGGCGACGGACGAGGACTGGGCGACCGAGTACCTGTCGATGGACATGGCCGTGCGGGTGGTGGACGACCTGCCGCAGGCGGTGGAGCACATCGCGCGGTGGGGGAGCGGGCACAGCGAGGCGATCGTCGCCGACTCCGCCCGCGCGATCGCCGCGTTCACCGCCGGCGTGGACGCCGCCGCCGTCCTGGTCAACGCCTCGACCCGGTTCACCGACGGCGGCGAGTTCGGGTTCGGCGCGGAGATCGGCATCTCCACCCAGAAGCTGCACGCCCGCGGGCCG
>DATAAV010000395.1:0-3905 GCA_036259935.1 Geodermatophilus sp. | reverse complement strand
TCGCACGCGGGGCAGCGTAGATCCCCGCCCTCGTTGGTCCACGCGCTGTGGGCGGCGCTGTGGACGCGTGTGGACGGGCGGCCGTGCTCCCCGGTGGAGCGGCACGCGCCCTGTGGACGCGGCGGCCGGCGCCCGGGCGATCTCCGCACTGCGCGCATGGAAAACGCACGTGGGGGTAACCGGATTCGGCTCGGACCGAGGGGGCGGCACGTCGTCGTCCCAGCCGCATCGGGTGTCACACGCGCGGTGACACCGTGTTGAATGCTGCCCACACACAGTAACGACATGACGCCGCGTCACTCTGTCGTGATTGTCGGTGCTTGTCCCGATCGGGTGACGGGAAGCAATGTCTCCGGCGCGGTCCGTACCGAACGTCGCTCTGCCCCCGCGCCTGGACAGCCGCATCGAAGAAACCAGTTCTTCATGCCTGAGGAGGCGCCATGAACTCGAGCACGCGTCAGGACCTGTCACGTGGCACCCGGTGGACCCGGGGCACCCGCTGGACCCGCGGAACTCGCTGGACCTGATCTCCACGTATTCGTAAGGGGCAGTCGGTCGATCGACCGACTGCCCCTTTCGGGTGTACGGACGCCTTCCGGCGGGGCGGGTGACACCCGAACGGCTGTTAGCCTCGCGCCGCACTTCTTCCCCATTTCCGAAAGACCGGGTGGCCGTGGCCGATCTCCATCCGAGCGTGACCCCGCGGTGGTCGGCGCTCCGGCACCCCGGTGTGGTGGCGGCGGGTGCGACGGTGCTCGCGCTCCCTTTCGTGGTCCATCTGGCCCGCACGGCGGTGTTGCCCATACCGCCGTGGGTCCTCCTCGCCTTCTTCGCGGCTTTCCTGGCCGCCGAGTCGTTGACCCTCACCATCGAGGTGCGCTCGCACACCTTCTCCTGCTCGGTCAGCGAGGCGGTGATGGTCGTCGCGCTCGTCGAGATGGGCGGGGCCTGGACGGCCGTCGCCTCGGGGGCCGCGATCTGGGCGATCAGCGTCCGTGACCACCTCCCGGCCGCCAAGATCCTCGCCGGCGTGGCGGTCGGCGTCGTCCAGGTCGGCGTGGCCGTGCTGCTGCTTGAGAACCTGCCGGTCGGAGCGCTGACCGACCCTGTCAGCTGGCTCTGTTACCTGGTGGCCGTCCTGGTGTCGGCCGCGGCCGGGACGCTGCTCATCGTCGCCGCCATCACCATCACCCAGGGCTATCCGGGGCTGGCGGTGCTGACGTCGCTGTTCGTGCCCGTCCTGGTGGTCTATCCCGTCTCGATCGTCGTGGGCCTGGCCGCGGCCCTGCTGGTCGACCGGACACCGTGGGCCTGGCTGCTCCTGCTGCCCGTGCTCCTGATCCTGGGCCTGCTGTACCGCCGCTTCGCCCGGGTGACCCGCGAGGGGGAGACGCTCCAGCAGGTGTACGCGTTCGCGCGGCGGGTCGAGCAGGTGACGCCGGACGACGCCGGGACGCGGCAGATCGTGCTCGCGGTCAAGGAACTGCTCAACGCCGACCGGGTGGCCCTCTGGCTGCCCCCCTACCTCGACGAGGGTCCGCGCCTGGTGGTGGCCGCCGAGGACGGGCGGGCCTGGTACGACGGCCCCGGCGACCCCGACGACCTCATCCGCCGGCACGTGACCAACGGTGCCGGGGACGGGCCGGTCCTGGTCTCCCTCGCGCGGGCCACCGAGGCGGAGGCGGCCGCGCTCGCCCGGCGCGGCGCCCAGGACCTGCTCGCCGCGCCGGTCATCACCGCCGCCGGGGAGCCGGGTTACCTGGAGGTCTGCGACCGCCGCAGCGACGTCGTCTCGTTCGCCGACGGCGACCGCGGGGCGCTGGACTCCATGCTCACGCACGTCAACGCCGCCATCCGCCAGCAGCAGCTGCTCACCCAGATCCGCTACGACGCCGACCACGACCGGCTCACCGGCCTGCCCAACCGGCAGCGGCTGGCCGTGGAGATCGACGAGCTCCTCGCGGCCGACCCGGTCACCGCCCGGGCCGGTCTGATCCTGGCCGCTCTGGACAACTACACCGAGGTCACCGACACCCTCGGGCACGCGGCCAGCGACGAGCTGCTCCTGGTGACCGCCGGTCTGCTGCGCGAGCACGCGCCGCCGCAGGCGCTGGTGGCCCGCATGGAGAGCGAGCAGTTCGCCGTCCTGCTGCCGGGGCTGTCGCTGGCGGCCACCGAGCGGGCGGCCCGGCGGCTGCGCGAGGCGACCTCCACCCGCGCCCGCGTGGCGGGGCTGGACCTCGAGGTCACGCTGACCATCGGCGTCGCGGCCGCACCGGTGCACGGCACCGACTCGGGCACGCTGATGCAGCGGGCCGACGTCGCCCTGCTGGCGGCCTCCGGCTCCAGCGGCGTGGCCAGCTACCACCCGGTGCTCGACCAGCAGAGCCTGCGCCGCCTCCAGCTCGGCACCGAGCTGGAGCAGGCGATGGCCGACGGGCACATCAGCGTGGTCTTCCAGCCGATCATCGACGCGCGGACCTCTGACATCGTCTCGGTGGAGACGCTGGTCCGCTGGGCCCACCCCCGCTACGGCGCGATCCCGCCGGACGACTTCATCCACCTGGCCGAGCAGATCGGCCGGATCGGCCCGCTCACCGACCACGTCCTCGACCTCGCGTTGGCCCGCTGCCGGCGGTGGCTGGACGAGGGCATCGCCCTGTCGGTGGCGGTCAACCTCTCGGCCCGCTGCCTCACCGAGCCCGACCTCGTCGACCGGGTGCGGGGCGCGCTGCGCCGGCACGGCGTCCCCGGCGAGCTGCTGACCCTGGAGCTGACCGAGGGCAGCGTCGTCGACGACTCGGTGCGCAGCAGCACCGTCCTGGCCGACCTGCACGCCCTGGGGCTGCGGCTGTCGATGGACGACTTCGGCACGGGGTACTCGTCGCTGTCGCAGCTGCGGCAGTTGCCGATCGACGAGGTGAAGATCGACAAGTCCTTCGTGCTGGGCATGTCGACCAGCCAGGGCGAGTCGTTCATCGCCCGCTCGATCATCGAACTGGCGCACAACCTCGGCCTGCGCGTGGTGGCCGAGGGGGTCGAGGACGAGCTGACCCGCAACCTGCTGGCCGAGATGGGCTGCGACAAGCTGCAGGGCTTCCTCGTCAGCCGCCCGCTGGCCGAGGAGCGGCTGGAGAGCTGGCTGCTGGCCCGTGCCGGGGTGCGCTCGGCGACGCCGGGGGCTCAGCACCGACGGCTGTTCGTCCGCGCCTGACGGGAGCGCCGACCCCCTGCGGCGAAGCCCCGCCGGCGTCGGGTAGAGTTCTCGACGGCTCCGGCCACCGCCCCTTTAGCTCAGTCGGCAGAGCGTCTCCATGGTAAGGAGAAGGTCTACGGTTCGATTCCGTAAAGGGGCTCCGACCGACCGGTCCTGTCGCGAGACCGGGCCGCACGGTCATCCGGCGGTGTAGCTCAGTCAGGCAGAGCAAGCGGCTCATAATCGCTGTGTCACCGGTTCAAATCCGGTCACCGCTACTCCCGACGGACCCCGCACCCCGGGGTCCGTCGTCGTGTCAGCACCCGCTGGCGACCGGGTCCACCCCGGACCCGCACCGACAAGGCTAGGAGAGCACCCATGGCAGCCACCGACATCCGCCCGAAGATCACCCTGGCCTGCCAGGAGTGCAAGAACCGCAACTACATCACCCGCAAGAACCGGCGCAACGACCCCGACCGGCTCGAGCTGAGGAAGTACTGCCCGTACGACCGGAAGCACACGGTCCACCGCGAGACCCGCTGACACAGCCGCGCGCGGTAGGAGAGGGCGGGAGCATGGCGCTGGACGCAGGTCTGGTCGGGCGCAGCTACCCGCCCTCCGCCGTCTACGAGGTCGGCCGGGCGAAGATCGCCGAGTTCGCCTCCGCCATCGGTGAGCCCGACCCGGTCCACCGCGACCCCGAGGCCGC
>DATAAV010000394.1:0-8723 GCA_036259935.1 Geodermatophilus sp. | reverse complement strand
TCGATGGCGGCCAAGAACGTCGGCGCCGTCCCCACCCCGGGCGAGCGCACCGACGCCGACCGGGCGCTGCTGGCCACCACGTCCGGGGCCTTCGTCACCGTCGGGGAGCTCCTGGGCCGCAACCGGCAGAAGGCGGCGGTCACCGAGGCGATGCGGGTGGTCGGCGAGGCCAACAAGTACCTGTCGGACCAGGCGCCCTGGAAGCTCAAGGAGGACCCGGCCCGCCGCGACACCGTCCTGCACACCGCCCTGCAGGCGGTCAGCGACTGCAACGCGCTGCTCACCCCGTTCCTCCCGCACTCGGCGCAGAAGATCCACGAGCTGCTCGGCGGCACCGGCGTGTGGTCGCCGGCGCCCCGGATCGACGAGGTCACCGACCTCGACGACGGCTCGCCCTACCCGGTCATCACCGGCGACTACGACTCGGCGCAGGCGGTCTGGGCCTCCCGGCCGCTGGCGCCGGGGACGCCGCTGTCGCCGCCCACCCCGGTGTTCAAGAAGCTCGACGAGTCGATCGTCGAGGAGGAGCTGCGCCGCCTGGAGGAAGGCGGGAGCGCGGAGTGAGCGAACTCGCGAGCTCACCGGTGAGCACGGTGCCCCGGCGAGAGCCGGCGCCGAGCGCCGGCGAGGCGTCGGAGTGAGCCGGTCGGCCGCCGCGCGCGCCAACCGCCGGGGTGAGGCGCCGCCCTCGCCCGAGCCCCTGCCGTCACCCGCCCTGGACAGCCACACCCACCTCGACATCGTCCTCGGGGAGCGTCCCGCGGGGCCGGACGACGACGGGTGGCCCGCCGACGCCGACGTCGACGCCGAGATCGCGGCCGCGGCCGACGTCGGCGTCCCGCGGCTGGTGCAGGTCGGGGTGGACGTCGCCTCCTCCCGCTGGTCGGCCGCGCTCGCCGCCCGGCACCCCGGCGTGCTGGCCACCGTCGCGGTGCACCCGAACGAGGCCGGGGCAGGGCGGGCGACCGACGACGCCCTGGCCGAGATCGACCGGCTGGCCGCCCTACCGCGGGTGCGGGCGGTGGGGGAGACCGGGCTGGACCGGTTCCGCACCGGCCCGGCGGGCTGGGCCGCGCAGGAGGCGTCCTTCCGGGCGCACATCCGCATCGCCAAGGACCGCGGCGTCGCGCTGGTCATCCACGACCGCGACGCGCACGAGGAGATCCTGCGGGTGCTCGAGGACGAGGGGGCGCCCGAGCACACGGTCTTCCACTGCTTCTCCGGCGATGCGGCGTTCGCGCGGGCCTGCGTGGAGCGGGGATACGTGCTCTCCTTCGCGGGGACGCTGACCTTCGGCAACGCCGGCTACCTGCGGGAGGCCGCCGCGCTCACCCCCGTCGACCAGCTGCTGGTCGAGACCGACGCCCCGTTCCTCACGCCGATGCCGCACCGGGGCCGCCCCAACGCCTCCCGCCTGGTGCCGCACACCGTGCGCGCCCTCGCCGCGGTGACCGGGGTGGAACTCGACCAGCTCTGCGCCGCGCTCACCGCGACCGCCGAGCGCGTCTTCGGCTCCTGGGAGGAGTGACGAGGGTGGCACTGTCCCGAGGAGTGGCGGCCGGAGGCCTCCGCGACCGAGGGACGCATGCGCTCGATGCCGCCGGGGACGGCTCCTGGCAGCGGTGTCGTCCGGTAGGACGACGGAGTCATCGCCCGCCTGCCGCGCCGAACGGGAAGGAGGGACACTGATCCCGTGGGACGCCTCATCGCCGTCGTGCTGTTCATCGCCGTCCTCGTCCCGGGTGTCCTGCTGGCGCGGGCCTGGTGGCTGGCGTCCGGCCGTCGGGCCGTCGCCTCTGCGGCGGTGGAGTTCGCCACCCTGTCGGAGGCGGGGACGACGGCACTGGCTCGTCAGGCGCAGCACGGGCGCCGGGTGCGCCGGCTGGGGTTCGTGCTCGGCGTGCTGGGCATCGTCGGCAGCATCGTGCTCTTCGCCGAAGCGTCGGTCTTCCTCTGGGCCCCGGCGCTGATGGTCGGCCTGCTGGCCGGCGTCCTGCTGGCGGAGGCCACCCGGCCGCGGCCGCGGTGGAAGCTGACCGTGCCGGCCCGGCGTCCCCGCCGGCACGAGCAGATCTCGCTGTGGCTGCTCTGGTCGATGCGCGCGGTCATGGTCGCCGAGGTGGTCACCGTCGCCCTGATGTGGAGCCGCGACCACCTGTCCGACACCGTCGCCGGGGTGGCCCTGGCCGGCCCGGTGGTGGGCTGGGCGCTGGCCGAGGCGGCCCTGCTGCGCGCCCTGGTCCGTCCGCTGCCGGCCGAGGGCGCCGACGTGCCCGTGGACGAGGCGCTGCGCACCTGGACCGCGCACCTGGTCACCGCGGCGGCCAGCGTGTTCGCCCTGCTGCCGCTGGGCACGTTGCTGCTGGCCGCCGGCATCGACCTGGGCGACCGGGTGACCGAGGGCTTCGACCTGCTGCCGGTGGCGCTGGTCGCGGGCGGCTTCGCCGGGCTGGCCTCGGGGCTGGCGGTGGTGGGCTTCCTGCTCACCTGGCTGCGGCCGGTGCGGGCCGGCGACCGGGCGCTCGCCCGCTGACCGAAGGCGCCGTCCTGCCCCTGAGCGACGACCGCCACACCGTGTTCTTCGTCACGCGCTGAGCTCACGCTGCGCACAGGCCCCATGCGTCACAGCAGGCCCGTTGACTACGTCACGTGTCGGCGCGTCCACATGTCGTCATAACGGCTGGCTGGTTCACTCCTTTCGCACGTCGTCACTCGTACCACGTTCGTTATCGTGTCGTGACCAGCCGGGGTGGGGAACCGACCCGGGGGCACTCGACCGGAGCTCTGGCTCCGGTCGACTGCTGTCCGGGCCGTGCCCGCGACGGGCGGGCCGCCGATCGGTGTCCCCCCGGAGCGGCTCTCCTCTGCCCGGGTTCCGAGACCCCGTGGAAGTGTTGTGCCTCGATCGCTCAAGTTGACGCTGTTCGCCCTGGTCCTCCTCGGCCTCGTGGGCGGCTCCCTGGCCTACTTCGCCGCCCAGAAGTCGCTGACCCTCACCATCGACGGCCAGGTGCAGGAGGTCAGCACCTACGCCGACACGGTCGGCGAGGTCCTCGAGGAGGAGGGGCTGCAGACCCGGGCGCACGACGTCGTCCTGCCGGGTCCGGAGTCGACCGTCGACGACGGTGACACGGTCGTCCTCAACCGGGCCCGCCCGCTGCAGCTGACCGTCGACGGCGTGCGGAGCCAGGTCTACGTCACGGCGCTCTCGGTCGAGGAGGCCCTCGAGCAGCTCGGCTATCGCGCCGAGGGCCTGGTCCTCTCCGCCAGCCGCGACGAGCGTCTCCCGCTCGATGGCATGGAGCTGTCGATCTCCACCCCCAAGGACGTCACGCTGATCGCCGACGGCCAGCAGCGCGTCGTCACCACCACCGCGGCCACCGCCGGCGACCTGCTCGCCGAGCAGGGCATCACGCTGAGCGAGACCGACCGGACCAGCCTCTACCCGACCCAGGCGCTGCTGGACCACATGACCCTGCAGGTCTTCCGGGTGCAGGTCAGCGAGGTCACCGAGACCACCGCCATCCCGCACGAGACGGTCGAGACCCCGAACCCCGAGGCCTACGAGGGCGAGAAGGCCGTCACCCAGGAGGGCGCGGACGGCGAGCAGGTGACCACCTTCCGGGTCACCGTCGTCGACGGCGCGGAGACCGCCCGCGAGCAGCTCGGCACGACCGTCACGCGTGAACCGGTCACCGAGCAGGTCAGCGTCGGGACCAAGGAGCGGCCCGCGGCGCCCGCGGTCGCCGGCGGCAGCGTGTGGGACCAGCTCGCCCAGTGCGAGTCCGGCGGCAACTGGGCCATCAACACCGGCAACGGCTACTACGGCGGCCTGCAGTTCTCGCTGAGCACGTGGCGGGCCTACGGCGGCACCGGCATGCCGCACGAGAACACCCGCGAGCAGCAGATCGCCATCGCCGAGCGCGTGCAGGACGCGCAGGGGTGGGGTGCGTGGCCCAGCTGCTCCCGCAAGCTCGGCCTCCGCTGAGCACGCCCCCCGCAGACAGCACCGAGCTGCTGGGCCCGGCCGCGATCCGCGACCTGGCCCAGCAGCTCGGGCTGCGTCCCACCAAGACCCTCGGCCAGAACTTCCTTCACGACGCCAACACCATCCGGCGCATCGTGCGCACCGCCGGGCTGTCCCCGGAGGACGTCGTGCTGGAGGTCGGCCCCGGGCTGGGCTCGTTGACGCTGGGTCTGCTCCCGTCGGCCGCCGCCGTCACCGCGGTGGAGATCGACCCCCGGCTGGCCGGCCGGCTGCCACAGACGGTGCGGGAGCGCGCCCCCGACCTCGCCGACCGGCTCACCGTCGTCGAGGCCGACGCGCTGCGCATCCGCGAGGTTCCCGGCCCGGCTCCGACGGCGCTGGTGGCCAATCTGCCGTACAACGTGGCCGTGCCCGTCCTGCTGCACCTGCTGGAACTGCTGCCGTCGCTGCGGCGGGCCCTCGTGCTGGTCCAGGCCGAGGTGGCCGAGCGGCTGGCGGCCCCGCCCGGCTCGCCGGCCTACGGCGTGCCCTCGGTCAAGGCGGCCTGGTACGGCGAGGTCCGGCGGGCCGGCAACGTGGGTCGGCGGGTCTTCTGGCCCGAACCCAACGTCGACTCCGGCCTGGTGTCCCTGGTCCGGCGGCCGCCGCCCCCGGGGGACCGGGAGGCCACCTTCGCCGTCATCGACGCTGCCTTCGCGACCCGCCGCAAGAGCCTCCGCGCGGCGCTCACCCGGTGGGCCGGGAGCCCGGCGGAGGCCGAGCGCCGCCTCCGGGCGGCGGGGATCGACCCGGCCACCCGCGGCGAGCAGCTCTCGGTAGCCGACTTCGCCCGCCTGGCGGCCACGGCGTGAGCTGGTCGGCGCCGGGCGGGCCGGGGCGGATCACCGGCGGCGGAGCCGTCGTCGCCCGCGCCCCGGCCAAGATCAACCTGCACCTGGCGGTCGGCCCGCTGCGCGCCGACGGCTTCCACGAGCTGCAGACGGTCTACCTCGCCGTCTCCCTCTACGACAGCGTCACCGTCCGCTCGGGGGACGGGCTCGTGCTCACCGTCACCGGGGAGGGCGCCGGCCCCGCGACCGGGGCCGACCGGGTACCCACCGACCGGCGCAACCTCGTCTGGCGGGCCGCCGAGCTGCTCGCGCTGCGGGCGGGGGTGTCGGCCGACGCGGTGATCACCATCGACAAGTCGATACCGGCCGCCGCGGGGCTGGCGGGCGGCAGTGCGGACGCCGCGGCCGCCCTGGTCGCCCTCGACGCGCTGTGGGGCACCCGGGCCACCCGCGGCGACCTCGCCGCTCTCGCCGCCCAGCTGGGTAGCGACGTGCCGTTCAGCTTGCAGGGCGGTGTGGCGCTCGGCTCCGGCCGCGGCGAGCGGCTGTCCCCGGTGCTCGCCCGCCGGCGGTGGGACTGGGTGCTCGGGATCGCCGGCGAGGGGCTGTCGACCCCCTCGGTCTACGCCGAGCTGGACCGGCTGCGGGAGGCCGGCCGGGTGCCCGACGGCGCGGTCCTCGCCTCCCCGGAGCCGGTCATCAGCGCGCTGCAGAGCGGACCGGTGTCGGCGCTGGCCGCCGCTCTCGACAACGACCTCCAGGCGCCGGCGCTCGCGCTGCGGCCGGGCCTGCGGCGGGCGTTGCGCGCCGCGAAGGAGGCCGGTGCCGCCGGGGTCCTGGTGAGCGGATCGGGTCCCACGGTGGCCGCGCTGGCCGCCGACGAGGACGCCGCGGTGCGGCTCGCGGCGGAGCTGGCCGGAGCCGGCGTCTTCCGCACCGTGCGCGCCGTCCACGGGCCGGTGCCCGGCGCCCGGCTGGTCGGCTGAGGCTCCGGAAGGTCAGGAGGCGGTGTCCTCCGCCGACGTCTCCCGGGCGACGAGCTCCGGGTGCGGATGGAGGTGCGCCAGGCCGTTGTAGGCCAGGTTGACCAGGTGCGCGGCGACCTCGCGCTTGCCCGGTGAGCGGGTGTCGAGCCACCACTGGCCGACCAGCGCCACCATGCCCACCAGCGCCTGGCTGTAGAGCTCGGCCAGCGCCGGGTCGTAGCCGCGGGCGCTGAACTGCCGGGCGAGGATGTGCTCGACCTTGCGCGCCACCTCGCCGATCAGCGAGGAGAACCCGCCGGTCGTGCTGGTCACCGGGGAGTCCCGGGTCAGCACGCGGAAGCCGTTGGTGTCCTCCTCGATGTAGTCGAGCAGCACCAGGGCGGCGCGCTCGAGCAGCTCGCGCGGGTGCTCACCGGCCGACAGGGCGGAGGTGAACCGGTCGAGCAGGCGCTGCATCTCCCGGTCCACGACGACGGCGTAGAGCCCCTCCTTGCCGCCGAAGTGCTCGTAGACCACCGGCTTGCTGACGTCGGCCCGGGCGGCCAGCTCCTCGATCGAGGTGGCCTCGTAGCCCCGCTGGGCGAAGACGTCCCGGCCGACGTCCAGCAGCTGCTGCCGCCGCTGGGCGCCGGTCATCCGCACCCTGGGCCGGGCCGCGCTGCTGCTCATGGCGCCCATCGTGCTCCGGGAACGGCTCCACCCGGGCGGCCGAAGGAGCGCCGGCCGCCCGGGCGGAGGAGGAGCACGGCGCAGAGGCCGGTCAGGCCGCGGCAGGGACGGCGTTCCGCCGCTTGGCCGCGAGGCGGACCGGATCGGGCCACTTCACGTCCCGCGCCCAGCCCAGCTTCTCGAACAGCCAGATCACCCGGGCGCTGATGTCGACCTGCCCGCGGAGCACGCCGTGCCGGGCGCAGGTCGGGTCGGCGTGGTGCAGGTTGTGCCAGGACTCGCCGAAGCTCAGCAGCGCCAGCGGCCAGAAGTTGGTCGACCGGTCGCGGGCGGTGAACGGGCGGCTGCCGACGGTGTGGCAGATCGAGTTGATCGACCAGGTCACGTGGTGCAGCAGCGCGACGCGGACCAGCCCGCCCCAGAAGAACGCCGTCCCCGCGCCGGCCCAGCTCATGGTCACCAGTCCGCCGATCACCGCCGGCAGGGCCAGGCCGAGGAAGGCCCAGAGGACGAACAGCCGGCTGGTGCGGCGGACCGCGGCGTCCTTGAGCAGGTCGGGGGCGTACCGGGCCGGGTTGGTCTGCCGCCGGTCGAACAGCCAGCCGATGTGCGCGTGGAACATGCCCTTGGCCAGCGCCCGCAGGTCGTCGCCGTACCGCCACGGGGAGTGCGGGTCACCCTCCCGGTCGGAGAAGGCGTGGTGCCGGCGGTGGTCGGCCACCCACTGGACGACCGGGCCCTGGATGGCCATGCAGCCGGCGATCGCCAGCGCGATCCGCAGCCGCCGGCGGGCCTTGAACGACCCGTGGGTGAAGTACCGGTGGTAGCCGACGGTGATGCCCAGCCCGGTGAGGACGTAGAAGGCGGCGAAGACCGCCACGTCGGTCCAGGACAGCCCCCAGCCCCAGGCGGCGGGCACGGCCGCGGCCAGGGCGAGGAACGGAACGATCACGAACACGTAGAGCGCGATCTGCTCGCCGGCCCCCTTCTCCCCGCCGAGGGCGTTGGCGGGCAGCCCGGCGTCCGGGTGTGCCGGACGGGTCGGAACGGTGGGCCGGGTGACGGCGGGAGCGGACAAGCGGCCTCCAGGGCGGGAACGTGCGCGGGCCCGCGACGCGGCGTCGGGCAGCGCGGGGAGAGGCTTACGAGGCCGTAACCTACGCGCCCGTAGAAAGGGCCGCCTGTCGAGACGGCGGCGCCCGGCGCGGGCGCCCGCTGCCGCGCGCGGTCGAGCGCCCTAGTCTTCCGGGGGACGCCGAGCGGCGTTCCCGCGACGCCGTCCGGCGCCGGTGGTGGGGGATGGGGTAATCGGCAGCCCGCCGGCCTTTGGAGCCGGGAAGTCTCGGTTCGAGTCCGAGTCCCCCAGCTGAGCAGACCCGTAGCCGTCGGGGCCGCCCCCGCGGCGCCGCCCGCCCGCCCGAGGAGATCCGTGAGCCTGCAGGAGCCGGGAGCCCCCACCGCCGGAGCCGCTCCGGTCGCCGCCGTCGTCGTCCTCGCCGCCGGGCAGGGCACGCGCATGAAGTCCGCGACCCCGAAGGTCCTGCACACCCTGTGCGGGCGCAGCATGCTCGGCCACGTGCTGGCGGCCACCGCGCCGCTGGGCGCCGGGCACACCGTCGTCGTCGTGGGCTCCGGCCGCGAGGCGGTCGTGGAGCACCTCGGGGCGATCGCGCCCGCCGCCCTGCCGGTGGTGCAGGAGGAGCAGCGCGGTTCCGGGCACGCCGCGGCCGTCGCGCTCGCCGCCGTGCCCGACGTCGAGGGGCCGGTGCTGATCGTCAACGGCGACGCGCCGCTGCTGCGGCCGGCCACCGTGGCCGCGCTGGTGGACGCCCACCGCCGGTCGGGTGCCGTCCTCACCGTGCTCACCGCCGAGGTCGAGGACCCCACCGGCCTGGGCCGCATCGTGCGCGACCACTCCGGCGCGGTCCGCGCGATCGTCGAGGAGCGCGACGCCACCGCCGAGCAGCGGGCGATCTGCGAGATCAACGCCGGCGTCTACGTCGGGGACGCCGCCGCGCTGCGGCGGACGCTGGCCGGGCTGGGCGAGGACAACGACCAGGGCGAGCAGTACCTCACCGACGTCCTGGGCCTGCTCGTGGCCGAGGGCCTGCCGGTGGGCGGTGCCCGGGCGGAGGACCCGGTCGACGTCCTCGGCTGCAACGACCGGCGGGAGCTCGCGCAGCGGCGCCGCACGCTCAACGACCGGGTGCTGGACGCGCTGATGCTCTCCGGCGTGACCGTCGTCGACCC
>DATAAV010000393.1:0-5386 GCA_036259935.1 Geodermatophilus sp. | reverse complement strand
GTGTTGACCAGGTCCCGCGCCCAGGCGACCGCCTCGCCGGTGACGTGCCCGGCGCGGGCGGCGGCGGCGACGGCGGGGTCGTCGCCGTCCGTGGCGACGACGGTGACGGTCTCCAGCCGCGGCGGATGGGGCGTGGAGGTCTCCCGGTAGCGGTAGCCGGCCAGCAGCGCGGCCTCGACGGCGGCGCGGACCTCGTCGGCGCCGGCGGGCGCCGCGGGGCTGTCGACGGGCAGCACCAGCCGGCGGGCGCCGTGCTCGGCGAGGGTCTGCCCGCGGCGGACGGCGACGGCGACGTAGCTGCGCAGGTCGGGCAGGGTCGCGTCGCCGATGCCGACGGCCACGACGCTGCGCGGGCGACGGCCGGCGATCGGCACGTTGGTGATCTTGCCGGGCTTGCCCTTGTTGCCGGTGTCGCGGAGGGCACCGGTCAGGAACTCGGCGTCGACCGGGGCCGGAGCGCCCGGCACGGGGTCGGTCAGCCAGCGGGGCAGTTCCGTGCCGCCGCCGACCGGTACGGCGAGGACGTCGTCCTCCCCCAGCTCCGGGAGGGTGGTCAGGACCTCGACCCGCGGCAACGGCGCGGCCCCGGTCGCCGGCGGGCTGCCGGCTGCCGGGGCCGCGTCGTCCTGCGCGGTGCTGCCCGAGGGCAGGTTCGCGGGAGTGTTCAGCTGGTCGCGCCCTTCAGTGCCTCCGACAGCGCGGCGGCCTCGTCGGGCGACAGCTCGACGACCAGGCGACCGCCGCCTTCGAGCGGTACGCGCATGACCAGGCCGCGCCCCTCCTTGGTGACCTCCAGGGGACCTTCACCCGTGCGCGGCTTCATGGCCGCCATGCGTGCCTCCTTCGCCGGCCACCCTCCGCGGGAGCGGTGGGATGGCGTGTCGTCGATGCTGTGAGCTCCGCTCCCCATGATCCCGTATCCGCGGCTCCAGGACCAACCTGACCCCCCCTTCAGGCGGTGGCGCGGAAGCAGGAGGCCACGTGGTCGTCGACCATGCCGGTCGCCTGCATGAGGGCGTAGGCGGTGGTGGGCCCCACGAAGACGAAGCCGCGCCGCTTGAGCTCCTTGGCCATCGCGACCGACTCCGGGCTCGTGGCGGGGACCTCGGCCAGGGTGGCCGGCCGGGGGCGGGGGTCGGAGGGCGCGAACGACCACAGCAGCGCCGAGAGCCCCTCGGGCAGCCGCTGCGCCGCGCGGGCGTTGTGCACCGCGGCGCGGATCTTCGCCCGGTTCCGGACGATGCCGGCGTCGGCCATCAGCCGCTGCTCGTCGGCGTCGGTGAACGCGGCGACCGCGTCCACGGAGAAGCCGGCGAACGCGGCCCGGAACGCCGGGCGCTTGCGCAGGATGGTCAGCCAGGACAGCCCCGACTGGAACGCCTCCAGGCACAGCCGCTCGAACAGGGCGTCGTCGCCGTGCAGGGGAACGCCCCACTCCTCGTCGTGGTAGGTGACGTACTCGGGGGCGCTGTCCCCCCAGGGGCATCGGACGAGGTCCACGGCGCGCAAGCTATCCCCCTCCCCCGACGGTTCCGGCTCGCTCAGGGGACGGCGGTGTCCACCGGCTGGGCGCCCTGAACGACCCGCGGGCGGTCCCTCCGGGTGGCGAGCACGCACCCGAGGAGGATCAGCGGCAGGCCCACTGCCAGGCCGAGGGTGAACGGCTCGTCGAGCAGCAGGACGCCGGCCAGCACCGCCACCGCTGGGTTGACGAAGGTGATGACGAGCGCACGTTGTGGGCCGACCTCGCGGATCAGCGCGAAGAAGAGCGCGAGCGCCAGCGCCGTGCAGACCACGCCGAGCACGGCCAGCGACAGCAGCGCCGGCGGGGGTGCGGCGGCCGCCTCGTCCAGCTGGGGCACGGCGAACGGCGCGTAGACCACGGCGGTCAGCACGAGGGCGATCGAGCTCGCCGCCACCCCGGGGACGTCGGGAAGGGCGCGGGTGACCACCAGCGGCGCGGTCGCGTAGCCGACGACGACCAGGGCGACGGCCAGCAGGGGCAGCAGCTGGGCGCCGCCGACGTCGAGCCCCAGCAGGACCACGATGCCGCCGACGCCGACGCCCATGCCCAGCAGGCGGACCGGGGTGAGCCGCTCCTCCTCGCCGGCCAGGCGGGCGGCGAGCGCGGCGACGAACGGCACCCCGGCCACCAGCAGGCCGGTCAGCGAGCTGGACAGCGTCTGCTCGGCGTAGGAGAGCAGCAGCCAGGGCCCGGTCATCTCCAGGCCGGTGAACAGCAGCAGCGCCTTCCAGTGCCGCAGCGCCGGGCGCAGCTGCCCGCGGGCCACCGTCCACGGCAGGAGCAGCGCCGCCCCGAGCACGCAGCGCCCGAAGACGACGACCACCGGCGACATCTCACCGACGGCCACCTTGATCAGCAGGTACGGGATGCCCCAGATGACCGACATCGCGAGGAACAGCGCCCAACCCCGGCGGCTCATCGCTCCCTGAGTGCCACGCTGCACCTCCTCACCCCGCGATTCTCACCGACGTCGTGCCGGTCACCGCGCAGGGGCCGTTCCGCAGCTCGTTGTGCCGCCCCCGTCGAGCCGCTGGGATGGGTCCGTGGACGCCGACGACCGCCTCGCCGCCCTGACCGACGCGCTGGCCGGCGCCCCGGGGGTCGCTCCGCCGGGCGCCGCCGGGAAGCGGGGCTTCGGGTCGGCGGCGCTGACCGTGGACGGCTCGATCTTCGCGATGGTGACCCGCGGCTGCCTGGTCCTGAAGCTGCCGCGGGAGCGGGTCGACGCGCTGGTCGCCGAGGGCGGCGGCGCGCCGTTCGACTCGGGCAGGGGCCGCACCATGCGGGAGTGGGTGGTCCTGGGCGACGACGCGACCACCGACCTCGCCCTGGCCCGGGAGGCGCTGGAGTTCGTCCGCGGGCACTGAGCGCCGCCGTCGTACCGTTCGGGCATGTCGTGGTCGGGCTACGGGACGTTCGTCGTCTTCGCCGCCGTGCTCGTCCTCGTGCCCGGGCCCGACTTCGCCGTCGTCGTCAAGAACACCCTGACCGGCGGACGGCGGCGGGGCGCGTGGTGCGCGGTCGGCATCACCGCGTCCAACGTCGTACAGGGCACCGCCGCGGCGGCCGGCCTGGCCGCGCTGATCCTCCGCGCGGAGCCGGTGTTCCAGACGATCCGCTGGCTGGGCATCGCCTACCTGGGCTTCCTGGGGGTGCAGTCCCTCGTCTCCGCCGTGCGCGGCCGCTACGCCGCGCTGCCCGCCGGCGGGATCCCGACGCACACCCAGGCGCTGGCCGGGCTCCGGCAGGGGTTCCTCTCCAACATCACGAACCCCAAGGTGCTCGTCTTCTACCTGGCGGTCCTCCCCCAGTTCCTCGGCCCAGGTGCGACCATCCCGGTGCTGGCCGCCTTCGCGCTGACCCACGCCGTCCTGGGGCTGGCCTACCTGCTGCTGCTCGTGACCGGGCTGCACCGGGCCCGGGCGGTGCTGGGCCGCCGTCCGGTCCGCCGTGCCCTGGACGCGCTCACCGGTGTGGCCCTGCTGGGCTTCGGCGCCCGCCTGGCGGCCGAGCGCGCCTGACCGGCCGGGTTTCTCCCGTCCGGCCCCCGGGCAGCAGCCGGGGCACGACGACGGGAGGTTCGACCGTGCCGGACGCCCCCGCCCCGCCCGCCCGGGGGCGGGTCCTGCTGTCCGGCGCGCTCCTCGGCGTCGGCGCCGCCGGCGCGCTCGACGAGATCGTCTTCCACCAGCTCCTGCACTGGCACCACTTCTACGACCGGGCCGGCGGCGACGCCGCGCTGGTCTCCGACGGCGTGCTGCACGCCGGCACCTGGGCGGCGACGGTGGCCGGCCTGGTCCTGCTCGCCGGGCTGCGGCAGCGCCGGTCGTTCGCCGCCGGGCCCTGGTGGGCGGCGGTGCTGCTGGGCGCCGGCGCCTTCCAGCTGTGGGACGGCGTCGTGCACCACAAGCTGCTGGGCCTGCACCAGGTGCGCTACGGCGTCGACCCGACCGGCTACGACCTGGCGTGGAACGGCGCGGCGGTGCTGCTGCTCCTCGCCGGCGCAGCGCTGCTCCGGCGCGCCGGCGGTCGCCGCGGGCGGTGACCCGCGGCACGGCGGTCAGCCACCGTGGTCGACGACGAAGCGGGCGAAGCGCCGCAGCGACAGTCGCACGCCGGCGATCATGAACGGCCGGACCAGCGGCCAGCCGAGCATCCCCAGCAGCCCGAACGGGAGGTACAGCCGCTCGGTCCAGACGAACGTGGCGCACCCGTCGCGGGGCACGATCTCGAAGATGCCGGGGCCGCGGACGATCCGGCCGGTGTGCTGCACGACCACCCGGCGGGGCGGGTCCCACTCGGTGACGACCATCGTGTCGAGGACGCCGATCCGCCGTCCCCGCACCGGCACGCCGGTCCGGGCGGCCAGCCGGCCGCCCACGCCGCGGGCGTCGCCGCCGACGGTGACCACGTCGGTGAACAGCATCCACTCGCCCTGCCGCGTCCAGTCGGTCAGCGCCGCCCACACCCGCTCCGGCGGCGCGTCGATGTCCACGGACTCCACCAGCTCAGGCACCGGCGTGCGCCCCGCTCCCGCCGGCCGGCCGGGTGCCGGGGACGTCGCCGTCGTCCTCGCCCGGGGCCGGTTCGTCCTCCCGCGCCTCGTGCCGGGCCCGGAGCGCCGCGATCTGCTCGTCGCGCTCCTCGAGGGCCTGCGCGAGCTGGTCGAGCAGCCAGTCCACCTCGGTCATCCGGTAGCCGCGCACGGCGACCGAGAGCCGCAGCGCCCGGACGTCGTCGCCGGTGACCGGCCGGTCGTCGGGCAGCTCCACCGGGGACCGGTCCGGGTCGGCCGGCGGCTGGGTCTCCCCCCGCCCGAGCAGCAGGGAGGCGCCCAGGAACAGCAGCGCGCCCACCACCAGGACGGCGACGACGAAGACGGCGAAGGAGAGCACGTCGGGCTCAGGCGTCGCTGGGGCCGTTGTCGACCGGCAGCGCCCGCATGCCGCCGAGGGTCTCGCCGGACTCGCGTTCGGCGTCGGAGCGCTTGATGACCGCGACGACCTCCTCGACGTCGTCGGTGACCGTGATCAGGTCCAGGTCGGTGGGGCTGATCGTGCCGTTCGCGGCCATGGTGTCGCGGATCCAGGCGATCAGCCCCGCCCAGTACTCGCTGCCGAAGAGGATGACGGGGAACCGGGTGACCTTGCGGGTCTGCACCAGGGTGAGCGCCTCGAACAGCTCGTCGAGGGTGCCGAAGCCGCCGGGCAGGATGACGAAGGCCTGGGCGTACTTGACGAACATCGTCTTGCGCACGAAGAAGTAGCGGAACGCGATGCCGACGTCGACCCACTCGTTGAGCTCCTGCTCGAACGGCAGCTCGATGCCCAGGCCCACCGACAGCCCGCCGGCCTCCGAGGC
>DATAAV010000392.1:0-7689 GCA_036259935.1 Geodermatophilus sp. | reverse complement strand
GCCGAAGCCGGGACCGTCGATCTCTTCGAACTCGAACTGGGTCGCGCCCAGGGCGAGGTCGCCGGCGCCGTCGGCCATCCAGCTGAGAGCGACGTGGTCACCGTCGACGACCAGCTGCTGGTCGGCCTCGGACTGGAGGCCGAAGGTCGCCGAGAAGTTGCCGCCCTCGAACGTGCCGGTGGCCGTGAAGCCGGGGCCGCCGTTCGGGTGCTCCGGGTCATCGATCGGAACCCAACCGATGGCCCGCTCGCCGATCGTGCTGGGAGCCTCGCGCATGGCCGGGTTGACGACCTCGACCACGAAGCGCTCCGGGACGACGTCCGTTCCGTAGGTGCCGTTGATCGTCACGGGGTAGGTCGTGGTGCCGTCGGCATTGACGACCGGCGCGTCCTCGGTGATCGACGTGATCTCCGCCGAACCGGCCACGGCGCCGTCCGTGTAGGCGGCCCCGCTGAACGACACCTCCACCGTGTCGCCCTTGGTGATGTTCGGCGTCACGCCGATCCAGCACTCGCCGCCGGGGTGGTTGAACTCCAGGAACCCGGTCTCGTCGATGACGCCCTGGCCGATGCCGATTTGCTGTCCGCCACGGAGAACCTTCACCGTCGCCGTCTGGCCCGCCTCGGCGACGTAGCCCTCCAGGGCCACCATGTCGCGCTTGACGAACATCTCGATGTTGCCGGGTCCTGCGGGCGGGGTCCCCGCGAACGCTGACGTGGTGAAGCCGATCAGCGCGCCCGTGGCGGTGGCGGCGGCGAGGCCGCCGGCCAGCAGGCGCTTGGTGGGTCGGGGCGATCGCGACGCCAGGTGAGCCGCAGCTCCACTTCCGCGCCGGTGACCGCCGTGGGTGGTCAGACCTGTTCTGGTCATGGGATCTCCGCAGTCAGTGCTTCCCTGCCCCCGATCGGGTGACCGGAGCCGTGACCAAGACAGTCGTCCTGCGGCGTCTTTTGAGGCAGCCGTGACAAGGGGGACGGCCACCCCCCAATCCGGGAGGAAGAACGGCACCGTACGGAAAGTGGTTGTCAAGGTGAGCTGAGTCACCACAGGCCACTCACCTGCACGAACAGCACCCGACCGCCGCGCACATGGACGCGGCGGTCGGGGGTGGTGGGGGTTGGTGGGGGGTCAGGCCGTGGGAGAGGGGGGTGCGGGAACCACGAGCACCGGCCGGTGGGCGCAGCGCAGCACCGCCCGGGCAACGCTTCCCACCAGGAGCTCCTTGCTCGACGACTGCCCGCGGCTGCCCACCGCGAGCACCGCGGCGCCCCGCTCGGCGGCGCACTCGGCCAGCGTCGCGGCCGTGGCCCGGGCACTGCCCGGCCGGCCCGAGGACGGCACGACGAGTGGCTCGGCTCCCTCGTGCGACGGTGCAGGACCGCCACCCGGCTCCGCGACCGCGATGACGACCCGCTGCCGGTCCGGGAACAGCCGGCCGAGGGCCGCCGCGGTCCGCTCGGCCCCCGCCGACCCGTCGGTGCCGATGAGGGCGGGGCCGGAGGTGGTCGCCGCCCACTCCACGGTGGTCAGCGGGTGCGGGATCACGAGCACGGGCACGGGGCTGACGTGCACCACCTGGTCGGACACGCTGCCCAGCAGCGCGCGCACGCCGCCCAGCCCGCGGGAACCGACCACGACGAGGTCCACGCCGGTCTCCTCGGCGAGCCGGGCGAACTGGTAGCCGTCGCCGCCGTAGGCCCGCTGCACGAGGGGCTCGGCTTGCCACCCGGCCGCGCGGGCCAGGGCCACCCCGTTGCCGGCCAGCCGCTCGGCTTCGGCCCGTCCCTCGGTCTCCAGCAGCTGTCCGAGCTCCTCCAGGTTGTTCGCCCGCCCGGCAAGGCGCTGCCGGAGCTCTGGCGAGGTGAACGGCGGCTCCCAGAGGTGGACGACCGAAGCGGTGGCCGAGGGGATCAGCCGGGCGGCCGCCTCGATGGAGTTGACCGCGCTCGGCGAACCGTCGTAGCCGACCAGCACGCGGAGGGACCGTCCACCGGCATCAGGGGTGCTCATGGGCCCATCCTGGCGCGACTTCAGGCCGGGCGGGCCCTGGGCCGGCTGCTGCTGCGGGCGACGGTGACCGGGCTGGCTGCCTCCCCGCTCACCCAGGCGCTGGACTGGCCCTCGACCCGCACCCGGATGCACGGCCGGCTGTCCCTGGTCGGCCATCCGCAGATGCTGCTGCGGATGGGGGTTCCCTCGACGACCTCGGGGACGCCCACCGGCCGCCGGCCGGTCAGCGACGTGCTGCGGTTCGAGCCCGCGGGCTGATCGTCAGGCGTCGCGCCGGCGGCGCGGCGCCCACGGGTCGTCGGGGTCGAAGTCGTCGGCCGGCTCCGTCTCCTCGGGGGACGTCGATCCGGGCTGCGCGGCCCCGGCGTTCCGAGCCGCTTCCCGCCGCCGCGCGGCCGCCTCCAGCGCCTCGTCGCGGGCCCGGTTCCGCTCGGCCTGCTCGGCGCGGGCCTGCTCGCGCACCTGCTGCCGGCTGGGCCGCTCGGCGTCGTCGTCCTCCCGGCGGGTGGCCAGCCACCACAGCGCCGGGCCGGCGATCGCCAGGCCGATCGGCAGGACGTAGGTCGCCGTCCGCTCGGTTCCGCCCGCCCCGAGGTACCCGGTGACGCCGGTCAGGAAGAACACCGTCGTCGCCGTGCCCACCAGGCCGAGCACGGCCAGCGACGTCCCCAGGACCTCCGAGCGCGGGCGCACCGCGTAGGCCAGCCCGATCAGGCCGATCCCTCCGCCGATCAGGAGCAGCCAGGTGCCGGTGTCGTGCAGCGTCGGCTGGGTGTCCTGCGGGAACACCCCCGACAGCAGCAGCCCGAGCGCGGCCGCGCCCAGGGAGCCGACGGCGACCCGGGCACCGGTGCCGCGCAGCGCCGGCCGCAGGAGCAGCAGGCCGCCCAGCACCAGCCCCGCCTGGACGACCAGCGAGGCGTTCATCAGCTGGTGCGCGGGGAAGGTCGCGGCGCCCAGCGAGCCGATGGCGTCGTCGGCGCGGGAGTAGGCGACCTCCGAGCGGGCCGCGGCGACGGTCTCCACGACGAAGAACTGCAGGGTCAGCAGCCAGGCGGCCGCGCCCCAGCGGTACCGGTGTGGGCTCACGGACCCATCGTCCCAGCCGCCGGGGACGGCCTCGGGCGCGCCGGGTCAGGTGCGGGCGAGGACGGCGGCGAACTGCTCGGCCGACAGCCACGACGGGTTGCTGCCGGCTGGCATGCGCAGCACCTCGGCGTCCCGCGCCCGGGGATCGGCCAGCAGGTCGGCGCGCCGCACCGGGACGGCGAGCAGCGACAGTCGGACGCGGACCACCGGGCCCGACGCGTCCTCCTCCACCTCGCCGACCAGTTCACCCAGCGCGTGCACGCCGGCATCCGGACGCCCGCTGCGCCACAGCAGGCAGCGCTGGCCGGGCGCCATGAGCGCGAGCCGGTAGTTGCGGCGCAGGCAGCGGGTCAGCTCGCGGGGAGTGCCGGCGGTCCAGCCCGGGACCAGGTCGGTCGGCGGGCGGGTGGTCTTGATCACCCAGCAGGCGACGTCCGCGGGGGAGAGGCGGGCCACCGGCCCAGCCAACCAGCCCCCGCCCACCCCGGGCAGGGCAGAGTCGGAGCCGTGGCGACGGCACCGGGGACCCCGAGCGTGCGGCCGGCGCCGCCGGAGGGGTACCGGGCCGGGGAGCGGGGGCTGCGCCGCGCCTCGCTGGCGATCTTCCTGTCCGGCGTCGCGGTCTTCGCGATGCTCTACCTGCCGCAGGTGCTGCTGCCCGAGTTCACCCGCGCCTTCGGCGTCTCGCCGACCGCGGCGACGCTGTCGGTCTCGGTGGCGACGGCGGGGCTGGCGGTCGGCCTGCTGGTCCTGGGCCCGGTCTCCGACCGCCGCGGCCGCACCGGCATCCTGCGCGCCGCGCTGGTCGCCTCGGCGGTGCTCGCTGTCGCGCTCGCCGTCGTGCCGGCCTGGGAGGCGCTGCTGGCGCTGCGCGCGCTGCAGGGCTTCGCCCTCGCCGGCCTGCCCGCCGTCGGGGTGGCCTACCTGCGCGAGGAGCTGGACTCCTCGGTCACCTCGCGGGCGGTCGGCCTTTTCGTCGGCGGCAACGCCATCGGCGGGCTGACCGGGCGGGTGCTGGGCGGGGTGCTGGCCGACCTGGGCGGCTGGCGGACGGCGACGGCCGGGATCGCCGTCCTCGGGGTCGCCTGCGCCGTCGCGGTGTGGGTGCTGCTGCCGGCGTCGCGCCGCTTCGTCGCGGTGCCCCGCGGAGGCTCGCTGGGGCGGCAGCTGGCCCGCGCGGTCACCGATCCGGTGCTGCTCGGGCTGTACGGGGTGGCCGCCCTGCTCATGGGCGGCTTCGTGGCCGCCTACAACGCGGCCACCTTCCGCCTGGAGGCCCCGCCGTACGCGCTGACGCCGTCCCTGGCCGGGCTGGTCTTCCTGGCCTACCTGCTGGGATCGGCGAGCTCGCCGGCCGCCGGGGTGGTGGCCGACCGCGTCGGCGCCCGGCTGGTCGTGCCGCTGTCGGTCGCCCTGATGGGCGGGGGCCTGCTGCTCACGCTGGCCGCGCCGCTGCCGTTGTTCGTGGCCGGCCTGTGCGTGTTCACCGTCGGCTTCTTCGCCGCCCACGCGGTGGCGAGCGGCTGGGTGGCGATCAGGGCGGCGCGGGGGGAGCGGCCCGTGGGCCAGGCCTCGTCGCTGTACTCGTTCTGGTACTACGTCGGCTCGTCGATCGGCGGCACGCTGGCCGGCCGGTCGTGGGCGTCCGACGGGTGGCCGGGCGTCGTGGTGCTGGCCGGGGCGATGACCGCGGGGGCGCTGCTGCTCACGGTCGTCCTCGGCCGGACGCGGGCGCTCCCGGCCCGCTGAGCGGCCCGGAGGAGGCGAAGCCGGGACAGCGCGGGTGGACGCCGTCCCCGGCGGCCGCGGTCAGTCGGTCGCGGAGTGGATCTCCGCGCCGGCGGGGTCGGCGTCGTCGGAGCCGACCATCTGGCGCTCCTGCTCGGTGCGGTGTTCCAGGGCCTCGTCGTTGGGCCGCGGGGAGGCCTTGCCGTGCTCCTGCCGGTCGCGCGGCGCGGACTCCTCGGTCTCCATGACGTCGTCGAGGGTGGGGCGGTCGTCCGGGGCGGTCATCGGTCCTCCGCTCGTCGGTGCGGTTGGCGTCGCCGGGGGCCATAGCCACTCCGCCGCCGCCGTAACCCGCTTCAGCGCTGCTCGAGGGAGGCGGCCGGCAGCCACGTCTCCACCAGCACCGGGCCGTGCGGCCCGGCGACGGCATAGGCCACGCGGCCGTGCCAGCCGTCGGGGGCCTGCCGCCACTCGACCAGCAGGCCCGCGACCACCGGCGGCCCCTCCGGGGGGTGGCGGACCCAGCAGTGCCGGCCCTCGCCGCCCTGGTGGCGGCCCGGCGTCCCGGGTGCGGCCGGCGGGTCGGACGGCACCCGCACGGTGCCCTCCGGCCGGACCCCCGAGTTCGCCGCACGCTCCCCGAGGGAGCGCCCTGACCTGCCCGGGTGCATGCCGCCAGCCACAGGGGGAGTGTCGCACGGAGCCGAACGTGTGTTCGATCCCGACGTGCCGGGGGCGGTCCGCGTCGCCGAGATCGGCGGTCTCGGCACCATCAGGCGACGATGCCGCCGAGATCGCCGATCTCGGTGGGGTCTCGGCGGGGGTCTCAGCCGGAGGCGGAGCCGCGCACCCCGTCGGCCAGCGTGCGGGCCACCCACTGCAGCAGCGGGTGCCCGGCCAGCTCCTCCACGGCGACCGGCAGCGGCAGTGACCAGTTCGGCCGCTCGGTTGTTCCCGGCAGGTTGGGCCGCCGCTCGTCGGCGACGGCGTCCTCGAGGGTCGCCGACAGCAGCAGCGACGGCGCCCGCGCGAGCAGCTCGTGGGCCCGCTTGACCGCCTCCTCCGGGCCGGCGTCCCCGCGCAGCCCGTCCAGCCGGGCGAGCAGGGCCTCCCGGCCGCGCTCGAGCTCCTCGTCGGTGCCCGTGCCGAGCTCGCGCTGCTCGTCGAGGTCGGCGCCGGTCCACAGCCCGGCGACCGTGGGCAGGTCGTGGGTGGTGACCGCGGCCATCGACGCCTCGGGCCACTCCGCCGGGTCGTCCTCCTCGAACCACAGCAGCCGGTAGGAGAGCACGTTGTGCTCGGCCATCGCCTCGCGCACGCCCTCCTCGACGGTGCCGAGGTCCTCACCGACGACGATCGCGCGGGCGCGGGTGCTCTCCAGCGCGACGATGTCCAGCAGGTCCTCGGCCGGGTAGCGGACGTAGGCGCCGTCGACGGCGCCGCCCTCGGCCGGCACCCACCACAGCCGGAACAGCCCCATGACGTGGTCGATGCGCAGGCCGCCGGCGCCGGCCATCGTGGCGCGGATCGACTCGATGAACGGCTCGTAGTTCGCCGCGCGCAGCCGCCAGGGGATCAGCGGCGGGGAGCCCCAGTCCTGCCCCTGGGCGTTGAACGCGTCGGGGGGCGCGCCGACGCTCACGCCGGAGGCCAGGACGTCCTGCCAGGTCCAGGCGTCGGCCCCGCCCCCGGCCACGCCGATCGGCAGGTCCTGGATCACGGTCATGCCCTCGGTGGCGGCGGCGAACTGCAGGTGCAGGGCCCACTGCAGCCAGGCGTGGAACGCGACGTCGCGCTCGTGCTCGGCGACGAACGCGCCGACGGCGCCTCTGCGGGGGTCGCGCAGCTCCTCGGGCCAGGTGTGCCAGTCCGGGCCGTGGACGTCGGCCAGAGCGCACCACGTCGCCCAGTCCTGCAGCTGCTGGCCCTGGTGCCACCACCAGTCGGGGAAGCCCGGGTCCTCGCGGCCGGTGGCGTCGAAGATCCGGCGCAGCACCGCCCGCTTGCGCGCCCAGACGGCGTCCCGGTCGATGAGGTCGTCGTCGGAGAGGGCGGCGCCGGCGTCCTCCTCCAGGTCCACGGCGTCGGCGCCGGGGACCTCGGGCACACGCAGGTAGATCGGGTTGCGGAAGCGGCGGGTGGCCGGGAGGTAGGGGCTGGCCTCCTGCTGCGGCGTCGGGGCGACGGCGTGCAGGGGATTGATCAGCAGGAAGCCCGCGCCCTGGTCGCCGGCCATCTCCCGGATCGCGCGCAGGTCGGCCAGGTCGCCGATGCCCCAGCTGCCCTTGCTGCGGGCGGCGTACAGCTGCACCGCCCACCCCCAGGCGCGGAAGCCCTCGGGCAGCCAGCACCGGCCGGGGGAGACGATCAGCCGGCGGCGCGGCCCGTCCGACGTCTGCAGCCAGTGGTAGCCGAGCGGGAAGTCGTCGGGCAGTTCGCCGTCGATGTGCCGGACCGAGCCGTCCTCGCAGACGACCTCGGCCTCGTCGACCTCCAGGGCGTCGCCGGGGCGGGCGACGATCGGGGCGCGCTCCTCGAGGTCCTCCGGCGGGGTCCCGATCACCTCCCGCATCCGCTCGATCGTGGAGGAGGCGACCTCGTGCTCCTCGTCGAGGGCGTCGAGCCACGTGGCGTCGATGCCCCACTCGTCGGTCGTCGGGGTGCGTGTCACCCCTCGATACTCCCCACGCGATCCGGGGCCCACACCGCAACTGCGGCGTGGTGCCGCTCTCCCTCCTTGGCCCGCCGGGGGCCGCGGGTGCATCGTCGGCGGCGTGAACGGGGCGGAGGGCACCTGGCTGCTGGTCCACCCGCCGCTGCTCGGCCCGGCCGTCCTCGGTCCGCTCGCCGCCGAGCTGCGCG
>DATAAV010000391.1:0-14429 GCA_036259935.1 Geodermatophilus sp. | reverse complement strand
GCCCTGCCCGACGAGGTGCTCGCCGACGACCACGCCCTCGACGGGTGGATCGGCCTGCAGGTGACCACCGCGGTGCACCTGGCGGGCGGCGCGCGGATGGGGCCGGACGGCGATCCGGGCGCCGTCGTCGACCAGCACCTGCGGGTGCGCGGCGTGCCGGGGCTGCGCGTGGTGGACACCTCGGTGATGCCCGAGGTGACCTCCCGGGGAACCGCGGCGACCGCGGTGATGCTCGGCGAGCGGGCCGCGGAGCTGATGAGCGGCGGCTGAGGGACCCGCTCAGCCCGGCGGAACCGGGCCCAGCGGGATGCCCGGTGGCGGGAAGAGGTCGGGCGGTTGCGCGGAGAGGATCGGCAGCATCGCGTCGCGCCAGATCTGCGCGCCCCGACCGCCGCCGAAGGAGCCGACGTCCTGGTTCGCCTTGGGGTCGAGCACCATGACGCTCGCGGCGTACCGCGGGGTGTAGCCGACGAACGCGATGGAGAACCGGTCCTGGCTGGTGCCGGTCTTGGCCGCGATCTGGTGACCCGGGATGGCCGCGCGGACGCCGGTGCCGTAGGGCAGCGCGGTGTCGCCGACCAGGATCTGGTTGAGCGTCGTCGCGACGGCCGGCGGCACCGCCTCGGGGGTGCAGAACGTGCCGGTGTTCAGCGGGACGCCGTCCTCCCCGGCCAGCGGCTGCCCCCAGCGGTCGAGCACCGCGGTGACCGGCGTGGGGTCGCACTGGGTGCCGTTGGCGCCGAGCGTCGAGTAGGCGCTGGCCAGTGCCATCGGGCTGGTGGCCTCCGGGCCGAGGGTGAACGAGCCGCGGTTCTGGGCGATGATCTGGTCGGCGACCGGGTCGATCGAGAACAGCCCCATCCGCTGCGCCATCCGGACCGGGCCCTCGATGCTGCCCAGCTGGTCCTCCAGGGCCACGAAGTAGGTGTTCGAGGACCGGATCAGCGCCTCGGTCATGTTCAGCGTGGGCGGCAGGTTCCCGACGTTCTCGACGGTGTACGGCGCCTCGCCGTCCTTGTAGACGCGGGAGACGTAGGGGCTGCCGGTGGTGATCGTGTGCCACGGCGGGAAGCCGCGGTCCAGCGCCGCGGCGGCGACGAAGACCTTGTAGGTGGAGCCCGCACCCTGGCTGGCGGCCACGTTGAGGTTGACCGACTCCTGCGCCGGGTCGTTGGCGTCGTACCCGAACCGCCGGTTGACGCTCATCGCCAGGACCTTGCCGGTGCCCGGCTCCAGGGCGGTGAACATCGCCGCCAGCGGATGCCCCATGGGCAGGCTCGCGAGCACCGCCTGGTCGCCGGCGGCCTGCATATCCGGGCGCAGCGTGGTCTGGATGGTCAGCCCGCCGTCCTCCAGCAGCGACTGCGAGATGCCCAGCGTCTCGGTGAGGTGCTGCTGCAGGAAGTCGCAGAAGAAGCCGCCGATGACGGCGTCCACGCAGCCGTTGGGGGGCGGCGGGGCGGGGTCGGTCTCGACCGGGGTGGCCGAGGCCTCGGTGAACTGCCGCTCGCTGATGTGGCCGAGCGAGTACATCCGCTCGAGCACCTGGTCGCGCCGCTCGCGGGCGCGGTCGGGGTTCTCCAGCGGGTTGTCCGCGGCGGGGGTCTGCACGAGCCCGGCGAGCATCGCGGCCTGGGGCAGGCTCAGCTCGGAGGCATTGACGCCGAAGTAGGTCTGCGCGGCGGCCTGGATGCCGTAGGCGCCCTCCCCGAAGTACACGATGTTCAGGTACCGGGTGAGGATCTCGTCCTTCCCGTACTCCTCCTCCAGGGCCAGCGCCAGCCGGGCCTCCCGCAGCTTGCGGCCGATGCTCTCCTCGGTGGCGGCCAGCCGGTCCTCGGGGGTCGCCGCCGTCTGCAGCAGCGTCTGCTTGACCAGCTGCTGGGTGATCGTGGAGCCGCCCTCCTGCACCGAGCCCGCGGCGACGTTGGTGACCAGAGCACGGAGGGTGCCCTCGACGTCGACGCCGTTGTGCTCGTAGAAGCGCTCGTCCTCGATGTCGACCAGTGCCTGCTTCATGACCTCGGCGATCTGGTCGGAGGTCACCGGGGTCCGGTTGTTCCGGAAGAAGTGGGTGATCAGCGAGCCGTCGGCGGCGAGTACCCGGGTGTTGCCCGGGGGCGTCCGGTCGGTGAGCTCCACCGGGAGCGGGGCGAGCAGTCCCGCGGTGGAGCTGGCCGCGAGCCCCGGTCCCACGATCCAGGGCAGCAGCAGCGCGGCGACCAGGGCACCGGCGAACGGGAGGGCGCCGAGGAGCAGGCCGAACGCCCGTAGCCGGGGATGTCCGCGCCGGCGCCGACCCGGCCGCGTCCGGAGTGGCTTCTTCTTGCCCGAACGGAACATGTCCGACCTCGCCCCCGGCCGGGGCCGCTCGGGAGGAGGGGTCCCGACCTGCTCCCGATGATGGCGCACGGAAACGTTCCGCAACACCGGAGCGAGCACGGTCGGGCACGCATCGGCGCAGACCCCCGGCGTGTCGCAGGTCGGCGTGTCGCAGGCCCGGGGGTGGCGGTGAGCCGGACTGTCCCGGCGGCGCGCTGTCCGCAGCCGCCGGGACGCCGGTGTCAGGGGGCGGTCAACGGACCGCGGGCATCTCCGAGGTGGTGCCGGTGGACAGCGGCGCCCAGGCGTCGGGGTGGGGGCGGCCGGCGTCGGCGACCCATCCCGGGGACCGGCGTGCGCCGGCCTTCCCGGTCATGCGGGCGCTCAGGCTCACGATCACGGCGAGCAGCGCGACCAGCCCGACCAGAACACCGCCGATGACCAAGAGCGTCGAGAGCATGTGCACAACGTAAGGGGCGGACCGGTCCGTGTCATCGATCCGAGGTGGGCAGATCTCTCCGAAGATGCCTCGCCGGGTCTGCAGGATCTGCCGGTCCGGGTGCCTCGCGGCGTGGCGCCACCGGGCAGGAGCGCACAGAGTTCCCCAGGCGGGGCGCGTGCCGGGCGGGGGCGGGTATGGGGTTGACGTCGTCGTCGGAAGGACCGCTGTGCCAGACCTGCCCCGGGCCGCCGGCCGCGCGGTCGCCGCACCCCTGGGCGCCCTCGCGCGGCGGCGGCGCGGAAAGCCCATGCACCCCCGCGGCGCGGTGTTCGACGCCGTCCTGGAGCGCTCCGGCGGGCCGGACTGGGGAGTGCCCTGGCTGGCCGAGCGGGCGTCGCAGCGCGCCCTCGCCCGCCTGTCGCGCGGTGCGGGCCTGCCCGCGCCGCTGCCGGACCTGCTCGGCCTGGCCGTCCACGTCCCCGACCCGGACCGACCGGTGGACCTGCTGCTCTCCAGCACCGGCCGCGGCAGGCTGACCCGGCTGGTCCCGGTGCCGCGGCGCAGCGCCGCCACGGTCTACTCCTCGATCATGGGCTACCGCTCGGACGCCGGGACGCTGCGCCTGGCGGCCCTGCCGGAACGGGTCCCCGGCCGGCGCACCGGGACGCCGTCGGACCCGGAGCCGCTGGCCGGGGCCGTGGCCGCCGACGGCCTCTCGTTCACCCTCCTGGTGGCCCGTGGCCTGGGCCCCTGGCAGCCGTTCGGCCGCCTACGGCTCACCGGGCCGGTCACCGGCCTGGACCCCGATCTGCGCTTCGACGCGGTCCGCAACCCGCCGCCGGGGCTGGTGGCCGACGGTCCGATGGCGCGGTTCCGGGCTCCCGCCTACGCCGCCGCGCGCGCCGGCCGCGATCGGCAGCCCGGCGCCGACCCGCCGGCGCCCGGCGACCCGGGTGCCGGCTCTGTATCACCCGACCCGATCGGGTGACGCGGGAACCCCCCGGGGACCGCATCGGTTGGCCGACGCAATCATGGAGGTGGCCGCACCCGGCCGCCCGTCCCGACGAAGAGCACCGCCCCTGCCGTCGCAGTGCGCGGCTGCAGGAGGAGTGCCCCCGCGTGGAGTCCGACGATCACCCGCGTGCCGACGGGCTCGGGATCCGGGTGGCGACGGTTCCGCACAGCGATCCCTACGTCGACGCCGTCCTCCCGCCGGGCGTCGTGCGGGTGGGCCCCGCGCACACTCCCAGCCCGTGGCTGGACCCCGCCTACCTGGCCACGCACGCCGGGGAGGTCGACGTCGTCCACCTGCACACCGGCTACGGGCACCTGCCCGAGGACGAGGTGGTGTGCTGGACGGAGACCGTGCGCCGGATCGGCGTCCCGCTGGTGACCACGGTGCACGAGCTGCGCGGCGGGCCGGCCCCCTCGTCGTCGCGGCGGCACGACGCGCACCTGGCGGCCCTGCTCGCCACGGCTGAGGTCGTCTTCACGCTCACCCCGGGCGCCGCGGATGAGATCGCCGAGCGGTTCGGCCGGACGGCGATCGTCGTGGCGCACCCCTCGATCGCCGCGCCGGAGCCCGACGTGGGCGGCGAGCGGGGACTGGTCGGGCTGGTGCTGCGCGCCCCGGGCCCGGCGGTGCCGGACGCCGCGGCACTGATCCGGGCGGCCCGTTCGGGGGCGGTCAACGGCGGGGGACGGCTGCGGGTGCTGATGGGCGACGGCGTCGGGCTGCCGGAGCTCCCGGGTGCCGGGGACGCGCTGGAGGTCGTGCCCCGGGACGAGCGGCGGTGGAGCGCCCAGCTGCAGGAACTGCACGTCGCCGTCCTCCCCGAGCGCTGCGGCACCCACTCCCGGGACCTGGAGATCTGCCGCGACGTCGGCACCCGCGTCGTGGCGCCCGGCTGCGGCTGGTTCGTCGAGCAGTGGTCGGACGTCGTGACCTACGGCGCCGAGGAGGGGCGCGGGTTCGACCCGGTGTCCCTGGACGCAGCGGTGGCGGCGGCGCTGACCCGGCCGGCGCCCCGACCTGCCGAACGCGCCTGGCGCGCCGAGCAGCGGGCCGCGGTGCAGGCGGTGCACGAGCAGGTGTACGCGTCGGTGGTGGCCGACCGGAGCGTCGTCTGAGCCGGGAGGTCCCCGGACCCGGTCAGGACGCGGTGACGGCGTCGATGGCCCGCTGCGCCCGCTCGCGGAGCGCATCGGAGATGGGCGCCGATCCGGCCACCTCCGCGGCGTCCGCCTGACCCTCCTCGCTCACCACGTAACCCATGAAGGCCTTCACCAGGTCGGCGGTCAGCGGATCGTCGTACTCGACGCAGCCGATGTGGTAGCTGACCAGCACGATCGGATACTCGCCGGAGCCGGTGGTGTCCCGGTTCAGCTCGAGCGCGAGGTCGTGCTCACCGCGGCCCTCGAGCGGCGTGGAGTTCTCGACGACGGCGGCGGCGGCCTCGGCCGAGGGGGCGACGAACTCCTCGCCGACACCGATGCCGGCCACGCCCAGGTCGCCGGCCTGGCTGAGGTCGGCGTAGCCGATCGTCCCCTGGCCGCCGCCGACCGCGGCCACCACACCGGAGTTGCCCTGTGCCGCCTCGCCGCCGGCCACCGGCCAGTTGCCGTCCGGCTCGTGCGGCCACGCCTCGCCGGCCGCGGCGGCGAGGTACTCGGTGAAGTTCTCGGTCGTGCCGGAGTCGTCGCTGCGGTTGACCGGGGTGATGGCCACGTCCGGCAGCGTGACGCCGGGGTTGTCCGCGGCGATGGCCGGGTCGGTCCACGTGGTGATCTGCTGGTTGAAGATGCCGGCCAGCGCTCGCGGGGAGAGGTTGAGCTGCTCGACGCCCTCGAGGTTGTAGACGACGGCGATCGGGGAGATGTAGTTGGGCAGCTCGAATACGCCGGAGCCGCCGCATCGCTCCTGGGCCTGCGCGAGCTCCTCCTCGTCCAGCGCCGCGTCCGAGCCGGCGAAGTCGGTGCCGCCCGCGAGGAACTGCTCCCGGCCCCCGCCGGAGCCCACGGGGTCGTAGCTCACCGTGACCTGGGGCTGGAGCTCGGCGAACCCGGCGGTCCACCCCTGCATGGCCGCCTGCTGGCTGCTGGCCCCCGCGCCGATGAGGTCTCCGCTCAGCTGCTCGCCGCCGGGGCCTCCGTCGCCCCGCTCGTTCGGGGGCACGTAGGTGGCCAGGCCGACCGCGCCGCCACCGATGACGAGGCCCGCGGCGAATGCACCGAGCGTTCTGAGGACGGACACCAGTGCCTTCCGCGGTCGGGCCCGGTGCGCGCCGGGCGGGGATCTGACGAGACTCTAGGCGCGAGCCCGGGAGGCGGCGGGACCGCCACCCGGGAGTTCACGTCCTCAGGTCAGGCCCAGCTGCCGCAGGCGGTCGGCGGTGTCCTCGAGGCCCCACATCTCGACGATCCGGCCGTCCCGGAGGCGGAAGAAGTAGACCTCGTCGACGTCCTCGAACCGGCGTCCGGTCGGGGGATGACCGAGCCACGGGCCGGCATGGGTGGCCGAACAGGTGAACCGCCCCGCTACCTGGTCACCCTCGGCCACCAGCGTGACGATCCGCATCTCCACGTCGGGGAACGAGGCGCGGAACGGGGCCACCCAGCGCTTGGCGTGCTCGGCGAGGGCGGGCGAGCAGAGCTCGTCGGCGACCTCCAGGCGGCCCTGGTTGATCATCTCCTCGATCCACCGCCGGACGACGTCCTTGTCAGCAGCTGCCACCGGATCACCCGCTCCCGCGAAACGTCGGGCGAGGCTATGCCGCGCAGGGCGGGATCGGCAGCGCGCCGCTCGCGAGGTACGCGCCGCGGCGGCGGGGGATGGAATGTGGGCAGGGGCGGGGTCGAACCGCCGACCTCTCGCTTTTCAGGCGAGCGCTCGTACCGACTGAGCTACCTGCCCCTCCCGGTGCTCTCCACCGGGGTGGCGACCCTGACGGGACTCGAACCCGCGACCTCCGCCGTGACAGGGCGGCGCGCTAACCAACTGCGCTACAGGGCCTTGCTGTGGTGCTGTACTGCGTGCCCCCAACGGGGTTCGAACCCGTGCTACCGCCTTGAAAGGGCGGCGTCCTGGACCGCTAGACGATGGGGGCTCGTGTTCGCCGGGGGCGACGAGAACGATACATGGTTCCGGAAGCCGGTCGGCCAGGGGGCTCCCGGAGGAGTGTCGTAGCGGCTCTCCGCCGGGGAGTTCTGCCTGGCCGCGCCGACCGGAGGTGTCCCACCTCACGGCCGGCCGGGAGTCGCGCCCGCGACACGGGGCCCGGGCTGGCGCCTGCGCGCCGTCCCGGCTGCGAAGCTCCCTGCGTGACCAGACGTCGTGTCCTGCCCCGGGCCTCGGCCCTCCTGTTCGCCGTCGCCCTGCTGGCCGGCTGCGGCGAGGACGCCGGCACCGGCACCGACACCAGCTCGTCGGGCGGCTCGGCCGCCGGCAGCTCCGCGCCGGCGAGCGAGTCCCCGGCGACCGACTCGCCGGCCACCGGCGAGGACGGCACCTCGGACGCGCCGCCGTTCCCCGGCAACGCCGAGCCGGACACCGCCGAGGCCTCCGCCGACGCGCTGGTCACCGTCACCGACATCCGCACCGGCCGCCACGAGGGCTTCGACCGGGTGGTGTTCGAGGTGGGCGGCACCGGCACTCCCGGGTGGGACGTCCGCTACGTCGACCAGGCCTCCTCGCAGGGCAGCGGCGACCCGGTCGACGTCGCCGGCGAGGCCGTCCTCCAGGTCACCCTCACCGGTGCCGGCTACCCGTACGACACCGGCGTCGAGGAGTACGCCGGCCCGGACCCGCTGCCCGGTCAGGGCACCGAGGTGGTCACCGAGGTGGCCTTCGACGCGACCTTCGAGGGGACGACAGTGGCCTTCGTCGGCACCTCGACCGAGGCACCGTTCCGGGTGTACCTGCTCGAGAGCCCGACGCGGGTCGTGCTCGAGGTGGCGCACCCGGGCTGAGCCGCCGGCGCGCTCAGCCCAGGGTGGCGGTGAGCTCCACCGAGTCGTCGCCGACGCTCGTGCACTCCAGCGAGAGCGGGCCGGCGCTGACGGTCTCGCCCTCCGCGCAGGAGACCGTCGCGTCGCCCACGCTGAGGGAGGCCCGGCCGTCCTGGACGCCGCCGAAGGCGAGCGTGGTGCCGAGGATCTCCACCTGCGACCCCTCGCCGCTCAGCGTCACCGAGCAGGAGCTCGTGCTGCACGAGAAGTTGTTCGAGGTGAACGAGCACGCCGTCACCGACAGCAGGCTCAGGCCGCCGGCGAGGATCCCGGCGGCGAGTCGGGCGGTACGCGTCGAGGGCATGGGACGAGCCTAGGGCCGCCCGGTCAGCCGGTCGGGGAGGCCGGAGGCGTCGTCTCCCCGCCGTCCGGGGTCCCGTTCCCCGCGCCGTCCGCGGGGAGCGGCACGATGGTCCGCTCGATGGTCACCTCGGTCTCGCCGAGCCCGCCGAGGGTGATGTCGTCGTAGGCGGTCAGCTGCCCGGTGGCGGGGTCCAGGTAGAGGACCGTGCAGGTCAGCGGCTCGGGGTACTCGCCCTGCAGGGCGCGCAGACCGGCGCCGCCGGTCGAGCCCTGCACCATGAGCCGGGTGCCCTCCTCCAGTTCGGTGACCTCGCGCTCGTGCGTGTGCCCGGCGAGCACCAGCGGGACGACGCCGTCGAGGGGCGGCGCCTGCTCGGGGTCGTGCACCAGTGCGATCGCCGGCGGCGTGGGCAGGCCGGCGGCGACGTCGGCGAGCTGCTCCCCGGTCTCCTCCAGCGACGGCGTGCCGTCGGCGGCGCCCTGGTCGGGGGTGAACCGCGGATCCGGCGCGCCGACGACGGTGATGCCCGCGACGGTGACCGCGGAGTCGTCCAGCACGGCGGCGTTCGGCTGGGCGGCGATGACCCCGGCGGTGACCACGGAGTCGTGGTTGCCGCGGATGTAGACGTAGGGCACCCCGAGCGTCCCGATCGAGGCGATGAGGCTGTTCTCCGGTGCGCTGCCCCAGTCGGTGATGTCACCGGTGTCCAGGACGCCGTCGACGTCGAACTGGCCGACCACCTCGCGCACCAGGTCGAACCCGGCCGGGTTCAGGTGCAGGTCGGAGACGTGCAGCAGCGCGACGGTGCCGTCGGCGTCGCCGGGCGGGGCGGGCAGCGCGGACAGGGCCGAGTACAGGGTGCCGACGTTGCCGACCAGGTCCTCCAGCGAGGCGCGGTAGGCGTCGAAGCGGGCGACGATGTCCTCCGCGCTGCCGATGAGGCTGGTGGCGTTGGCCAGCAGCCCGGTGTACGTGGGCTGGAGCAGCGCCTCCGGCCGCCAGGTCACCCGTGCGATCCCGGCGGTACCGGTCACCAGGACGACGGAGAGGCCGAGCGCGATCAGCGGTTCGCGGCGGCGGCGCAGCAGCAGCGACGCCAGCACGGCACCACCGAGAGCGGCGCCGGCCGTCCTCCAGGCCAGCGTGACGACGGCGTCGCGGAGGTCCTCGGTGACCCGGTCGACGACGCCGTCGAGGAGGGCCGGCTGGGTGACCAGGCGCTGGATGCGGGCCTCGTCCACCCGGCGCAGCTGGATCTCCAGGCGCAGCGGCCCGTCGTAGGCGTCGACCTCCAGGGCGCCGAGCGGGGGGATGTCCAGCTCCGCCCCGCCGCCGGCCGGCCGGAAGGCCAGCGTCGCGTCGAACGGGCCGATGGGGGCGTCCACCCGGCCGAGCAGCAGGACGCCGAGCAGGGCGCCGGCGACGGTGACCGCCATCCGGACGCCCCAGCGGCCGGCGACCCGCGCCGCTCGCGCGCGGCGGGACGGGCCCGGCGTGCTCGGCTCCCCCATCGCCCCAAGGCTAGTGAGCGGCATCGCGGGTGCTGCGGCGTCGGGGACGGCGCTCAGCCGGTGCCGTCGCCGGACATGGCGGGGGTACCAGCTTCCGGTGACTCAGGCGGTGCGCACCTGGCGCGGCCGGAAGATCCAGCGGAGGGCGAGGAACCGCATCAGGCCGATGAACGCGGTGACCGCGGCGACCAGGCCGATCTGGAGGAGCACCGGGGCCGCGCCGGTCAGCGAGTCGAGCCAGCCGAGGGCCGCGCTCGTGGCCACCAGCCCGAGCACGGTGATGCCGCCGGCCTCCACCTGGGCGGTGAACCAGCCGACCCGCTCCTCGGCGCGGAAGGTGAGGCGGCGGTGCATCTCGTTGGCCAGCGCCGTCGAGATCGCCGTCCCGACGAGGTGGGCGGCCAGGTACCCCTCCCGCTCCAGGGCGATGAACAGGACGGCGTAGACCACCGTCGCGGCCGTGCCGACGAGGACGAACCGGGCGAACTGGGCGAGGGTCTCCTCCCGGCGCAGCCAGTTGGCCAGGGAGGCGGTCGTGCCGCTCATCCGCTCCGCCTGGCGGCGGGTCAGGTCGCCGAGGACCTCGGCGGCCGCCGCGGGGCGGAGCAGGGACGGGCAGGTCACGACGACGGTCCTCTCGGTCGGGCTGAGCGGGTTCAAGGCTCCTCCTTGCCCTGCCCGCTGACCCCGTTCACCATGCCGGACAACACTGACAAGGGCCCGTGTGTTTCCTCACGATCACCTGTGGGGTGCGTGTGCTCGCACACGGTGACGGCACCGGCCGCGCAGGCGTTCTCGCAGGTCGGGGGATTCTCCGGGCCCTCCAGGGGTAGGTCGCTGCCATGAGCCTGATGGGGATCCTCGATCGGTTCGCGGACGCGCCCACCTTCGACGGCGCGATCGAGCCCGCGCGGCGCGCCGTCCGGAGCGTGCTCAAGCCGGGGGCCTTCAAGGACTTCCTGCACGGCACGTGGCTGGGCCATCCGCTGCACCCGGTGCTCGTGCAGGTTCCCGTCGGCAGCTGGATCTCCGCCGGTGTTCTGGATGCGATCCCGCCGCTGCGCCCGGCGGCCGGCGTGCTGATCGGCACCGGGGTCACGGCGGCGGTGCCGGCCGCGCTCGCCGGGGCGGCCGACTGGTCGGAGCAGGAGACGGGGGTGCGCCGGCTGGGCGCGGCGCACGCGCTGCTCAACACCGTCGCGCTCGGTCTCTACACCGGTTCCCTCGCCGCCCGCGCGCGGGGCCGCGGCACCCTCGGGCGGGTGCTCTCCTACACCGGGCTGGGGATCGCGAGCGCCTCGGCGGCGATCGGCGGCCACATGTCCTATGCGCAGTCCTCCGGCGCCTCGCACGCGGCGACGGCGGCGCGGGCGCTGAGCAGCGACTGGATCGACCTCGGCCCGCTCGACGACCTGCCCGAGGGGCGGCCGGCGCTGCGCACCGGGCGGGGCGGGAGCGTGGCGGTGCCGCTGGCCGTCGTCCGGCGCGGTGCGCGGGTCGACGCGTTCGTCGGGGCGTGCGCCCACCTGTCCGGCCCGCTGCACGAGGGGACCGTCCGGGAGGTCCGCGGGCACGAGTGCCTGGTCTGCCCCTGGCACGGGTCGGCATTCGACCTCGACAGCGGCGAGCCGCGCCGCGGACCGGCGGCCAACCCCCAGCCCAAACTCGAGGTGCGCATGGAGGCCGGCCGGGTGATGGCCCGGCTCCCCGGCCGTCACCAGTAGCCCCCGCCGCGCTCCGCCGCGGTCCTACGCTGCGGCGCCATGAGGCGCACGGCGATCGCCCTGGCCGCGGTCCTCGCCGCGGGCTGCGCCGCCGGGCCCGCTCCTCCGGGCAGCGCCGAGCGGGTTCCTGCCATGACCTCCGCCGTCCCCGCCGTGCCGCCGGTTCCCGGCATCGAGGCCGAGGCGGTGCGGCTGCGCACCGACCGGGCCGTCGGCGGCCAGGTGCAGGTCCGCGTGACGGCCACCGGCGAGGAGTCCTTCACCGTCATCGCCGTGGCTCTCGACTCGCCCGGGTTCGCCCCGCTGCCGGCCCGGGAGGTGACGGCGCAGTTCGTGCCGGGCCGCACGATCGACCTGCCCGCCCCCTACGGCGATCCGGTCTGCGGGGCCGCCCCCGAACCGGCCGCCGCCCGCCTGACCGTCGCCCGTCCCGACGGGGTGCCCGAGGACCTGCGGGTGCCGCTGGCGGCCGAGGTGCTGACGCTGATCCACACCGAGGAGTGCGCGGTCGAGGCAGTTCTCGAGGTGGTGCGGATCGCCGTCACCGGGTTGGCGGGGGCGGGGGACGCCGTGACCGGGCGCCTCGTCCTGACCCGCGCCGGGGACGACCGGCGTCCGGTCACCGTCACCGACCTGCGCGGCAGCGTCGTCTACGGCGCCGCCGTCGGCGGCCTGCCGCTCGAGCTCCGCCGGGACGAGGACGAGGTGTCGTCCACCGTGTCGTTCCGGGCGGTGAGCTGCGACCCGCACGTGCTCGCCGACACCAAGCAGCCGTACGTCTTCCCGTTGCAGGTGGTCGTCGGCGGCGCGGAACCGGTGGCGGTGGACCTGCCGCTGGACGAGCAGCAGCGCGGGGTGCTCGCCGATCTGGTGGACCGCACCTGCGGAACAGGCGCCTGAGACGTGGAACCCGGCCCGGCCACCCCGGGGGGAACGGGGCGGCCGGGCCGGAGCGGTAACGCGGCCCGGAGCAGGGGCGCGATGTGGGAGTGACGCTACGTAGCCAGATGCCCGCCGCGTCATCCCCTGAGCGGGTGAAACATCGCAAACCGGTGCACGTTCGGTCACATGCCGGTTCGGACATTCGCCCCTGGGGCACCCCGGCGCCGTGTTCTTCTTCTTCTCCAACCGGCTGGGCTGCCTCGGCTCCCTCGTCGTCTCGGCGCTGCTGACGCTGCTCCTCCTCCTCGCGTTCGACGTCCTGTGACGGGCGCGGGTCGTCCGTAGCCGGCTGCAGTAGGGGCCAGGGGCTAGCCGGGTGTCGGGCCGGGCCGGGCACGGAGGTGTGCCCGTTCGCCCTGCCTGCCGAAGAGGCTGAGGAACTCGACCGGCTCGGCGCCGGCGGCGCCGAACCAGTGCGGCACGCGGGTGTCGAACTCGGCCGCCTCGCCGGGGGAGAGCACCAGGTCGTGCTCCCCGAGGACGAGGCGCAGGCGTCCGTCGAGGACGTAGAGCCACTCGTAGCCCTCGTGGCTCTGCGGCTCGGGCTCTGCCGGACCGCGGCCGGCGGGGAGCACGAGCTTGTAGGCCTGGATGCCGCCGGCGCGGCGGGTCAGGGGCAGCATCGTCATCCCGTGGCGGGTGACCGGGCGCAGGTGGATCCGCGGGTCGCCGGTGGGGGGCGCGTCGACGAGTTCGTCGAGCGTGACGCCGTGGGCCCTGGCCAGGGGGAGCAGCAGTTCCAGGGTCGGCCGGCGGGCGCCGGACTCCAGCCGCGACAGGGTGCTCACCGAGATGCCCGTCGCCGCCGACAGGTCGGCCAGCGTGGTCTCGCGCTGCCGGCGCAGGGCACGGAGCCGGGGTCCGACCGCGCCGAGTGCCTGATCGAGATCGCCGTCCATGTGCTCAGTTTGCCATGCTGGCAACAAAGCTTGCCACCGTGGCCGGTGTCGGCGCATGGTCGCCGTGGAGGTGGTTGCGATGGCCGATCAGTTGAGAGACGGCTATGAGGTGGTGGTGATCGGCGGTGGTGCCGCCGGGTTGAGCGGAGCCCTGATGCTGGCCCGGGCGCGGCGGTCGGTGGTGGTGTTCGACGCAGGCGCCCCGCGCAACGCCCCCGCCGCGGGCGTGCACGGGCTGCTGGGCCGCGATGGGATCCCGCCGGCGGAGTTGCTCGACCGCGGACGGGCGGAGGTCCGCAGCTACGGCGGCCAGGTGGTGTCCGGTGAGGTCGGCGCCGTGGTCCGGGACGACGACGGGTTCGCGGTGACGCTGGCCGACGGCAGATCCGTCCGGGCACGCCGGCTGCTGGTGGCCACCGGGCTGGTGGACGAGCTTCCGGACGTACCCGGGCTGCGGGCCCGGTGGGGCCGGGACGTGCTGCACTGCCCGTACTGCCACGGCTGGGAGGTGCGTGACCGGGCCATCGGCGTGCTGGCCGGCGGGCCGCTCTCGGTGCACCAGGCGTTGCTGTTCCGGCAGTGGAGCGCCGACGTCACGTACTTCTCCCACACCGCGCCACCGCCGACCGCCGACCAGGCGGAGCAGCTGGCGGCGCGCGGTATCCGCGTGGTGGCGGGCGAAGTGGCGGCGCTGGAGATCCTCGACGACCGCCTGGTGGGAGTGCGGCTGGTCGACGGCGCGGTGGTCGCCCGGGACGCGCTGGCGGTCGCACCGCGGATGGTGGCGCGCGCCGGCTTCCTGCCGGCACTGGGACTGCGCCCGGCGGAACACCCGTCCGGGATGGGGGAGCACATCCCCGCCGACCCGACCGGCCGCACGGACGTGCCCGGGGTGTGGGTCGCGGGCAACGTGACGGACCTGTCCGCCCAGGTGGGTGCCGCCGCGGCGGCGGGCGCGGCCGTGGCGGGCCAGATCAACGCCGACCTGGTCGCCGAGGAGACCCGCCGGGCGGTCGACGCCCACCGGGATGCCGAAGCGCGACCCCGTGACCTGGTGACCGGCGACCGCCGCTCCGGCCTGTGAACGATCGAAGGAGAACCACCGTGTCCGAGGAGCTCAGCCGCACGTTCTGGGAAGACCGTTATCGCGGGGGTCATGTTGCGGCCGGTAACCGTCAGCCCAATCCGCAGTTGGTGGCGGAGGCGGCCGACCTGACCCCCGGCACGGCCCTGGACGCCGGCTGCGGCGAGGGTGCCGACGCCATCTGGCTCGCCTCC
>DATAAV010000390.1:0-3297 GCA_036259935.1 Geodermatophilus sp. | reverse complement strand
CTCGCGGCGGGACCCAGCAGGGGGGCCGCCGGCGCACAGCGTCACCCAGGGCCCACCCGCCGCCCGGCCGGGTGGGCCCTGGCGCGTCCGGGGCCGGAGCCGTCCCGGGCCCCCCGACGGGCCGCCTCCAGGGCCGGGGACGACAATCGTCGGTCAATGGGAACCGACACGCGCATGCATCCCCTGGGGCCCGGGGACCGTGGTCCGGCCGTGGCCGACGTGCACGCCGCGCTGCGCAGCCTCGGCCTCCTTCCACCACCTCCCGACGGCGGCCCCGAGCCGGCCGGCTCCGAGGACGGCCTCGAGCAGGCCGTCTACGACCGGGCCACCGAGCTCGCCGTCCGCCACTTCCAGCAGATCCGGGGGCTGTCGGTCGACGGCCGGGTCGGCGAGGAGACCTACCGGGCGCTGTCGGAGGCGCGCTGGTCCCTGGGCGACCGGCTGCTGCACCACGATCCCGAGCGGCCCATGCGCGGGGACGACGTCACCGCCCTGCAGGAGCGGCTGCTCGAGCTGGGCTACGACGCCGGCCGCGCCGACGGCATCTTCGGGCCGGAGACCGAGGTCGGGCTGCGCAACTTCCAGCGCGACTACGGGCTGACCGCCGACGGCACGTGCGGGCCGGCCACGCTGCGTGCGCTGCGCCAGCTGGGCCGCAAGGTCACCGGCGGCCGCCCCCAGCTGCTGCGCCAGAGCGCCTCCTTCGTGGAGAGCGGACCGCACCTGATCGGCCGGCGGATCGTCATCGACCCCGGCCACGGCGGCGACGAGACCGGATACACGGCCGGGGAGACCACCGAGGCCGACCTGGTGCTCGACCTCGCCTCCCGGATCGAGGGCCGGCTGGCCGTCGCGGGCGCCACCGTGTACCTCACCCGCGGCCGCGGGCAGAACCCGACTCCGGCCGAGCGCACCGCCTTCGCCAACGACGCCCGCGCCGACCTGTTCCTCTCCCTGCACACCGAGGCGCACACCTCCGAGCACGCCCGCGGGGTGGCCAGCTACTACTACGGCACCGGGTCGGGAGCCTCCTCCACCGTGGGCGAGCAGTTCGCCAACCTGGTCCGGCGGGAGGTCGTCGCCCGCACCGGCATGCTCGACCTGGGCTCGCACCCGAAGACCTGGGACCTGCTGCGCATGACCCGGATGCCCGCCGTCCGTCTTGACTGCGGCTACCTCTCCCACCCGGTCGACCGGCTGCTGCTGCTCGACGCGCGGCTGCGCAGCACGGTTGCCGCCGCCGTCCTGGCCGCCGTCCAGCGGCTGTTCCTGCCCGCGGAGGCCGACCCGCCGACGGGCACCTTCGTGCTGCCCGGCCCGCTCTGACGCGGCGGGTGTGACGGGAGGGCCCTGGAGGGACCGGACGGGTCCGTCCCGGTGGCCGTGTCCGCGAGGGGCGCGCCGCGCGGCTGCCTAGACTCGGGGGGTGGCTCTTCCTCCGTCCGGCCCGCCGGCCGGCCCCGGTCCGTCGGGGGCGCACCCGCAGCACAGTGCGTCCTCCCACGTCGTGCCGCGCCATCCGCGGCTGGACCCGCTGGCCGACCGGTACGCAGCACGCACGCACGGGATGAAGACCTCGGAGATCCGCGCGCTGTTCTCCGTGGTGAGCCGGCCCGAGGTCGTCTCCCTGGCCGGCGGCATGCCCGCCGTCACCGCGCTGCCGCTCGACGCCGTCGGCTCCATGATCGGGGACCTCGTCTCCGGCATGGGCGCGCAGACGCTGCAGTACGGCTCGGGGCAGGGCGACCCGCGGCTGCGCGAGCGGATCTGCGACGTCATGGCGCTCGAGGGCATCCTCGACGCCTCACCCAGCGAGGTCGTGGTCACCGTCGGCTCCCAGCAGGGGCTGGACCTGGTGACCCGGGTGTTCTGCGACCCCGGCGACGTCGTCCTGGCCGAGGGCCCCTCCTACGTGGGCGCGCTCGGGGTCTTCGAGGCCTCCGAGGCGCGGGTCCGGCACGTGGCCATGGACGACGACGGGCTGATCCCCGAGGCGCTGGAGCAGGCGCTGCTGGAGTGCCGCGCCAACGGCGACCGGGTGAAGTTCCTCTACACGGTGCCGAACTACCACAACCCGGCCGGCGTGACCCTGTCGGAGCCGCGCCGCGACGCGATCATCGACATCGCCGAGCGCTACGACCTGCTGGTCATCGAGGACAACCCGTACGGGCTGCTCGGCTTCGACCGCGACCCCATGCGGGCACTGCGGGCGCGCAACGCTCGGCGGGTCATCTACCTCGGCTCGTTCTCCAAGACCTTCTCGCCGGGCCTGCGGGTCGGCTGGGTGCTGGCTCCGCTGGCGGTGCGGGAGAAGCTCGTCCTGGCCACCGAGGCCCAGGTGCTCTGCCCGCCGTCGTTGACCCAGTACGCGGTCGCGCGGTACCTGGACACCCAGCCCTGGCGCGAGCAGATCAAGCTGTTCACCGAGCTCTACCGGGAGCGGCGCGACGCCACCCTGGAGTCGCTGGCCGCCCTCATGCCGGCGGGCACGACGTGGACCCGGCCCGATGGCGGCTTCTACGTGTGGCTCAAGCTGCCGGACGGTCTGGACGCCAAGCTCATGCAGCCGCGGGCGGTCAACGCGCACGTGGCCTACGTGCCGGGTATCGGCTTCTACGCCGACGGCAGCGGCCGGGAGTACATGCGGCTGTCCTACTGCTATCCCGAGCCCGACCAGATCCGGGAGGGCGTGCGACGGCTGGCCCGGGTCATCGAGGCCGAGCAGGACCTGCACTCCACGTTCGGCGCGGTGGACACCGGCGCCTTCCGCGCGGTCGGCCCCTCCGGGCACACCGCCCGCATCCCCGACGTCGACCCGTTCGTCGGCCCGGCCAACAGCGACCGCTACGAGGACGACCCCGCATGAGCGATCCCGCCGCCGCACCCGCCGCGGAGCCCGCGGCCGACCGGCACCCCCTGCGCGCCGTCGTCCTGGCCGGCGGGCTGAACTTCGAACGCGAGGTCAGCCTCTCGTCCGGCACCCAGGTCTGCGAGGAGCTGGCCCGGGTGGGCCTGGACGCCGAGCTGCGCGACGCCGACGCCGAGCTGCTGCCGGGCCTGGCCGCGGCCCCGGCCGACGCGGTGTTCATCGCGCTGCACGGCGCCACCGGGGAGGACGGCGCGCTGCGGGCGGTCCTCGACCTGGCCGGCGTGCCTTACGTCGGCTCGCCGGCCGCCGCCTGCCGGCTGGCCTGGGACAAGCCCGCCGCCAAGTCGGTGGTGCGCTCGGCCGGGCTGACGACGCCGGACTGGGTGGCGTTGCCGCACAGCACCTTCCGAGAGCTCGGCGCGGGCGCG
>DATAAV010000389.1:0-5204 GCA_036259935.1 Geodermatophilus sp. | reverse complement strand
CGCGCTCGCGCGCACCCGGGCCCCCCTCGCCGACAGGCTGCACGCGGGCCACGGTACGACCGCCGCTGACGGCGGGACGCCGCGCGGCCCGCTCGGCTCCCTCCGGCCGGCGGGCCGGGCGGTCGGCGTCGGACCGGCGGCGCGGCCGGACGGGGTCCACCGCGTGCTCGGGCACCGGCAGCAGCAGCCGGGCCAGCCGGCCGCGGTCGCGGCCCCGCTGGTACTCGATGGCCTGGGGCTCGGAGACGGCGAACCGGATGAGCAGCCCCACGATGAACAGGGTGAGCACCAGCGAGGTGCCACCGGCCGAGACCAGCGGCAGCGTGACGCCGGTGACCGGGAGCAGACCGACGACGTAGCCCATGTTCATCGCCGCCTGCCCGACGATCCAGACGGTGATGGCCACGCTGGCCAGCTGGACGAACCGGTCGGCGGAGCGGCGGGCGATGCGGAAGCCGGCACAGGCGAGCACGCCGTAGAGGGTGACCACCACCAGGCACCCGAGAAACCCGAGTTCCTCCCCGATGATGGCGAAGATGTAGTCCGACTCCGCCTCGGGCAGCAGGTTCCACTTCATCGCGCTGTTGCCCAGCCCGACGCCCCACAGCCCGCCGGTGGCCAGCGCGTAGAAGCCGCGGATCGCCTGGAAGCCGCTGTCGGTGGGGTCGGCGAACGGGTCGAGGAAGGCGGTGATCCGCTCCATCCGGTACGGCGCGACCATCACCATGAGCACCAGGACGGCGGCGCCGACGACGAGGAACCCGCCGAAGTAGCGTCGCGGCAGCCCCCCGCCCCACAGGAGGCCGACCAGCACCAGGCCGAGGGTCACGATCGCCCCGAAGTCCGGCTCGAGGTACAGCAGCAGGGACAGAAGGGCGAACACCGGCAGCACCGGGATCAGCAGCGTCCGCACGGTGAGGTACCGGTCCCGCGTGGCGAGCACATGCGCGCCCCACAGCGCGAAGACGAGCTTGGCGACCTCCGACGGCTGGAAGTTGGTGACCCGGAGGTCGATCCAGGCCCGGGAGCCGTTGAGCTGCATGCCGATTCCCGGGATGAGCACCGCCACCAGCAGGACCAGCGCACCGATCAGGGCGATCGTCGCCCACCGCCGCACCACCCCCACCGGCAGCCGCACGGCGACGACGAGCGCGCCCAGGCCGATGCCGGCGAAGAGGAGCTGGTCGACCCCCGGCGCCCAGGCCGGCCGGTCGTCCAGGGCTGCCTCGATCGCGGAGGCGGAGAAGACCATGACCAGGCCGATGGCCAGCAGCAGACCGGCGGCACCGATCACCAGGTGACAGCTGGTCATGGGCCCGTCGAGCCAGGCCGGGCCGGGGAAGCGGCGCGGCAGTACCCGGCCGGCCGTCCGGCGCCGCCCGGGAGCGGACTGACCTCCGGGCTGGACCATTCCGCCATCGTCGCGGCTGGGCCGCTCGAGGAGGCGGACCGGCGGGGCGTGTCGCGCTCCCGCGCCGCGCGGCGCCGGCCTCACAGGCCCGTGACGGCGAGCCAGTCGGCGTAGAACAGGCCCAGGGCGAAGGCCACCGCCATGCCGGTCACCAGCCAGAAGCGGACGATCACCGTGTTCTCGGTCCAGCCGGCCAGCTCGAAGTGGTGGTGCAGGGGCGCCATGCGGAAGACGCGGCGGCGGGTGGCCCGGAAGAAGGCCACCTGGATGACCACCGACAACGTCACAGCCACGAACAGCCCGCCGAGCACGATCAGCAGCAGTTCGGTGCGGGTGACGATCGCCATCCCGGCCATGAGCCCGCCCAGGGCCAGCGAGCCGGTGTCGCCCATGAAGATCCGCGCCGGGCTGGTGTTCCACCACAGGAAGCCCAGGCAGGCGCCCATCGCCGCGGCCGCGACGAGGGTGACGTCGAGCGGGTCGCGCACCTGGTAGCAGCCGTCCACGACCGTGGACGTGCAGTCGTGGGTGAACTGCCAGAACGACATGATCACGTAGGCGCCGAAGACCATGGCCGAGCAGCCGGCGGCCAGCCCGTCGAGGCCGTCGGTCAGGTTCACCGCGTTGGAGAAGCCGGCGATGAACAGGTAGGCCAGCACCACGAACAGGATCGGGCCCAGCGCCAGCGGCGCGAGGTCGCGCACGTAGGAGACGAACGTCGACGCGGGGGTGAGCCCGCCCTCGTCGGGGAAGTTCAGCGCCAGGATGGCGAAGGCGAGGCCGACGACGAGCTGGCCGACCAGCTTGGCCGTCTTGTTCAGCCCCAGGCTGCGCCGATGACGGATCTTGAGGTAGTCGTCGAGGAAGCCGACGGTGCCCAGCCCGACCATCAGGAACAGCAGCAGCAGCCCGCTTGCGGTGACCCCGCGGCCGGGCTGGTTGATCACGAACAGGTGGGCGATCAGGTACCCGCCGACCGTGGCCCCCACGATGACGGTGCCGCCCATGGTGGGCGTGCCCTTCTTCGACAGGTGGGTCTCCGGCCCGTCGTCCCGGATCTCCTGGCCGAAGCCGCGCCGCCGGAAGAGGTGGACGGCCAGCGGCGTGCACAGGATCGAGATCACCAGGCCGAAGGCGGCGGCGATGAGGACGGACTTCACGCGCCTGCCCCGGGTGTCAGCAGGTCGGCGGCGAGCAGCTCGAGCCCGTAGGACCGGCTGGCCTTGACGAGCACGACGTCGCCGGGCGCCAGCACCTCCGTCAGCAGCTGGCAGGCAGCAGCCCGGTCCGGCACGTGCACCGACCCCTTTCCGTCGCGGGCACCAGCGGCCGAGGCGCCCGCCGCTATCCCTACCGCATCGGTCCCGACCGCCACGACCAGGTCCACCCCGGCGGCGACGGCGTCCCGGCCGAGTCGCTCGTGTTCCTCGGCCGCGCGCTGCCCCAGCTCGGCCATGCCCCCGAGGACGGCGATCCGCCGCCGGGCGGGCAGCCCGCGCAGCGCAGCCAGCGCGGCCCGCATCGACTCGGGGTTGGCGTTGTAGGCGTCGTTGACCACGGTCACGCCGTCCTCGCGGCGGGTGACCTCCATCCGCCAGCGGCTGCGCGCCACGGCGGACGACAGCCCGGCGGCGACCTGCGCCGGGGACATCCCGGCGGACAGCGCCGCGCCGGCGGCCGACAGGGCGTTGGCGACCTGGTGCTGCCCGACCACCTGCAGCGCCACCGGGTGGGACTCCCCCGCCGCGGTCAGGGTGAACCGCGCCCGGCCGGCCTCGTCGAGAACGACGTCGCTGCCCCGCACGTCGGCGTCGGCGCCCAGGCCGGTGGTGAGCACCCGGGCGCGGGTGCGGCCGGCCATGCCCAGCACCCGGGGGTCGTCGGCGTTGAGGACCGCCGTCCCGTCCTCGGGCAGCGCCTCCACCAGTTCGCCCTTGGCGACGGCGATGATCTCCGGCGACCCGAACTCGCCCACGTGCGCCGAGCCGACGTTGAGCACGACGCCGATGCGCGGGCGGGCGACGCGGCAGAGCCGGGCGATGTGGCCGGGCCCGCGCGAGCCCATCTCCAGCACGAGGAACCGGGTGCCCTCGTCGGCGTCGAGCACGGTGAGCGGCAGGCCGATGTCGTTGTTGTACGAGCCCGGCGGGCTGACCGTCGGGCCGGCGGCGGCGAGCACCTGGCCGAGCAGGTCCTTGGTGGAGGTCTTGCCCGACGAGCCGGTAATCCCGAGCGTCGACAGCCCGGCACCCACCAACCGGGTGTGCACGGCGGCGGCCAGCCGGCCCAGCGCGGCGACCGGGTCGTCGACCAGCACGCACGGCAGCGCCTCGTCGGCGCGGGTGCCCAGCGCTGCGACCGCGCCGGCGGCCGCGGCGGCGGCGAGGAAGTCGGAGCCGTCGACCCGCTCCCCGGCCACGGCGACGAACAGGTCGCCGGGCGCGACGGTGCGGGAGTCGACGGTCACCTTCCCGGTCACGGTGGCCGTGGCGGCACGGGACAGCCCGCCGGACACCGCCGCGGCGACCTCGTCGAGGGTCAGGGGAATCACGCTGTGGGCTCCGCTCCGGCCGGCGCCAGTCGCGCCAGCACATCGCGCAGCACGGCGCGGTCGTCGAAGGGGGTCACCGTGCCGGCGACCTCCTGGCCGCTCTCGTGCCCCTTGCCGGCCACGAGGACGGTGTCGCCGGGCCGGGCGAGGGCGACCGCCTCGGCGATGGCGGCCCGGCGGCCGCCGATCTCCAGCACGTCGCCGCGCCGGTCGGCGGGGACGCCGGCGAGCATCGCCGCGCGGATGGCGGCGGGGTCCTCCGAGCGGGGGTTGTCGTCGGTGACGACGAGCAGGTCGCTGCCGGCCGCCGCGGCCGCGCCCATCGCCGGGCGCTTGCCGGGATCGCGGTCCCCGCCGCAGCCCAGCACGGTGATCACCCGCCCCGGCGTCGAGCCGCGCAGGGCGGTGAGCGCGGTGCGCACCGCGTCGGGGGTGTGCGCGTAGTCGACGACGGCCCGGAAGGGCTGGCCGACCTCGACCGGCTCCATCCGGCCGGGCACCACCGTCCGCGCCAGCCCGGCCAGCGCGGTCTCCACGGGGACGCCGACGGCGTCGAGCAGGGCCACCGCCAGCACCGCGTTGGCCACGTTGAACCGGCCCGGCAGGCGGACCGCGGCCGGCCAGCGGCGGCTCCCGGGACCGTGCAGGGTGAACGCTGAGCCGCCGTCGGCGGCGACGGTGACGTCGGCGGCCCGCCAGGCGGCGGCGCCGTCCCGCGTGGAGACGGTGACCGGCCGGCGGTCGCCCAGCATCCCGGTCAGCCGGCGGCCGTAGGGGTCGTCGACGTCGATCACCTCGACCGCGGCGCGGCCGTCGAACAGCAGCGCCTTGGCCCGGAAGTAGTCCTCGAGGTCGCGGTGGAAGTCCAGGTGGTCGCGCCCGAGGTTGGTGAAGCCCGCGGCGGCGAAGGGCACGCCGCCGACCCGCCCGAGCACCAGGGCGTGGCTGGAGACCTCCATGACGACGGTCTGCACCCCGGCGTCGGCCATCGTGGCCAGCAGCGCGTGCAGCGCGGGCGCCTCGGGTGTGGTGCGGACGCTCGGGAACGTGGTGACCGTGGGAGTGCCGTCGGCCGCCCGACCCCGCGTGCGGGTCTCCACGGTGCCGATCAGCCCGGTCGCCCGCCCGGCGGCGGCCAGGCCGGCCTCGACCAGGTAGCTGGTGGTGGTCTTGCCGTTGGTCCCGGTGATCCCGACGACCTGCAGCCGCCGGGCCGGCTCCCCGTAGACGCGGGCGGCCACC